>DBXI01000073.1:270-40896 GCA_002309255.1 Bacteroidales bacterium UBA1216 | reverse complement strand
AAACGAGGCTAATAGCAGTAGCCTCGCTTATTTTTGTTTCGCCCTTATATGCAGGAAAAGTGAAAGGAAGTATGTCGTGATTGACATGCTCCCTTTCTACTTAGGTGTAAGCCGGAATTTTACTTGGCGGCTTTAGACTTGCGGTTAGCGATGGCACGTTGGATGTCGTATGCGATTGGCGAAGCGACGAACAACGACGAGAACGTACCGATAATCACACCCATGAGCAATGCGAATACGAAGCCGCGGATGCTCTCACCTCCGAAGAGGAAGATAGCCAGCAGGACGATGAACGTTGACATAGAGGTCGAGAACGTACGCGACAAGGTAGCGTTCAAGGCATCGTTGATGTTACGTTCGCGCTCACGCTTCGGATAGAGGCCGTTGTACTCACGCACGCGGTCGAAGATAACCACGGTGTCGTTGATGGAGTAACCGATAACAGTCAGGATAGCGGCGATGAATGCCTGGTCGATCTCCATAGAGAACGGCATGATCTTCCACAGGATGGCGTACAAGCCAAGGATGATCACGGTGTCGTGGAACAGGGCAGCCAGCGCGCCTACCGAGTAAGCGAAGTTGCGGAAACGAACGAGGATGTACAAGAAGATCACGATCAAGGCAGCGATGACAGCCCATACAGCGGAGGTGGTGATATCGTCGGCGATAGCCGGACCAACCTTCTGCGACTGCATGATACCTACCTCCTCGTTAGCCTGCGTCGATTGGAACTCAGCGAACGTCAGCGGCTGAGCAAAGAACTGCTTCGTTCCCTCGTAGATGAGTTGCTCGATCTCGTCGTCAAGCGTCTCGGAGTTATCCTGGATGCGGAAGTTGGTGGAGATACGGATCTGGTCGTTGGTCTCACCAAAGGTGATGACACGTACGGTCAGGTTCTCGCCTTCAGCGTTCTGTTCGTTGAACACAGCCAGCAGCGAGTGCTCAACGTCCTGCGTATTGATCGGCTGGTCGAAGCGAACAACATAGTTACGTCCACCGGAGAAGTCAATACCTAAGTTCAGTTTGCCGAACACGTGCGGATCGAGGCCGATAAGGGCGAAGATGATCAGCGCACCGGCAACAGGATAAGCCCACTTGCGTGCACCCACGAAGTTGAAGTGCATGTTCTGCCACCAGTTCTTGGCGATAGCCGAGGTGAACGGCAGTTCCTTGGCATCCTCACGCTTCGCATAATCCTCGAGCAACAGACGTGTGATGAACACAGCCGTCATGAACGACGAAATGATACCGATGATGTACGTTACGGCGAAGCCCTTGATCGGTCCCGTGCCGAACACAGCCAGGATGATACCGGTGAGCAACGATGTTACGTTGGCGTCCACGATAGCGGAGATAGCGCCACGGAAGCCGTCCTCGATAGCCTTGCGCATGTTCTTACCGGCGCGCAGCTCCTCGCGGATACGCTCGTAGATCAGCACGTTACCATCGACAGCCGTACCCATGGTCAGCACGATACCTGCAATACCCGGCAGCGTCAGTACAGCCGAGAACGATGACAAGATACCTACCAGCAGGAAGACGTTGCACAGCAGTGCGAAGTCAGCAATCAGACCCGGAATCAGGCCATAGTAGAAGAGCATGTACAACAGGATGAGCACGAAGCCGAGTGCGAACGACCACAGACCGCTACGGATAGCTTCCTTACCCAGCGACGGACCAACAACATCCTCTTGGATGATGCGAGCCGGAGCAGGCATCTTACCGGACTTCAGGGTGTTAGCCAAGTCCTTGGCTTCCTCCACGGTGAAGTTACCGGTGATCTGCGAGTTACCGCCGGCAATCTCGTTCTGCACGGTCGGGAACGAATAAACGAATCCATCAAGCACAATAGCTACCGACTTGCCGATGTTCTCCTTCGTGATACGCTGCCAAGCCTTGGCTCCCTCAGCGTTCATCGACATCGAGACATTGGCATAAGCACTGATCTGCGAGAAGTCAGCACGTGCGTCGGTGATCACGTCACCTTCGAGCGAGGGACGACCGTCGCGTTGTGCCTTGAGGGCAACAAGCTGGTAGAGCGAGTTAGCATCATCGATAGCCTTCACCGTCCAGCGGAAGCGGAGCTCGCGCGGCAGCACTTGCTTAGCCTGCTGCGAGGTCAGATAAGCCATCACCTTAGCGGTGTCGGTGTAATGAACGGTACCTACGACCGGTCCGCGATACGCCTGACCGGCCTGGTTAACCGACGGGTTGAGGATATAGAACAGCGGATGAGCCTTCTTGTAGTTCTCTACTGCTTCTTTCTGCTCCTTGGCAGCAGCAGCTGCGCTGTCGCTGGCGGCGATAGCCTCAGCCAGTTCGTCCACCGATGCGTCGGCAGCCTTTACTTCCTTCTCCTCATCCTTCACATCTTCGCCAATAGCCTCCTCAGTAGCCAGGTTAGCAGCACCCAGCTCGCGGTCGATCTGTGCGATCTGCGGCAGCAGTTCAGCAAAGTCGTAGGTCTCCCAGAACTCCAGGTTAGCTGAGCCTTGCAGGAGCTTACGTACGCGCTCCGGCTCTTTGATACCCGGCAGCTCAATCAATATACGACCGGACTGAGCCAGCTTCTGGATGTTAGGTTGAACCACGCCGAAGCGGTCAATACGGGTGCGGAGCACCATGAACGAGTTGTTAATAGCGCCCTCTACTTCCTCACGGATAACGCGCTCTACTTCCTCGTTGGTGGAGCTGGTGGTTACCTTGTCCTTCAACTCAAACGTAGCAAAGATCGAAGCCAGACGAGCATCAGGATCCACCTCGCGGAACGAAGCCAGGAATAGGGTAACGAAGTCGTCACCGCTGGATTTCTGCTTCTCCTGCGCCAGAGCCATAGCACGGTTGAAGTTCTCGCTCGTGTTGTAGCCGCTGAGTGCACGCAAGATGTCGGGCACACTCACTTCCATCGTTACGTTCATACCGCCCTTGAGGTCCAGACCCAGGTTGATCTCTTTCTCACGGCACTCTTTCAGCGTGTAGCCGAACCACACTTTCTTCGGGGCAATAGAGTCCAGATAGAGGTACTCTTTTGCCTGGTCACCGGCTGCATACTCCTTGGCTTGCTTCTCATAATGATTGACAACAATCGAGAATGAGAGGTAGAAAGCGCAAACCAAGAACAGCAATACAGCCAGGGTTCTTACAATTCCTTTGTTTTGCATAATGTTATTTTGTTTGTTTTTTTGTTTCAGCTCTTATAACGCGCAACCCGCACAACACCCCGAAAAAACGGCAGATCAGCAGTCGTTTTTTCGGAGAGCGGAGGCACACGCCACCACTATTGCGCACCGCGCAATCTGATGCGAACGTGTCGCCGAACGCGAAAAAGCGTACAAATTTACAAATAAATTTTGATAAATGCAAGAAAAATGCACTTTTTTTGCAAAAAAATGTAAAAAAATTTGCATATTTGAAATATTTGTTGTATCTTTGCACCGCTTTTGAGAAATAGCGACAATCTGTAGGCGTCTTGCAAGAAGTCGTGATAATGGAAAGATTGCCCAGTACGTCGCTTTTTGAAAAAAGCTTGATCGCGGAGTAGAGCAGTGGTAGCTCGTCAGGCTCATAACCTGAAGGTCGGTGGTTCGATCCCATCCTCCGCAACAAGAGCCGCCAAGAGCGGCTTTTTTTATTCAACTTCGCAAGCAACGAAATCAACGGAAACTACGCAAACTACGGAAACCAACCATGCAGAAGACCCCAGAACAAATAGAATGTGCCCGGCTGAGCAATCGTTTGACGAAACGGTTTCACAAGGCGTGCGCTGACTTTGGACTGATCGAGGACGGCGATCATATCCTCATCGGTTTAAGCGGCGGCAAGGACTCGCTGGCGCTGGTGGAGCTATTGGGCAAGCGCGCGCAGATCTACGTGCCTAAGTTCCGCGTTACGGCTATTCACGTGCGCGTACGCGAGCGCGCATACCTTACTGATATAAGTTACCTGCAGTCGTTCTGCGAGGAGTTCCGCGTGCCTCTGATCGTTCGCGACACAGCGATCGGCACGGAGGACGGAAGCAAAGATCCATGTTTCCTGTGCTCATGGTACAGGCGCAAGGCGCTGTTTGACACCGCGCAGGAGCTTGGCTGCAACAAGATAGCTTTCGGACACCACAAGGACGATATAGTAGAGACGCTGCTGATGAACCTGATCTTCGAGGGCAAGTTCAGCACGATCTATCCCAAACTACAGATGGACAAGATGCCGCTGCAGCTGATACGTCCGCTGTGCTTGATAGAGGAAAAAGATCTGCGGCGGCACGCAGAGCTGCGAGGGTATGCAGAGCAGAAACAGGCTTGCCCGTTCGAGAAGAACAGTTCGCGCGCACTGATCAAGGATTTAGTGACACAGCTAGAGCAACTAAACCCGAATGTGCGTGATTCGATTCTCGGAGCCATTTCAAGGAAATAGTGAGCGAATAATTCGTGTTCTGTGATTGGCGTTTCCAACGCCTAACTACCAATCGAGGGTGTGTCTAAATTTTGCACACCCTCGATTGGATTTATCCGCCGGAGAGACGGTTGTTACTTTTTGAGTTCGTCGGGTAGAACGGGCATTGCTCCGGCCTGCGTGCAGACGAAGGCGCTGACCTGTACGGCTTTCTGATGCGCCTCCGGGATAGGTTTGCCGAGCAGGATCTGCGCGACGAAAGTAGCGGTGAAGCTATCACCGGCTCCAACGGTGTCAGCTACCTTGACCTTGGGTGTAGCAACATAGCTCTCGGCGGTGTCGGTGAAGACATATGAACCTATGGCGCCGCAGGTGAGGATGAGCATCTTCAGGTCGTATTTGGCGATAAGGTCACGGCATACGGCGCGTGTCTTGTCGGGGTCTTCGGCGATGAGCCTGCCGGGCTCGGTGGACACACCGAGCAGCATGGTGGCCACAACATCGAGCTCCTCATCGTTGATCTTGAGGATGTTTGCGCGGTTGAGCGATTCGGCGATGACGTCAGCGGTGTACCAGTGCTGACGTAAGTTGATGTCAAACACGCGCAGTGCGACCTTAGGGGCTGCGTCGAGGAACGCGTGGATAGTCTTGCGGCTGACCTCACTACGCTGGGCGAGTGAGCCGAAACAGATAGCACGTGTCTGACGTGCTACCTGAAGCATCTCGTCGGTCAACGGGATGTTGTCCCACGCCACGCCCAGACAGATCTCGTACTGGGGTACGCCTTTGTCGTCGAGGGTGACTTTGACCGTACCGGTGGGTTGCTCCACGACGGGCAGGATATGGTTGAGGCTGACCGCCTCGAACTTTTCGATTATCTCCTCGCCGAGCTCATCGTCACCTATGGCGGAGATGGCACAGCCGTTCAAGCCGAACTGGCTTACATGGTACGCGAAGTTAGCGGGTGCGCCGCCGAGTTTGCGCCCTTCGGGCAGGCAGTCAAACAGTGCCTCGCCTATTCCTACTACGTAATTCATTGTTTCTTGATTTTAAGGGTGTAGAATGATAAATACAAAGCACCGATAGTCATAACGCAGACAGCACCAATGGTACCGAAAGCGCCGGAGGCAAAGCCCATGAAGAGCGGGAAAATCGTTCCGCCGAACAAACCCATAATCATCAGTCCGCTCACTTCGTTCTGCTTCTCGGGTTCGGCTTTCAGCGCCTCGGCAAACACTATCGAGAAGATGTTCGAGTTACCAAAACCTACCAGAGCGATACCTGTATAGAGCACAGCCTGTGTCTGTCCGAAGCTCATCAGCGCCATAGCCGCAACAATCATCAGTGCGCTGATGGCAAAGAATACCTTGCTCGGCACATAGCGCAGGATGAACGAGCCGCTGAAGCAGCCTATCGTACGGAAGATGAAGTACAGCGACGTAGCAAACGCCGCAGCGTCCAGCGTCCATCCCAGACGCTCCATCAGCAGCTTGGGTGCCGTGGTGTTCGTGCCCACATCAATACCCACGTGGCACATGATACCAAGGAAGCACAGCAGCACAAACGGATGCCCAAGCAGACGGAAGCAATCCACGAAGCTCGAGCTCTTGCCCGTCAGCGGCTGCTCCTCAATCTTCGTCAGATACAGAAAGACCGTTGCCAGCACGCCTATCACGCCGTAGATGACGAACACCACGCGCCAGTCGAGCCCGAAGGTCGGAATAGCTGCCACAGCACCCCAGGTCATGATGATAGGTGCCATGAACGAGGCGATAGCCTTCACGAACTGGCCGAAAGTGAGTGTGGAGGCGAGTTTGTCGCCGCTGATGAGGTTTGTCACGAGCGGGTTCAGACTGGTCTGCATGATAGCGTTACCTATACCCAGCAGCGAGAATGCGAACAGCATCAACCAGTAGCCGTTGCCGAACATGGGCAACAGCAGCGACAGCAGCGTAACGCCTAAAGATACAAGCACGGTGTTCTTTCTTCCTATCCTGTTCATCAGCGCCGATGTCGGCACGGAGAAGATCAGGAACCAGAAGAACACCAACGAGGGGATAAAGTATGTCTGCGCCTCGGTCAGATTGAGGTCGGCCTGCACGTGATTGCTGGCGGCACCCACGAGGTCAACAAAGCCCATCGTGAAGAACGTCAGCAGTACGGGTAAGATGGCTAATTTGGAGGTTTTCATATTGATGATTTATTTAATGTCAAAGATAGTGGCTTTGCCTCCGACAACGTCGAGGCGGTTATAGGGAACAGATGGGAAGACGAGGTTGGTCATCGCCCAAGCACCGTCGGCATCGAAAGCCTCGATGGAGCAGTGGTCGATATACAGACGCACCTTGTACTGGTCGCGTTGAACAAACAACGGTGTGGTGGTTACCGCAGCAAAATCCGGCGAGAACGAGCAGTCGCCGGAGGCGGTGCGATCCATGGAAAAGGTGCGCGCTTGCACGTCGAGCGTCATCACCACCTTCTCGCCCTTGGCATTCATCAGGGTGGTCACCGAGTTCTCTTCACCGCTCAGTTCGAGTTCGATGATGCAGGCATCGGTCGGCTGCTTGACCTGCTTGCTTTTCAGTACCCCGTTCTCAGGCGAGGGAACAACCGCCACGCGGTACTCGCCTGCTTCATCCACATACAAACCGAGCTCACGCGCGATGGTGTTCTGCGAACGGAATGCCATAGTGGGTACCTGCTGGGCGTACTGCCAGTTGCTCATCCAGCCGAGCGAGACAATGCGTCCATCAGGGCAGTTGTGGAAGGTAAATGTCGAATAGTTGTCCTTTCCGTAGTCCAGCCATTTCTGTTCGTCGGGTTCGTCTATGCATGTGAACTCCGTTCCGTCCCAGTTGCCCACGAAGTACTGCGTAGCACTCCCGCCGAACGGTCCGCCCGGGTTGATGCTCACCAGCAGCACCCACTTGTCACCTTCATCCGTTAACCTTTCACCTTTCAATTTTACCAATTCAGGGCACTCCCACACACCTCCGTGATTGCCATAGCCTTCACCGAATGAAGAAAGGTAAGTCCATTCCTTGAGGTTGGGAGAGCGATAGAAGCGAATCTCCTGCTGGCAAGCGAGTGTCATAAGCCAATGGTCACCGTCGCGCGTCACCTTCGGGTCACGGAAGTCGGCTATGTCGCCCAGCAGCACGGGGTTGCCCTCGTACTTGGTGAAACTCATGCCGCCGTCCAGACTATAGGCTATCGACTGGTTCTGACCGATGTACTCCGACTGCGTATATACGGCTACTACGGCATTCTCGCCGAAGCCGGCCGTGTTCTCGCGGTCAATAACCGCCGATCCGGAGAAGATTGTTCCCAGTGAATCCGGATAGAGGGCTACAGGCAGATGCTCCCAATGGATGAGGTCGCGGCTGACGGAGTGTCCCCAGTGCATCGGCCCCCACACCACATCGTTGGGGTTATACTGGTAGTACAGATGCCAAACCTGCGCCTGCTCGTCGTAGAACATGCCGTTAGGGTCGTTCATCCACTTCGCTTCCGGCGAATGGTGATACACCGGACGGAACGGCTCATCGGTCTGCGGTGCTTTAGCGCATCCCGACAGGATGACGGCTAAAAAGATAAGTACGTACCACATAATCAGTCACCTATTTGTCCTGATACCAGATTGTCATAATTGACACCCAACGAACCCTTGGAGCCTGAGCCCGCGCACAAAGCGGATGATTGGCGCAGCAAAGTTGCTTCGCTACGCGGTGAGATATAGTTACGTTTCATAGCATTCATCGGTTAACAATTATTTTCTTTCCATTCTGAATATATACGCCTCCTTCTGCCGGATGCTTGACAGGTCGTCCGAGCATGTCGTACCATACGCCCGCATTGTCTGTCTCTATCAAGCCGATAGCCGTAGCAGTGTTATGACCGCTGGTAGCCAGACTCACACGTTTCCGTCCCGGTGCAGGTGCACTATCCGGGTCATATACAGACATCGAAGATATGTCAAAGTACGCGCGGTTGGCTCCCACCTTGTAGGTGTTTGAACCAACCTTGTAGAGCTCGTTGTTATACAGGATGTAGTTGTCGTCGGACTTCGCTATCTCAGCCTCGGCATATGCACCTACCAGTCCGTTGGACGAACTGTTGTCCGGTTCGTTTGCCACAGCCCCCGTGTAGGTCACTGTCAGTTCGGAAGCTGTCGCCTTGAACAGGTACGGCACGCCGGCTTCGAGGCTTTCAGCCTGCTCAAACCACAGGTTGGTCAGTGCACCTCCGCCATCCACCTCTTTGCCCAGGATGCTGTAGAACTCCGCGCCGGATGTGGCAGATGCCGCGTATGGCAGGCAGATCGTGCCATAACGTCCGGCTGTCACCGCACGGTGGTAACTCTTCCTAACCAGCACTATCTCGGTCATGTTGAACGGCTCGCCGTCTTCCTTGTTGCCTTGTACCAGCAGCCGGTCGGAGCCGGTGGCAGTCATGATGCCCGCTACATCCACCTCCGAGAGGTCAAGCACGGCATAGGTGGCATACTTGGTCAGGTGGCTGCCCTTGTCAGAGATGATACCGGCAGGATCCCAGTTCGCACGGATATTAAGCACATAATCCGTACGGTTGGCCTCGTGGTAGATAATCATCTCCTTGTAATCGGACAGGTCGGCAGGCAGTGCTTCCTTCCATAACTCCATAGTTTTCCACTCGTCAATCCAGAAGTAACCCGTCCAGATGGCGCCCTCGTGAACGTTGTTCTTACCGTCCGCGTAGCTGACCTTGCTGAGTGTGAAATGATTACCGCACACTTCCAGGCCGTATGTTTGCAGCTGCGCAAGCATAGCGGCGGTAATGTAGGCCACATGGCGCGTGTAATCCGTTCCGCGGCGTGTGTAAAGCGTACCAGGCAGACGCTGACCGTTGGACTTGAGTTCGATGACATCTTCCTCCGAGAAGGACAGATCAACGATAATAAAGTCACCGACTTTCACCGACGCAAACTTGTCGGCTTCAATAGAGACGGTGTTTTCCCATGTGACATCATGGGTTCCCTCCCAAATGTCGGTCGCATTGGCAGAAAGGATACCTGCCAACAGAACCACAAACAGTAATAAACGTTTCATGCAATAGATCTATTTAGAATTAAACAATTGTTGTTCTTTACTTACCGGACTGTAACTCCCTGCAAATTATACCGCACTCCGTTTCGGATGATGACCATTTGTCCGTTCTCTATCCTTTTCATAACAGATGCATCTTCCTGAAGCAGATGGACTGCCGTCACTCCTTCCTTATACACCTGCTGGCGGATGTCGCGCACCAGCATGCTGCCCGAATAGCAGTTGATGCTCCAGCCGTGCTGCAGCATCCTGTACACTCGGTTGGTGTAGCATACCTCGTCGTTGATGTACAGCACCAGCACCGAGTTGTCGATATAGATATCCACGTGGTACGTCCTGTCCTCCGGACGGGCGAAGAAGTAGCCGTCGATATACGGTATGAACCCCATGCCACCTTCCTGCTCGAAGTTCACCTTGCGCCGGTCGCCTTCCTCGGGGTTGACGATGAGTGAGTAGAACACCTCGCTGCCGGCGTCCCTGCATACGGAGATGCCGAACTTGTCCTGTGCGCTACCGGTGATGAGCGTGAACGAGATATGCGTCTGCTGCGTCAGCGGCGAAAAGAGCTGATGCTGCCCCTCGAACAGGTTAACTGATGTAGCGGGCAGCGGTACGTCGCTGTTGAAGTAGTCCCTTATCCCCGGTACCTCGCCCAGCGTCAGACTGCCGTCCTCATGCTGGATGAGCCGGTGCGCCATCAGCGTCCCGCCCCAGTCAGGCTCGCCGTCGTCGTTGTTGACAGCCGTATTGTCGTAGTTCCTTCGCGTGGGACACCAGCCCCAGATATACCTGTTCACGCCGTCACTCGCCGTCTTGCCGGCATAGAACGCACGACTGTCAAGGTAGCCCTCATGATCGTCCGGCCACAGACCCGCATCATCAGCCGTGCACGCCTTCAACCCCTCGTACGTGCGGGACTTGAAATACTGCACCCGACGGATCTCCTTGTGCTTCTCGCTGTACACGAGGTACCACCACTCGCCCATCTTGAACACGTTCGGGCATTCGTAGAACCGGTCCCACATCGTGGTCATAAACACTCCCCTGTCCGTCCACTCGCGGCAGTTGGAGGAGGTGAACTCCGCCAGCACGTTCCTCCCGTCCTTGCCAGTCGCTACCAGCATGTGGTACAACCCGTCATCGCCGACGAACACATCGGGGTCACGGAAGTCATCACGGTAGTAGTACCCAACGGTTGCATCCATGTAAAAGTTCGTCTTGCTCCAATGCACGCCGTCGCTGGAGGTGGCACTGAGCACAACCTGACCGCACTGCTCATCGCTCGTCTTGTGACGCATACCGGTGTAGAACAGGTAGTACAAGCCGTCAGCCGCACAATACACCACCGAGCCCGTGCCGATGACAGCATCGTTGTCGTAACGCGAACCCGTAGGCAGCACCTCGCCCAGCGATGTGTAGTGTGCCACATCGCGCGTCTCAACAGCGTGAACAGGGTGATACGTCCAGTCGGGATTAGGACGAGTCTCGTACAAGTAATAGATGCGGAACATGCCCGTGGCTGCATCATAATACGGCATAGGGTCACCGCACTGCCCGCCTGAAGGCTGGTAATAATACACATTCCCTGACAGTGGCAGACTAAGCAGCCAACAGCAGATGAGAAACAGGATTCGTACGTTATGCATAGTGTCAGTTTTGGTCAGTACAGGCGGTAGTCAGCCGCCTGTACCGCAGTTGATCAAAGTTGTGCTCCCAGCGCGTTATAACGAACGCCCTCGCGGATAATAACCACCTGACCGTTCTCGATCACTTTCCGGGTGCTGACCGCTGACTGCTCAACGCTCTCCACAGCAGTGGTGCCAGTTACCAGAACAATATCCGTCACATTGAACGGATCCAAACCCTCCTTGTTGAACTGAATCATCCAGTGTCCCGCCTCGGGCAACTGCGCACGAAGCTCATCCGTCAGCGCGAGCTCCTTGTAACCCTCGCCATCCGTCATCACGGACTGATCAGCGAACTTGCCGCCCGCATCCCAGTTCTGTAGGAAGTTAAGCACATACTCCGTGCCCGGGGCTTCCGAGTAGAAACGGATAGCTGTCACCGAACTGAAATCTACATTGCAGTAGCCGTCACGATAGAGCTCGAGTGTGCTCCACTCGTCTGCCCAGAAGAATCCCGTCCACACACTGATGCCCGGCTTGAGCTCCTTGCCGTCCAACAGCTCGACACCCGTGCAGGTGAAGTTAGATCCGATGATCTCCAAGCCGTAGGTCTTCACTCCGACTACGGCGGCTTCTGTAAGGAACTGTTCAATCACACCGTCACCGCTGATCCACAACGCTTCACGCGAACCGGCAAGATGGTCGAAATGCTCATTGATAACCTTGAACTCCATGCCGTCACTGGCACCGGTGAAGTGTACCACAATCTTCTGCCCGGGCTGGGCGTCAGCAAACTTGTCGGCTGCAATCTGCAGACCGCCCTCACTCCATGATACATGTTTCGATCCTGTCCAAAGATCCGTTGCTGATGCTGCCACACTGATTACAGCCGCAGCTGCGAGAACAATAAACTTTTTCATATTCCTAAATCCTTTAATCTTCATATCTTTATGTTTCTTTCTTGGGGTCCACGACACAACCTATAAGGGTTGTGGTGGGGAGAGCGGAGGCACGTGTCGCTTTTATGTCGCAAAGCGACATCGGTGCGACCGCGTTGCCGAACGCGATCACATTCTTGCACCCAGCGCATTGTAACGAACGCCGTCGCGGATGATGATCACCTGACCGTTCTCAATCATCTTTACAGCCTTGCTCTCCAATGATGATCGGCTGATAGAGGTCGGCGTTTCCTTCTTAGGAACGAGCACGATGTCGGTTGCATTGAATGCAGCCTTGTTGTCGCCCTTAAAGCATTGCACGATCAATTCATTGTCAACCGAAGCAAGGAGCTCGCGTCTTGCATCGTTTAGGGGCAGCTCAACATAGCCGTCGCCTGCCGACATGTCGGAAATACCGCCGATATGCTCACCGTCACCCCAGCCTTTCTTGAAGTTCACATCAAAATCAGAGCGACCTGCTTCAGAATAAAAACGGATAGCGTCTATGGTGCTCCAGTCAACCGTTGTACAAACCTCGGGATAGAACAACATCTCTCCCCAATTATCTACCCAATAGAATCCTTTCCAAAGCGTAATAACGCCTTCTCTTGCTTCACCATCCACGACCTCGACCTTGGTTGCGGTGAAGTGCGCACCGATGATTTGCAAACCATGCTCCTTGACAGCTGCTACTGCTCCAGGAGTGAGATAAAGCTCATATGAGCCGTTACCGTTAATCCATACATTCTTGCGTGAACCGGCAAGGTGGTCGAAATGCTCGTTCAGCACCTTGAATTCCAAACCGTCTGTAGCGTCTTCGTATGTGAATACGAGTTTCTGACCGGCTACAACGTCAGCAAATTTAGATGCTTCGATTTTTAGACCGTCACCCCATTCTACAAGTTGTGAACCTACGAACAGGTCGGTTGCATTAATTGTCATTGCTGCAAACAGAGCAGCGATAAGGAAAAATTTTCTCATAATCATAACTATTTATAGGGTTAATAATTGGTTACTTTCATATCTGTCACCTTGATCGTACCATTGTAGCTGTTCACCGACCAGCAGTTGTGCTGTATGCCATATATTCGGTTGGTGTAGCACACGTTGTCGTTGATGTACAGCACCAACACCGAGTTGTCGGTGAAGATATCTATCTTGTAGGTGTTGTCCGCCGGAGTATCGAACATGTAGCCGTCAATAGCCTCGATGAAGCCCTTGCCTGCACTACCCTCTTCCTCGAAGTTGATCTTGCGTTTGCTTGCGCCTTCGGGGTTAACGATCAAGGTATAATACTTCTCACTGTCCGTGCCGCGCACGAGCGAGATACCGAACTTGTCGGTAGCCGTAGCGGTGGTGACGGTCATGGAGATGTGGTTGTGGTAGCCGAGGCGGTTGAACAATGCATAGCTGTTCGCCTCCAACGTATAGTTGCTGCCTTCTACGGTCACACCCTCGTCGCTCTGCGCCATCAGTTTGACGGTTTTGGCAGTGTTGTACTTCTTGTCAATGCCGTCGATCTTGCCGAGGGTGAGTGTGCCGTCCTCATGCTGGATGAGTCGGTGTGCTACGAGCGAGCCTGCCCACTGCGGCTCGCTGCCGGAGTTCGTCTTGGTGTTGTCGTTACCCTCGCGTGTCGGGCACCAGCCCCAGATATATCGGTCTGTACCATCACTTGCCGTCTTGCCTGCATAGAACGCGCGGCTGTCGAGGAAACCCTCGTGGCTGTCCGGCCAGAGCCCCGCATCACCTGCCGTGCACGCCTTGAGTTCGTCCAGCGTGCGCCCCTTGAAGTACTGCACGCGACGAATAGCGCTGTGCATCTCGCTATACACGAGGTACCACCAGTCGCCCATCTTGAACACGTCCGGGCACTCGTAGAAACGATCCCACATCATCGACATGAACACGCCCTGGTGCGTCCACGCCTTCAGGTCTGGCGAGGTGAACTCGGCAAGATTACCCTTGCCGCCGACCCTCGTAGCGACCACCATGTGCCACAAGCCGTCCTCGCCCTGCCACACCTGCGGGTCGCGGAAATCCGAACTGCTGTAGGCATACTCCATGCCACGCAGACGGAACAGCGGGTCTTTCGTCCACGTCTTGAAGTCCGGCGAAGTAGCCATCATCACGATCTGTGCATCCTCGCCCGTCTTGGGCTGATCACGATTGGCGGTGTAGAAGATGTAGTAGAGCTTGTCCTGTTCGTTATACACGGCGCAGCCTGTACCGAGTGCTGCATCCTGCTCGGCGCGGCTGCCGGTAGGTAGCACCTCGCCCAGCGCGGTGTAGTTCGCCGCATCGCTGGTCTGCACACCCCAGAACGGGTGGTACGTACCCGCCATGTTCGGACGGTACTCCTGCAAGTACAGCACCTTGAAGTTCTTGCTCACCGGATCAAAGAACGGCATCGGGTCACCTACAAAACCTGCGTAGGGCTTGTAGTACGTATCCGAAGTCTTCTCATCAACCGACGCGTACTGCTCGGTCGTGGCGTCCCAGTCGCGCTGCGGATCAACAGGTACCTTCTGCTCGCAGCCGAAGAAGACAGCTGCGCTAATAGTCGAAAGAAAAAAGACCACTGCGTTCAAAGAAAAAAGCCTATTTAGATTTGTCGTTTTCATAACTCTGAAATATCAATTATCAATTGTCAATTATCAATTCTTCAAGTAGTTGATCGCATTCTCCGTTATCTTGGCGATGTTCTGGTGGTAATATTCCGTACCGGCTTCGCCTGCTACAGAGTACCAGTCATAGCATCCCGAACCGATGCAGACGATCGCACCGTGGTTAGCCGTGCGTAGGTACTCCCATGCTACAACTGCATCGTTGCTGCCGGCTATGTCGATGGCACCGGTCTTGCTACGGAAGACCTCACGGTTCTCATAGCCACCCCAGTCAGCACCGATGTGGTACTGGGCGGTGGAGTTGGTGATGCGGTAGCCTGCATCGCAGACGAAGACATTCTCCGGTGCGTCGGACTTCATCAGCAGGTTCTGCCACAGGGCGTGGTCAGCATGTCCGGCAATACTGAAATCCCACGATCCGCCAACGGTCTCAGCATCGGCTTCGTTTTGTCCCCAGCAGTTGTTAGGCACGCAGTCGGCTTCACCGATGTACGCGGGCAGATAAGTTGCATAACGCGTGAGAAGGAACGATCCACCTGCCTGGTAGTACGCCTTCAGCGCGTCCACGGCAGCGAGGGCTTGAACGGCGTTGTTCTCGAACTGTCCCTTGCCGTCAATGCCGCCATCCTTATGCAGATGCCACCAGATGACCTTGCACTCGCTCAGGTCAACCTGACCGGCTTGCAGTTGTGCAAAGCTGGCGTAAGCGGCTTTCTCCACATTGCTCAGTAGCCATGTGCAAGCAGTCTGCTCCTCGATGGGCAGTTGCTGCTGCGTTTCCGCCAAGCCTACATAGAGCACGTGCGGTGCACTCATCTCGGTCACAGTAACAGTATAGGTGAGCGATGCCGTGCCGTAGGTCACGGTGTACCGGACGGGGCTGGTGAAATCCTGTGCCACGCCGCTGGCGGGAGTAAGGGTTGCACCCTCCGTATAGGTTATGGTAGGTGTGAGTGAGCGGAGGTTGCTGCCTGCGGGCACCTGTGCGGTGATCGTGTGTGCCGTCTGGTTGATGACACCTATATACTGACCGTTGATCACGAAGCCTGTGATGCGTGCCTCATCGTGCTTGACGGTGAGCGTATATTCGAGCTGCACATCGCCGTTGCTGACGCGGATAGCGCGTGGCGTAGTGAGGTTCAGTTGATCACCCACGTGAAGGTCAGCCGTTGCGCCCTCGGACAGGGTGATCGCGGTAACAGTCATCACGTGCTCGTCGTAGGTCTCTGGGATAGCTACCACCACCGTCCTGCTCTTCAGGTCTATCGCACCTTCGTACTTCTCGTCAAGCGTCAATGCAACGATGTCGCAGTTGCCCGACAGGTTGAAGTCCGTATTCCGCTCCTTGCACGCGGTGAAAGAGACCGCTATTGCTGAAAGAGCAAAGACCACTGCGCTCAAAGAGAAAAGCCTATTTAGAATTGTTGTTTTCATATTGCTATTGTTTATCATGTGATTATCTCGTTTTGGAATTTTTCTTGAGCAGATTTGGTTTTTATCGTGAGGGAGCAATGTGGTGCATTGTGACCGAGCGAAAAAGCCAAAGATGCCAAGAAAAACCAAAATGCTTACCATCCGCCGATATTTTGGGTGTAGTGACCGTTGGACGCAGCTATCTGCTCGTAAGGAATAGGCAGATACTCGTTCTTATCCGCCGTGAAGTGTGCCGCGCTGTAGATGGCGCAGTTGTCAGCCTCCTCGGCGTAGTACTTGTTGATCACCTCTGCTGCTTCGCCCCAGCGTACGAGGTCGAAGAAGCGTTCACTCTCCAATGCGAGTTCCAGACGACGTTCCATCTTCACGCGAGCGAGTGCGTCACCGGCGTCACCGTAAGGCATAACGCGCATCTTGGCACCATAATTGACATCATAGCCTGCGAGCATACCTGTGCTCTGTGCAGCACGTACACGCAGTTGGTTGACGAGCTCGATAGCGTCCGTAGCGTTTCCTAACTGCGCTTGTGCCTCGGCACGTGTCAGCAGCACGTCAGCATAACGTAGCACGATGCGGTTCATCGGACTGCCCCACCATGCACCCTTGATCAGGTACTCGCTGTCGGGATCGACGTTATGCTTGAGCGTCACGTAGTAGCCGTACAGACCGTTCGAACGACTCCAGGTCTGCGTCTTGGCCATCATGTAGTTCGGGTTGAACATGTAGGGGAAGCCCGGCAGACCGATGGTCAGCCACAGGCGCGGATCGGCGTTGTCCGCGGATGCGGAGAAATCCTTGTTGTTGAAGGTCTCTATCAACGGCAGACCGGCATCATCGGTGTGGAAAGCGTTGACGAGGTTCTGGCTGGGCTTGTAGAAATCGCAACCGCCGTCGGTCACACCCGGTATGTTCGGAACGATCAGTCCGTACGCCCAGTTGAGGTTGCCGTTCTTCGTACCGTCGTTCATTGAGTACTGCATCGCCCAGATGCTCTCTATGCCGTTCTCGTACTGCGGTTCGGGACGGAAGTTGTTATGGAAGTCCGGCTCCAGCCCGTAGCCTGCATAGAGTGCGGGATCAGTATATTCGACAACCTTCTTCAGATCATCCTGATTGATCTCCGTCACGCGATGGCTGTTCGCATCATCCTGCCGGTACGCTTTGTACAGATAGGTCTTGGCGAGCAACGCGGCGGCGGCTGCCTTGGTCGGACGACCTTTGTCAGCCTGTGTCTCAGGTAGCACGCTGAACGCGAACTCCAGATCGTCGGCAATAACTTGCCAACTTTGGTCGTTGGTGTACTCGGTGTTGCTGAGCTCGTTGTAGTCCTGCTGGGTCATGTTCGGCTTGATGACGAACGGGATGTTCTTGTACAAACGCTTCAACAGGAAGTGACCGTAGGCACGAAGGAAGTGCATCTCGCCCAGACGCTGCTCTTTGAGTTTGTACGAGTCATCCGTCTTGTTGAGCGCATCAATAGCGGCATTCACACGGCTCAGACTGTTGTACAGGCGCACCCACATGTCGTTGATGTTCCAATTGGTGGTCAGGAGACCTTGCGAGATCTCCAGCTGATGGAACACGTCACCGTCGCTCGTTCCGTTACCGCCCTTGTAAGCATCGTCGCTGCGCACGTCGAAGTTCCACATCGAGAACGACGAGTTGATGTCCTCCGACGAGATAAACACGGCGTAGGCGGAGATAACGAGGTTATCCACGTACTGCGGGTCGCTCACCTGATCTTCGCTCAATATACCTTGCGGCATATCCTGGTTCAAGAAGTTGTCGCACGCGGTGAACAGAATGGACGCCGCAAACAATACATATAATAATTTAGTCTTCATAACTTTCTACTTTTAACTTTTTACTAAAAAACTTCTCTAAACTCTAAACTCTCATCTCTAAACTAAAAAGTTACTTTTGTTCCCAACGTCACCGTCAGCGGAATAGGATATCCGTAGTTGGGGTTCTCGGGATCAACGCCGGTGAAGCTCTTCGAGTGGATGGTGAACACATTCTGCGCCGAAACGAACCAGCGCCAGTTCTGCATCTTCATCTTCTCGCAAGCTGTCTTCGGTAGGTTGTAGCCGAGCTGCAGGTTGCGGAGCTTGAGGAACGAGCCGTCCTCCACCCAGTAGGTTGATACGCGCTTCTCGTTGTTGTTGTCGCTCAGGCTCAATGCAGGAATATCGCTGTCGGGGTTGGTGTAGCTCCATGCGTCCAGCAGTCGCGTACCCTTGTTCAGGAATCCGATGTTCAGACCCGCCCAGATGTCCGTCTCTTTCTTCAGGTCGGTGATCACATCCACGCCGCCTACGCCTTGGAAGAACAGCGTCAGGTCAAAGCCCTTGTACTCGAAGTAGAAGTTCGCGCCGAAGGCTACAGCAGGTATAGGTGAGTAGATCCAGTCCTGGTCAGCCTCGGTGATGAACCCGTCGCCGTTGAGGTCGCGGTAACGGATGCGACCTACGTTTGCACCTTCCTGAATAGCGTGGTTATCCACCTCTTCCTGACTCTTGAAGATGCCATCAGCAATGTATCCCACCTGCGAACCCATAGCGTGACCCACAACGGACTTCACGCCGTTACCGCCGAACGTGCCTTTGGCGGCAATCGTCTCCGGCAGCTTGGTGATGGTGTTCTTATACGAGGAGATGTTCGCGCTGATGTCGTACTTGAATCCGCCCTTGGTCTGGTTACGGTAGCCCAACTGCAATTCTACACCCATGTTATCCATCGCACCGGCGTTCACCCACTGCGACGAACCCTCACCCATGGCACCGATGCCGTCCATCAGCACGAGGATGTCCTTGGTCTGCTTGTAGAACCAGTCGAACGAACCGTACAACGTCTGCTTCAGGAAGGAGAAGTCCAGTCCGGCATTCGTCTGCGTAGTGGTCTCCCACTTGATGTCGTTGTTGCCTATCTGGTTGCGCTTGAAGCCGGAGTTCAGGGTGTGACCGCCGTTCGTGCCTTCGATATCGTAACTCGTGCCGTAGCTCTGGCCACCCGACTCGTTCACGCCGTAGTTCGATACATAGATCGTATAACGCGCAGTAGAGGATATATCCTGGTTACCCGTCTGTCCCCACGAGGCGCGGATCTTCAGGTCGTCCAGCCATGAGCTCGCGCCGCTCATCCATTTCTCCTGACTCAGACGCCAACCGGCACTTACCGAGGGGAACGTGGCAAAACGGTTGTTCTTACCGAAGCGGCTCGAACCGTCATGACGCAGGGTCACCGAGATCAGGTAACGGTCGTCGTAGGTGTAGTTAGCCTTGCCGAAGAACGAGATCAGCGAGTAGCTGCCGCCCGAACCGTAAGCCTGTGCCTTGCCCACACCCGCATCCGGCCACATGTAATCCGTCGTCAGTACGATATAATCCTGCTTGTAGCCGGAGAAGTACTCGTCGATCTGACGGTTGAGCTCTGTACCCACCATGAAGTCCGCACGGTGCTTGCCAATCTCAAGGTTATACGTGGCTATCGCGTTCCACATCCACTTCATCCAGTGCTCCTGCTTGGCCTCTACGGCGTTGGTGGAGTTGGCCACCGTACCTTCGGTCACGGGATAAGTGAAGATGCGCTGCTTCTTCTGCGAGTAATCGATACCCGCCGTGGTACGGATGGCAAAGCCCTTGAACGGCGTGATGTTAATGTATGCGTTGCCGAACAGACGCCAGTAGGTGTAACGGTTGTCTTTGTTACGCATGAGGCGTGCCAAGGGGTTCTCGCGGTCAGGATAGCCGCCCACAGGACCGGCGTACTCGCCCTCGGTCGTATAAACAGGCAGCGAGGGGTTGAACTGCAGCACGTTCTGCAGAAAACCGCCTGGGGCTGCCACCTCCGTGGTACGGTTCATCGTGAAGTTCTCACCGATGGTCACGTAGTCGCCTATCACCTTGTAGTCGCTGTTGATACGTGCCGAGAAGCGCTCGAAGTCCGAGGTCTTGATCACGCCCTCGTTCTTGTAGTAGCCCATCGAGAAGAACGAGCTGCCCTTCTGTCCGCCGTGGCTGACCGACACGTTATAGTTCTGTATCACACCCGGCCGAGTGGTCTCGGCGTACCAGTCGGTGTTAGCCGCCGGCGTCGTGCCTGCCTCGTCCAGATACTTGTTCATCGTTATGCCGTTCAGCACCGGATAACCCTGCGCATTGTAGCCCCAGTCGTAGCGGTAGCCCAAGGCGTTCGTGTTCGGGTTCATGTTGTCGTTCACGTATGCCTGCCACATCACCTTGCCGAAGCCCTCGGCATCCAGTACGCTCATCTTGTTCACATACTGCTGCACGGCTACCGATGCGTCTAAATTGACGCGTATCTGACCTTCCTTGCCGCGCTTGGTGGTGATGATGATCACGCCGTTCGCCGCGCGCGAACCGTATATACTCGCACTCGCGGCATCCTTCAGCACCTGCATGCTCTCTATATCGTTCGGGTTCAGTTCGTGCATGCCTGCCTTCGTCGGCACACCGTCGATGATAAACAGCGGGTCGTTGTCGTTCAGCGTGCCTACGCCGCGGATGCGGATCGTGGTCGCGCCCGACGGACTGCCGTCAGCCGTGATGTTCAGTCCGGGCACCTTGCCCTGCAGGGCTTTCATGGGGTTGTTCTCCTGCTGGTTCTCCAGGTCGCGCGCACTGATGGCGCTCACCGCACCGGTCAGGTCAGCCTTGCGCTGCGTCGTGTAACCGGTCACCACAACCTCGTCCAGCAGTTCGCTGTCCTCGGCGAGAAGAACGGTCATGTTCGCCGATGCCGGCAGAGTCTGCGACTGATAACCTACATATGAGATCACCAACGTCGCGCCCTCGGCAACCGTAAGCGTGAAGTTGCCGTCAAAATCCGTGATCGTACCGTTGGTCGTACCCTCCTCCAGCACCGATGCACCGATGACCGGCTCGCTGCTTGCTTTCTCAAGCACCACACCCGACACCGTCACCTGCGCGTACGCATGTCCCGATATAAGGATAAGCGAGATAAGAAGGATTGATGTAAAAAGTTTCTTTTTCATGGGATAAAATACAATTTGTTATATGGGGTCCCCAACGGAACCTTTAGGTTGCGGTGGGGAGAGCAGAGGTAATGGTGCGCTTCATGTCGCAGAGCGGCATCGGTGAGCGCCATTTACCGAATGCGACTGCAAAGGTACTATTTTTTTTACACATATACAAAAAATCATGTTGCAAAATCTGCCACTCACGTTGCACTGCAACAAATGTGACACATTTTGCAACATTTTTACCATCTGTTGGAGCGAAATGTTTCAGTGATTGTCTAAATCCGTGCGCATAAAAAACAGGCACGTTTTTATCAACACTCGAAAAAGCGACACCTTTTTATAGCTTTTTATAACGCACTGATTCTCTGCGCCGCCAGTACCATCTAATTGTCGCTACTTATGAGGGCTCTCGATAAAAGGGAAAACAGCATTTACGACACAGCTCTCGCGCGCGCGTCTATATTATAGAGGGGCATGTGTAAATTTACGATTGAACGATTTACGATTGCTTCTCGCTAACCATAATATAAACTTTTATTCCCTCTACGTCGGCCGGAGGTAAAAGATGGCTGACAATATATGAGTACAATACAATTAACTACCGTTCGCGAGGCAGAAACCGACATGCACATCTGCTCGCACATCTCGTCGGACAATCTTCCGGCCATCATCCAACCCGTCCTATCGCTCGCGCAATCGGATGCCGAGCGCGACATGCTGCTGCTATCGCTGCTGACCGCAGCAGGCAGCTGTATGCCGAATCTCTATTTCCGCTACGGCCTGACGGGCAAGAAGTACTATCCAAACCTGCAATGCTTCATCGTCGGTTCAGCGGCTTCCGGCAAAGGTATCGCCAATCTGGCGCTGGACTTTGTCAGCCAAGTCAACGAAACCGCGCCGCTCGTCATAGCCGGCGACTCGTCCTATCCGGGTTTCTACCGCCAGCTGGAGCGTCAGAATGGTCGCGGGTATATCCATGAATCCGAAGGCTCGGTCATAACCGATGTGTGGCGCTCCAGCGTCACAAGCTACAACACCGCCCTGCGCAAAGCCGCAGAGCATGAGCCTATCACGCGCAACCGCGCGAACGATACCTCTTCTATCCCGTGCCCGCAACTCTCCGTGTTGCTTACCGGCACGTTCAGCCAGTACCGTGCACTCGTGCCGAGCATCGAGAACGGCTACTTCTCGCGCCTACTCACACTCATCGTCAACGATCAGCTACCGTTCTCGAGCCGTTACGTCGAGCCTGCCGGATCTGCCAACGCCGTGATGCCCGCCGCCGCAGCACAGCTCTATCAGCTCTGCAAGCAACTCTATGCCTCGCGTCCGATAGAGTTCTCACTCACGCCCGACCAGCGCACCCGTCTCGGCCAGCATCTGGAACACGCCTATCCCGCCCTCATGTCCCAACTCGGCAGTAACTTCCACTCCGTCGTCCTCCGCATGGCTGTCCAGATAGAGCGCATAGCAATGATCCTTTCCGCCCTCCGCCTCGCTCCGTCCATTAGCCTGGCATCCGATGCCAGTAAATATCAATTGTCATTTGTCAATTATCAATTAACATGCTCCGACACCGACTACGCCACCGCCGAACTTATCGGCAACAAACTCATCCTCCACATGGCCGCCGCCTACCGCCTCATCAAAGGTGCTGATCAAATCTCCATCCCGAAGATCGAGCCCCTCGACCAGCGCCGCATCCTTCTCTCACTCCTTCCCGCCGAGTTTGAATCCAAGACTCTCGTCGCAGAAGCCGCTACCCAAGGCATCTCCCGTGCGACGGCGCTGCGTTGGAACGATGAATGGCAAACCCAAGGATTGGTACAAAAGATTAAGTATGGCGCGTATAAAAAAATTGCATGAGATAGTTGAGACAGTTGAGACAGTTCAAAGTGTCTCAACTGTCTCAAGTGTCTCACATCAAAAAACAGAATGCATCAGCCACATTTGGCTGATTTGCCGAAGGCGATCGTTAGTGGTTCGTTGTATATTCCTTAATGGTTCGTTAACCATTATCGAAACCGACAACTCACCGGCAGGACAATTTAACAAACTTAACAATTTAACAATTTAACAAAAATCTCTTATGTCACACATCCATACCATTGATGGCATCCGTTATTCGCGGGGTGCTATCAGCAAGAAAAGAGAACAAGGCATTAACCATTTCACCAACACCCGTGTGAAAGGATTCAAAGACCCCTTCACACATGAGGTGGTAGCCCACGGTCCGAACGAGATGTACCAGCAGTCGTATCGCGACTACAATACCGCACCCCTCACGCCTGCCGAACAGGTGCAGCGCGTCAAATGGCGCCAGGCCTGCCGCGAGGCATCAGCCATCATCCGCGACAAGTCTCATCCGCGATACATGGAGCTCTACCACCGCTGGCGCGCTCAACTCACCGCCTCAGCACCCTGCAAGCAGTTCCCAAACTTCGTGCGGGCTGTGCTTGCAAGGGAGTAAACAAACAAAAAAGCAACATACCTGCTCAAAAGCCTACATGCCACTTTGAATGTTATTCATCTCCATTTGTCAAGTTATTTTGTAAATTATTTGCATTATTCGGAAATTTTTCGTATCTTTGCGGCAGAAAAATAAAACGGCGCACCTGTATGCACATTAGCCCATCGACATATCGCAAACTATACACCATTGACCGTACTATCCGCACAATCATGCGGGTATGTACGGTTATTTGTTTTGTCACAATTATAGCGATCGTTCTTCCCACGCCATACAAACAATTGTGCGCATATGCTTTTTTCACCACTCTCGGCATCATTTGTTTGCTTGCGATGGTTCGGGTGTGCCTCTCGTGGTTCGTGAAGAGTGACGAAGAGGAGGAGTTTGAACAGAAAACAGGCTATATCTTAAAGCAAGTTAATGCAGGATTTTTACAGACGGAGAGTCAACCTGCATTAGACAGCTATACGCCTCTTTGTAATCTTACGCCTGAACAGGAAGAAGCTGTAATAGGACTATTGCGCAGATTGCCGAGCAATCCACGAAAGACCTCTTATATCAATTTAGCTTTTATTTCACAATACCTTACCGCCTTAGAGAAGATGGGCTACGCTGACTTGACAAACAAACCATCGCTTCGACTTTGGGTAAATAAAGTCACAGGAAAAGATGTACCTACTTCCAGTGAATTCAATGCGGCCATCCCTTCTACCGTTCCATCGAAAATTAGTAATGCCAGCAAGGCTATAGAGAAAATTCTTCGATAAATTCGATTTCTTCTATCAAATCCATCAAACTTTTGCTTTTGTCCTGCAAAAGTTGTATCTTTGTACTCAAAAACACAAAGAACTATGCAGAACAAATTACGTCTTGCCGTCATCCTTACGGCACTCATACTACTATCGCTTGCGTCATACGCGCAAGACATCATTGTGACAACCGATGCCCAAAAGATTGAAGCGAAGATTATCGAGGTGTCCAAATCCGCTATCCGCTACAAGGAGGCGGACAATCCGGACGGACCGACATTTGTGATTGATGTTGCAGACATTAGCACCATCATCTATGCCAACGGCAAGGTGGTGCTATACAATCAGCCCGCAGCGACTAACGCTCAGCCTGCAGCAGCTGACACTCAGCCCGTTGCCGAAACGCCGCTGACGCTCGAACCACAACAACCGGTTGACGAGAGCTTGGCGGATATAAGCCTATTATCGGGTAATACTTTTCGTGCACGGATTATCGCCCTAAAAAAGGATCAGGTCGCGTATATGATAGATGGTAATGAGTCCACACTACCTGCATCGCAAATAGAGAAAGTGTTGTTTGTGCATACCGGACAGGCTAAGGTATATCATACCATCTCTCAACCTGCTGTACCAAAACAAAAACCAGTTGCCAAAACTACACCAACATCCGCCCTTCCCGAGATCCTGCAGTCCGGACGCATCTATCGGGACAATGGTCATTTCTTTCACAACAACACCTACATCTCCAAGAAAGAGGTTGAGCGTATTCTGCAACGCGAGAACGCTGCAGCCTATCACCAGTGGAAGAAAGCCGACGGCTTCTTGGTCGGTGGTGCTGTTTGCACAGGCATAGGTGGCGGACTTGTGCTGGGAGGTTTATTAGCCATTACATCCGGTAACTATGGCGCCGTCTTGGGAATGGAGTGCTGCGCGATAGTCCCATTGGGAATAGGATTAGGATTTACGTTAGGCGCATCTGCGCAGTATAACAAAGCTATTGATCTTTATAACTCCAAGTTCGACCAAGCTGCCGTAGAACTGCGATGGTGCGTGTCGCCGGCAGAGGTCGGTTTGGCAATCGCATTTTAACAATTACAAACAATGCAAAACTATGATTGACGTAAAATCTATCGGCAGCCCGCGGGCTCGGATGGTTCATCAGACCATCATCACAGAAACGCTCGTTGCTATGCATCCTGAGGTGCGCATGCGAAGAGGTTGGTATATCCTATATGAATCTACGGTGACGGATAACCCGTATGATAACTATCCGGATATCGTCATTTTCGACGAACACAACACGTTGCAGTTCAGCATGGAAATCACGCGCAAATGGGGTATGAGTTATGACAAGAAAAAGTGTTTACAGCTCAAGCAACGTTTCCCTTGGGCGGAGTTCTACATCTACAACTACGAGACGGATATCCTCTATGCCTTAGGCGAGGACGGACAATGGTACAATAGTCAAGACTACGAAATCTGCAGCCGCCTGTTCGAGCACCCACTGTTGAATTATATCTATGTGCCGGAGGAATATTAAAACAAGCGACATGCAAGCCCGAAAGCCAACATGCCACTTTGGATGTTTTCTTATCCCTTCGGGAACGATTATTGCACAACGGAATAATCCTTATTGTGTATATCCTTCAGCAAGTTGTTTCTATATGTCACTGAATCACAACAGCTTCATCAGGTCGTCGTCGCGTAGGATCTTCGGGGCTGATTTGCCGGCGAGGATGAGAATCTTTTGGCTGTTCCGATAGATATGCAGCTGCCGTGAACGGACGACGGCTGTCAGTTCCGGGTCATTCTCTATTTGCTCCCGGATAGCGCGGTACTCTCCATCAGCATCAAACAACTTACGTTGTAAATGCGAGCACATGCTGGTGGAGTCAATCATATCGTCTTGTGTGATATATTACGGACAATCGTTTGTGCAAGGGCAGTCATTCTCGGTCGGTTCGGTCTCCCCGACCACCTTCCCTTTCAAAGCCAAATGTCAATTGGCTTCTCCATATTATGTGGACAGGACATATTATTCGTTCTTGTTCAGGATAATCAATGCTCCAATCACTCCGGGAATCCAGCCACAGCATGTGAGGATAAACACAATCAATACCGAACCGCACCCACGGTCAATCACCGCCAATGGCGGAAAGATAATGGCTAATATGACTCGTAATAAACTCATAATTAATCTATGTTATTATGTGGGCGGGTATATAAATAATTCATACAAGCCGTCTGAATGTGGCCTTTTGCCCTCTTTTAATCCGCCGCGAAATACAAAAATGACGTTTCGTAGCGGAATATCTCAATATCTTGGTCGCAAAAATCGTGCCGCAATTGCAGATTCGAGGATTATATTATCACCTTATTCAGATAGTATTCATTCAGCGCCAAGGCAACGGATTGCAGGGCGTGCTCAATCCGGTCACGGGAGAGTTGGCATTACCGGATGACCAGCACTTGCCAACCGTTACGGATAAGGATGTCGTCGTTCTGCTGGTCACGTTCGCGGTTGCGGTCTATCTTTGTTCGCCAATCATGTCAGTGAAAATCCGCCAAAATTATCAATGTAAACGTGCCAAAATCGTCAATAAAACAAAATTTTTTACAGCTAACCTTGCATATATCAATAATTTTTCGTATCTTTGTAGCGTTTTTCTAAAACGACATTTTACATATGGAAGTCAAAGGCTACAAATCGCGTGTTTGCGACAATGAACTACAGGAGCAGTTGGAAGCATCCGGGGCAGTACTGGTGGAAGGTGCCAAGTGGTGCGGCAAGACCTATACTGCGCGTCACGCGGCAGGAAGTGCGCTCTACATGCAGGACAGAGACAACTCCAAGCGCTACAAACAGATAGCGTTGAACAAGCCCTCGTTGTTACTGGATGGGGCTACTCCGCGTCTGATAGACGAATGGGAGGAAGCACCTGTGTTGTGGGATGCTGTGCGGTTTGCCGTAGATATGCGCGGTGAAGTCGGACAGTTTATCCTTACCGGTTCGGCTGTGCCAAAGGAAAACAAGGATGCTGGCGAGGACGAACAACGGATGCATTCAGGTGTGGGACGAATAGCACCGCTAAGGATGCGAACGATGTCGCTGTGGGAATCCGAGGAATCGAACGGAGCTGTCAGCCTGCAATCTCTTTTCGACGAGCAACCGGATATAGCCGCACAATCCGATCTGACCATCGAGCAACTGGCTTACGCTGTTTGTCGTGGCGGCTGGCCGGCAAGTATCCGATTAAAAGAACGCGCAGCACTCAAGACGCCGCGCAACTACATTGAGGAAGTGATTAATTTTGATGTCCATCGGGTGGATGGCGTGGAGAAGAACCCCTTGCGTGTGCGCAAACTGTTGGAATCGTTAGCCCGGAACATCTCAACCATGGCATCTAACGAGACCATCATGGCTGATGTGCGGGCGACAGATCAAAGTATGGCTCCAAACACGTTTGCAGCCTACATGTCTGCCCTGCGGCGGATCTTTATAGTGGACGATGTGCCTGCTTGGTCACCGGCTTTGCGCTCAAAAACCACAATCCGCACCTCAGCCAAGCGGCACTTTGTTGACCCTAGTGTGGCGGCTGCCCTGCTTCGCATCAGTCCTGCTGGACTGCTCAAAGACTTCAACACATTCGGATTCCTGTTTGAAGACCTGTGTGCCCGCGACTTACGTGTTTACGCACAAGCGTTGGATGGAGAACTGTTCCATTACCATGACAAGAACGGCTTGGAATGTGATTTGGTCATAGCGCTACGCGACAAACGTTGGGCAGCTGTTGAAGTCAAATTAGGTATGCACGAAGAAGAGGATGCCGCCAAGCACTTGTTGGCATTAGCTGCTGATATAGACAGCCAGAAGATGGAAAAACCATCATTCTTGATGATACTCACCGGCGGACAGTACGCCTACCGTCGAGAGGATGGCGTATATGTTGTACCTATCGGGTGTTTGAAAAACTAAGATAGAAATCATTCAGCGTCAAAGCAACGGACTGCATGGCGTGGTCTATGCTGTCACGGGTGAGTTGACATTGCAGGATTCCTGCAATTAACACGAACACATGGCAATAAACAGATACATTTACAACGGAAGTATAATCTCTTCCTCTATTGCTTTCTGAAGGAACATCACATCATATATCGGCATATAGATAATCTTTCCGTCTTGCTTGACGTCCGGCTCATTCGATAGCACGATTGCTTCCAGAATATGATAATCGGGCGTGCTCACAAAATGTGTCAGCGCGCTATGCACATAGTAGTCCTTACCTGACTTCACTTCAATCGGCAGCACAGATAATGTTTGATAGTTGTCTATCAAGAAATCCACTTCTCCGTGTTTTTTGTTGTCGTAGTAGAACAACTTGTCATACCCATGCGCACGCAACTCTTGCGCAACCACAGACTCATACACCGTGCCTAAGTTGATGCTCCGCTCGTCATTCAATATGGCATTCACGTTGGTGCCATATAGGATCTGCGTCAAGATCCCTACATCGTTCAGGTATAACTTCAGCAGATTCTTTGTCTGTGATTCTTTCACGGGGAAATGAGGATTGCTGATGGCATTCACATCCATCGTGATAGCCGATTCTATCAAGTACTCAAACTCATCTTCATAATCCGAGTACTGCTTGCCTTCTTTGTGCTCGATATGCTTGACAATGATACGTTTCTTCTTGTTTTCCAACGCAGATGGGATCAAGTCGTAGATCTTGCGTATCTTGAGTTTGTTTTCCTCGTCGTATTGCGAGGCATCTATGCCGTATAATTCATGTACATCGGTTTGTATCCGGCGCACCTTGACGATGTTCCGTGTAGCCACGAACTCATCCACAGCTTCAGGCAGACCACCTATCAGCAGGTAATAGCGGAACAACTTGAGTATATACTCATGCGTCGATCCGGGAAGAGCCTGCCGGTTCACAAATGCTTTCTGCATGCTGCTGATGGCTTCTTTGCCGACTCCCATCGCCCAGAGGAACTCCTCAAAGTCCAAGGGGAACATTCGTTGGATCTCAACACTTCCCAGTGGCACGGAGGTGGATTTAGCTAAGGCTATACCCAATTGCGATCCGCTGGCTATATAACGGAAACGCCCTTCCTGGTTGAGGAACTTGAGCATCGTTAACAGATGAGGATACGACTGAATCTCATCCAGAAAAACGAGAGTATCACTTTTGTTCCCCAATTGTCCGCCGGCTATGATACTTAATTGCAGATAAAAATCTTCAGTTGTATGCACATCTGAAAAGATTTTCGGTCCTTCCTTGTCTGCTCTCAGATCGATCTCCACAAAATGGGAGAACATACGGCTACCTACATAGCGAATGATATAACTCTTGCCTATTTGCCGTGCTCCGTTTAGGAGCATGATCTTGTTTGGCTTACTTTTCAGAAATGACTCCAGATAGGGGGTAAACTTGCGCTCCAGCATACTTGTTTATGTTTAATCGGCTACAAAGTTACTGAATTTTTTTGACATTTGCAAGTGTTTTGTCATTTATCCCATAGTTTTTCTGCAAATTTTGTCATTTTTTCCATAAAATTCACAGCATATTTGTCATTTTTTCATATTTAAGGCTATCAATGTTGTTTTGGGGAGAGCGGTGGCAATGGTGCGCCCTATTTTGCCAAGCAAAATCTGCTAAGCACCATTTGCCGAACGCGACTCAAGGGCGAAAAGGACAGCAAAAATAACTTCCATAATAGTGCTTATTACTGCGATTCTATTTTGTTCATTCCCCTTTATCATGCAGGTCTCCATCCAAGCTTTGTCAATTGCGTTCAGATAGCATCTGAACATCGGCTCCTCAGAGCCGCTTTCATACCGCAGAAAACGGTCACCTTAGTCAGGGGTAAGTGAGGGGTAAGTGAGGAGCGAGTCAGTATAATCCTAGACTTTAATCCCACCCAGAAGCCAACCACAAGCCAACATCACCCTTCCCGTATTTTGCATTTTTCACGAATCATGCGTGAATCGAACATCGCCTCAACCTTGCTTCTTTGAGTTTCGCCGACTGTCAGTCGGCTTTTTTAAGAAAAAACACATGACACTATGGCACTTTTGGCACTTTGAGGCAAGTTGATTGAAAATAAGACGGTTACGCAGAATCAAGAGCTAAAAAGTGTGCCAAAAGTGCCAGAGTGCCAATACAAATTTTCACAAAATTCGACAGTACGAATCAAAATCACGGGATATATACATGGTATATATTGGGTGCAGTTGGATACGACATTCACCCGATAACGGCTCGACACCCGTTCGGCAATAAATCAATAGCATTCAAAGGATAGCTTGTTTTATATTTTCCTGATTAAAAACACGATAAGATCAGTCCCACCAACAGATAAATGTACAATGCCAGTTCACCGGCAGCAAATAGTACAGCAAAGATGTAATCCATAATAGCACAATTTTGATTGTTCAACATCCAAATACGCTCCATGCAGGTGCTTTTTTACCTCGCGTGTCCGAAATCAGATGCAAAGTTAACGCAACGACGTGCTATATTTTATCACAAGAAAACAAACTGCCTATTATATCAGAGCCTCCGGATTGAGCAAAAAATCTTTCATACTGATGATCTGCACACCCTCGTCATTTATCCACCCTCGTTGGAAATCATTACCTAATATGATTACTTTACGGAAGTGGTCCGGAATATGCACCAATGGTCGTTGTTCTTGCTGCGTCTTAACTCTATCCGGCAGAACAAATGCCGATTGGATATATATACGTTGAGGGGGATTGTTGACCACAAAATCCACCTCTAAGTTCTTTCGAACACGTTTGCCTTCCGGAGTAGTCTCCCAAACCTCCACTTGTCCAACATCTACGCTATATCCACGCATACACAATTCATTATAAATAACATTCTCCATTATATGCGTATCTTCCTGTTGACGGAAGTTTATCAGCATATTGCGGATACCCAAGTCCTCAAAATAATACTTTGATGCNNGTACCTATATATTTGCGTCCTTTGACGTCATATCGTTGCGCCTCACTGATAATGAAGGCATCTTGCAAGTGTTCTAAATAGTTACCGATAGCAGCAGACGAAATAGTCAATTTCTCACTGGACATAAAGGTGTTGACGATGTTATTCGGATTAGTGCATGAACCAATACAAGAAGCCAACACTTGTATCAGCTTCCGCATACCTTCCGGATTTCTCAGATGGTTACGCTCTATCACGTCCTTCAAGTACGTTGTCTCAAATACTGATTGCAAGTATTGCTTTTTCTCTTCCTCGGTCTTTAAGGTAGCTACGTGAGGAAGTCCTCCATATCGATAGAAATCAAATAGAGCTTGCTGATAATCTCCACCGACACCCTCGTAGTATTCGGCAAAACTCAACGGATGTATGCGGATCTCCCATCCGCGACCGCGGAACTCTGTCACGACGTCCTTGCTTAAGAATCTGCTATTGCTTCCGGATACATAGGTTTCTACATTCTGCTTATGAATCATGCTAAGTAGCACACTGATAAATTCATCCACCAGTTGTACCTCGTCCAATATGACATAATTCTTCTTGCCATCATGGACTATATGCGCCTCTATATAATCCAACAGCCTATCCGGGTTAAGTAATTTCTTATTCGCACGGTCATCCAATGCCAAACCAATGATATGATCCTCTGCCACTCCTTGCGATAAAAGGTAACTCCGGAAGATGTTAAACAGCAGGTACGATTTACCGCACCGACGCACACCGGTCACGATTTTAATCATTCCATTCCCATCCGCTCGGACAAGTTTTTGGAGGTACGATTTGCGCGAAAATTCCATATTTATGTTAAATTTTTGTGATTTGCAACTGAAATTTGACGCAAAATTACTATTTTAATTTCATTTATGCAAATATTTCCGCAAGAAAATTCAGTAATATGACGAATTTCTATTCAGTGATATGTAGATGTTTCATTATGCTGTTTAAAGACTCAACATCCTATTTTGCATCAAGTAGGTGCTCTTTCACATCGCGTGTCAGGAACCAAGAGTGCCAGAGTGCCAATGCAAAATTTTACGTATACAAATCAAAATCACGGGATATATACATGGTATATATTGGGTGCAGTGGGATACGACATTCGCCCGATAACGGCTCGACACCCGTTCGGCAATAAATCAACAGCAATCTTTGCTATTATCTCCATAAAGGAATAATCTTGGCAGTTTTATTGTCCATGCCGGGCATAGTTGCTCCAATGGGAGCACCGATGTATGTCGGATCGCAGATAGTGAACTTGCGGTTGTCGTACATAAGGTAGTCACCACGAATGTCTTGGTGGAATGCAACAGCGGTTGCCAAGTGTCCGGGATAATACAGAAGAACTACATCCAAATTAAGTAAGTCACGGATGATTCGGGAGAACAGGATAGAACGATCCTCACAATCGCAATACGGATAGTGCAATGACTCGGCTGGGAAGAATGCACGATCACCACCCCACACTTTGTCATCATACTCATATTCAAAAGCCGTTTGTACCCAGTTGAGCAGCAAGTTTACTGCTTGTGCTTCCGGCACGCCGCGAATAGCAGCCATCAGTTGAGGATACAACTCTTGTTTGATTGCTTCATCTAATGGAGAGTTGGCATACGCAGCCCAGCGCGTGCCAAAATCATCGCCATAATGACCGGTAGGATACGTATTGTAGAAGTCGATGAGGTTCTTGTTGATTGAGCATGTAGCCGTCAAGCCTGATTGCGCTTTGCGTTTTGGCATTGCTGTAGGTGTAGATGCCAGATGTTGCTCGTTAGCAATGAGTAAGGAAAGTGGTTTCTCATTCTCGAATGCACCGTTGCAGATGGCGATGCCTTCTGTCAGGTTGTCTAATGGGAAGAATTTCTCGCCGTCAAGATTGTAGTAACTACGGTCGTAGAAGGTGTATTCACTTCCGATAAGAATATGCAAGCCTCCGTTTTCGGTAACCGCTAAACGCATCTGATAGCCGGAGTTGGCATAGATGAATGCTTGCAGAAGTACAGCAGCATTGGACTTACCATAAAGAGCCTCTGCAAGTTGTTGCAGTAATGACAAATATGCCCAATCGCAGAGACTATATTGATCACGCGCAGAAAGACAATCATACATAAGATTGTTGTAGTCCTCACTCGCCAATTCATCCCAAGCCGCAGCAAGTGTCTTTGCTTCGATGTTCGGCAATGAGATTGATTTGTCTTTTGGTACGCGGAAAGAGAATGGCGTGCCATAGTATGTCACGCGGACAATGGTTGAATTATCATCGTTCTCAATGATTGGCGCAATGGGCTGTGGCGTTGGCTTCGGTGTCGGTTGCGGCACAACATCGCCCTGTAGCTCTTGCTCCTGTTGCTCTTCTTTATCGTCATATACGACAGGAGGCGTGGGGTTATCATCCGGACGCGGAATAGCCGGAGAGGCATTGTAGTATTCCCATGCTGCACGCAGAAACACCGCATAGTCAGCATTTGCCTTCTCACGGAAATCGGAATATGTTTTCTTCGTTTCCTGTTGGAATGCCCGATAGCGTTCTTCTAAGGATTGGGAGAAAATGCATTCGGCAAATAGCGTCACTAATATAGATAAAGTTAGTTTGCGCATATTTAAAAGATTTCTTCTATTTGCACTTCAAAATTCGTTCCATTTAATGCAGGGATGGCCTCATAGACTTTAACTCCTTTTTCTTTAGCAATCAAACGAATAAGTTCTTTATTGCACGAGGATATGCTATGTCCAACAATGATGCTCTTTAAGGCATTTGTTTTCCACGGAATCACATATCCATTGTTATCAGATTCTCTATGAGTTTGCAAATAGTAGTTTCCCAGAATGAGCCGTTTTTCTTCTTCCACACCCCATACTTCTTCCTCTTTTATTCTCAATAAGTATGTAAATAATTGTTCTCGTCCTTTTTCGTCATGGAGAAGCGAAATAATAGGCGTGCTCATTGTGCTTCCATCTTCATAACTTTTAATCAACAAGTCCTCATACTGATTGTTTAAATCTGGTACTTTGTTTATATATAAAACATCTTGAAGGACATTGGGCACACCATCTCGTACATAATCAACCAAATTTTCTTCGTCAAATTCCAAGCACCATCCTTTGTACGTGTCTGCATATAATGACCAGAAATGCCGATTGTCGTTTCTTTTGGTAAAACTACATATCGCGAATTTATCGAGGGTGTTTTTGTACTTATCTATGTTATACCCAAAATATTCTAATATTTTTTTGAAATTGGGGAAAACCTCAAAGATTTTGTTGTTTAAATCAAACGGATCGTTTAAAATAGAATGTTTTGCAAACCAAAAGTACTCATGAACCAAAGCGTCCATGCTATAACTTGTCGGAGGATAGTATTTGAAAATCTGTGCCATAGCTTGTCATGAATTATTTAAGTTTCCAGTTTTGCCATTCGTTATTAACTTTCAGGGATGGAATCGTCGTAGGAGTTTGTGGTTTTCTATTCACTTGCACAGAACTTTTCGTAACATTTGTTATAATATATTCACTTAGTTCTCTGAGATTAAGATTGCCTCGATTTTCCTTAATTTTTCTAAGCAAAAAATAAGTGAACATACCATGATATTTTTCATGATAAGGCAATGCAGTCTCATCGCCTTGTGCCGCCGAGAAAACCACTGTGTTTCCTTGTGGCGTACCAGGTTTGGCTTTTATTGCGACACCACGTGCCTCTGCGAGCATACCGCCTTCTCTTTTAGCCCCACTGAAGCATGCGTCAAGAAAAACAATATTATCAGAAGGTAACTCACCTAATTCCTTATACAGCATATCGATACTATATCCAGTTGATACATCTGTGCCATATCCATCAATAGGTAAAAGATATGCGGAACGAGAAGATTCATCCGGAATGCCATGCCCTGCATAATAAACAAGCAATTTGGCTTGATTATTTGTTGCTACTAATCTCTTGATTTGCGCTATTGCAAAGACTAAATCGTTACGCGACGCATCTGCAATATAAACAACATGTTCAGAAGGAATACCCAAAGTTTTGATGCAATACTCTTTAAATGTCCTCCCATCATCGAGAGCAAATGAGACATTATCTACGCGCATGTAATTTTCGTTTGCAATAATTAATGCATACGCATTATCATTCTTCACATGGGTTACTAATACTTTATCAACCCCATCTGCAAGATAATCTTGCATCTTTTTGATAAATGCGCTTTCTATAATTTTATCATCACTAGAGGATTTTACTCTATTATAAATAGATATGGCTTCCTCATATTTCCCTTCCATTAAAAGTATCTCTCCTTTTGAGTCATAAAGATTATCTAAGGTCCAATCCCAGCCATATTCTGATGCACCTCGGCGATTATACTCTGCTATTCCTTTGTCAAACCACCGATAAGCTTCTGCATATTTCTTCTGGTATGCTTTGCAATATCCCATTTGGTTATAACCCAAATACACACCATTTTCTACCAACTTCAAAAAATACTCTTCTGCCTTAATCAAATTCTTTGCAACACCAGACCCTGATTGATAACACCATCCAACATTATACAATGCAAGCACGTCACCTTTTTCCGACATTTTTTGCACGCACTTAAAATATTCATAATCGTTTTTAGTGACTCCATATGCTCCTTGATAACAATCTGCAAGACGAGGAAGTGCCTCTTCGTGTCCCATATTTGCAGCCTTGGATAAATATTCAAGACCACTATTAATATCCTTTGTCGCATTAAAAGACTCCGAATCAAGGCAAAGCATACCGGCGACAAAGTAACCATCTGGTATACCTCTTTTTCCTGCATTCAGACTAGCAATTTTTGCCTTATCACCACGACCACATTCCATCTCACATTCTGAAAGTATCATGTAGAATGCAGGAATAGTCTCGCCAACACCCTCGTCTAAAGCAATGTAAGCAAGACGACATGCTTCTTCATAATTTTTTGCTTTATACGCCTCGAATGCTTGAAACGAATGTTCTTTCCAAGGTTCCTGAGCGACACATATAAGAGTACTCATTAAAAACAATGATAACAAAATCTTTTTCATATATGCTATTAATTTAATTTCCACTTTTTCCAAACTGATGCATCAATTTTTGAATTAATTGTAGGTGTTTGATTCTTCTTATTTCGAATTAACGATTGTTGTCTTACTTGAGACGTAACATAATCTCCTATTTCGCCTAAAGTTGCCTCTCCCTTTGAGTCTTGAAGTTTCTTCAATAAATAATATGTGAATAAACCATGATGCTGGTCTTCATAGGGATATGCAGTTTCGTCTCCTGTTGAAGCCGAAAAAATGAGCATATTGCCTACAGGCTGTGATTCTTGAACTTTTATTGCTACACCACGTGCAGAAGCAAGCATCGTTCCATCTCTTTTAGTCCCGCTAAAACAGGCATCCAATAATACAATCACAGATTGAGATGGCAAGTGTCCAAGATTCTCAAATAAGTCGGCTAATTTGTATCCCGTTGTTGGATCAGTTCCAAAACCATCGACAGGCAATAAGTATGCATCCTTTTGCCTCTCATCAGGAATACCATGACCTGCATAATAAAAAATTATTTTTGACTTATCACCAGATGCATCACTTATATTCCGCAGCCAATTGACAGAAAACCGAATATCATTATATGTGGCATCTTGGATGAATTGTATATTATCGTTTGGAACCCCCAAAGTTTTCCTACAATATTGAGCAAAAATAGTACCATCATTAATTGCGTATGGAACAGCTATTTCTCGTTTGTAATTTTCATTCGCAATTATGACAACATATGTAAATGGATTTTGCCTTGTTGTTTCGTATATATTAGCATCGACACTTTCATCGAAAAATGCCCTCATAGCAACGCAATACGAATTGTCTGCCTTTTCCGCATACTCGGGGTCTAGTTTTTTCAATGATCTCCATATTTCACTCGCCTCCTTCATATCATTGGCGTCTAGATAGAATTGCCCCTTATAAGTCAAAGGTTCCGGCTCACTTGGGTAATTGCGAATAAGAACATCTATAACCTCGTGTGCCTTTCTAAGATTCTTACTTCCTGTAGTGCCATCTGCATATGCTTGTGCCAGCCCCAAATAGCATTGTACATCACCTTGTTTTATGCCTTCATAATACGTACTCTCAACTTTATTATACTGTTTGTCAGCTATATACATTTCAGCTAGCGTACTATTCCAACGTCCCCCAAGTTCCCGAATCGCTTTCTCACAATAGTAGATAGCCTTCTTAATATCCTGCTTTGTCCCTAATCCTTCAAAATAACACCTTGACAAAGCAAAATAACAGTCATTATACCCCTGACTCGCTGCGTCCTCAAGCAAGTTATATGCCTCGATGTATTTCTTGTCTACTAGATACATCCCACCCAGTATTGCTTCAGACGGAGCATATCTATTCGCCGCAGGACGCTTAAGTAGTTTCTTGCATTTTTCTATTTCTTCCATTGACTGCCACTCACCACCATGAGTATAATTGTCCCACATCGCTAATTGATGCATGCTTTCATTATCCCCCTGGTCTGCTGCCGCTTTAAGCCAACGGTATGCTATTGTATAATCTTTTTTCTTGCCATCCCGCCCTTCTGCATACACGCGTGCCAAATATTTCTGTGCGCTAAGGTCGCCTTGTTCCGCAGCCTTCACGACATAATCCATTTGCGCAAACATTATACTTGGGACAAAAATCAGATGAAAAAATAGCAGAATTTTTTTCATAGAAAACAACTATAATTAATATCCTAATTCTGATAAAATAATCTGTGCTTGCACAACACCCTGTTCTGCTGATTTTTTCAACCAATATACGGCCTTTTGTTTATCTTCCGGAAAAATATAGCCATGTAAATAAAAATTACCAACCGTTAATTGAGCGTTCTTATCTCCTTTCTCAGCAGCAAAGAGAGCCCAACGACCTGCTTCTTGTTGATTCAGAATACCATACTTGCTCATACCATATATGCGGGACAAGTTGTTGGCAGCTCCAGCATGACCTAAATCCGCTGCTTTCTTATACCAATCTATTGCCTTACTAATATCATAAGCAACGCCCTCTCCTTCTTCATAAGCTAAACCAAGATAGTACATAGCCTCACCAAATCCGTTATTTGCAGATAACGTATAATAATACATTGCCTTCTGTAAGTCCTGTGGAACACCTATGCCCATATAATAGTGAGTAGCAAGGTCACACTGGACACGACCGGAAATGCTTCCTGCGTTTTTGTCTGCTGCAATTTTCAGCCACCTAACACCTTCAGCAGTATTCGGGATTCCGTTATGCTGTCCTTTCATATAAATATCAGCTATGATTGGTGGGGAAAGCAAATCATCTCCTTTTCTATACGCTGATAGATAGTAATTCAAAGCGATATTGTATTGCCCCTTAGCGTATGCCTCTTGTCCTTTGTTAAAATCTGCAACTGCTTCATCGTTGAGATCAGCATAAGTTAACAAGGCAACGCATAAAAGGGCAAAAGTCAATAGTGAAGTAAAAAATTTTCTGTGTTTCATATTGCATCAAAATTTAAATTATTTCTTTATCGTAACCACTTCTGTTTTCACGACCATTTGGCTATCTTTGATTTGGTTTCTGGAGAGCCATTTGAGTAATGCCTCATAAGATAGCTCACGGGGAAGTTGCTCATCGCGGAAGTTCTTGCCACCTTGTTTGTCGGCAGCTTTGATGAAATCGTTAGGCGAGAAGATTACATACAAAGCATTCTGCTCGGATGAACGTTCGCAGTTGAGTGTATATTCCTGTGCGTCTTTCTCAAATCGAGTTGAGAAAAAGATGTAATCTTTGTTAGCCTCTATCGGCTGACTGCCTGATTGTTGATGAGGATATGGGAGTAAGCAAAATGCATTCTGTTCCTCGTCAATGAGATAAACACATAGATGTCCGGCAACCGGCGATGAGAACCGCAAGAAGATGTCACTACCGTCACGGAAAGTGACAGGAGATTCTACGTCTTGGATGTCCTTGACGAGTGTGAATTGGATGTCTGCTTTTTCAGTAGAGTTGTTTCTGGCTTTTCCCTCTACATGCACTTTAATCACCCAAAAGCCGTTAGTGAAGTTCTTTTCGAGAATCTGCTCTTTAGTAGTCTCGATCCATTCTCCGCGAACAGATGTTCCTCCTAATGCGAATACATTGCTTTCGGATTCGGTCTTTCCATTGCCGCTACGATTGGTGATAAGCGTATTGGTGACACTTGTTACATCCAAGCCGAACTTATCCTCAAGAGCTTTTTGCCGTGCGGCTTCAATAGCTTTGGCTTCTGCCTGTGCAGGTGTCTCGTTTGGATTATTGGAGACATACTCATACGTCGCGCTTACGCGCACGATGTCATTAGCTGCATCGCAAATAAGAAATGTAGCCAAGCATAAGCATGATAGAATAAATCGTTTCATCGTTTATAGTTTTAGCAAGCAGAAGCGGTAATCAGCCGCCTCTGCCTAATGAAGGAAATTAGAAGCCTAATACCTTATCCAATTGTTGGTGGAGATTATTGCCTTTCTTCTCCAACTCGTCACGAACTGCTTTCTTTGCGGCTTCTTTGGCCATCTCTGCATTATAGGCAATACGAACAAGCACTTCGTTGTTCTTCTTGCTGTTGATACGATAGCACTCCATTACAGGAATCGTGCGACCGATAGACTGCGAGATGAGATTCTTGCTTGCCTGTACAGTCTCTACGATAGAGGCTGCTTCTTCCGCAGAGAGTTGGCGGTTGGCAACGGTGTTCTCTACCAGTGCGGTCACCTCTGTCTGAATTTGTCCGGCAAGATTCGTGATTGCCAATGACAGAGCAGCAGTCTTGGCTGCATCGTAACTCTCACCTACAGACGAAGCCTCGCCCATAATATACTTGGGGAAAAGGCTCTCATCATACTCATATTGCATTAGATACGAACGCTCCAGTTGCTTCTCTAATGGGAGTGCACCGGGTTTAACTTGCCAACCCTCTTTTGCTAGGCGCTTGGCTTCTTTCTTGACTGATCTGTCAACTTTCTGATTCAGTTCTGCTTTCGCCAGTTTGCGGATCTCCTGACGTTCTTTGCGAATCTCTTTTTGCTGACTTGTTTCTGCGAACGAAACACTTGCTACCATGATAAGGCTCATGGCGACCATCATAAGTTTTTTCATAACACTTAATGTTTAGTTACTATTGTTGTTTCTATGCTACTTACATATACACACAAAAAGCGCAGACCTCATCCGTTGCTCATTACAGTTGAGGCCTTCGCATGCCGTTGGAAATAAACAACAATGAAACCTACGCCGATATGAC
>DBXI01000073.1:0-164 GCA_002309255.1 Bacteroidales bacterium UBA1216 | reverse complement strand
TGTAATGAATCCCTCTAACCCTCTATTCGGCTCTTAATTGATTCTCGGCATTCAGCTTCGATACCAATCAAGCGTCGATAGTTCGGCGTAGATTGATTCCGTGAAATGAGTACCTTATTATATACGCACGTCGCGCTTATGCACCCATTTCGGGTGCAAAGATA
>DBXI01000040.1 GCA_002309255.1 Bacteroidales bacterium UBA1216 | reverse complement strand
TCTCAACTGTCTCATGCAAAAATTTGCTTGACCAACTTGACCATCTTGACCAAGTTCGCATTTAGTTGGTCAACTTAGTCAACTTGGTCATATTTTTTTACATGGCGATATTGACGATATTGGCGATATCGCCATTTCCGCCACTTCCGCCAGTGCATATTTTTATACATGCATAGTTTCAAAGAAAGTCACAACGAAAAACAGGGGATAGCGTTAGTGATTAGTTAGAAGTTACTTGGAGGTTGGTTGGTCATTAACCCACTCTCAGGCTACTGAAAGCTTGACTGCTTGAAAGCAAAAAATTGCGTGAAACTTTGATACTTTGAGACTTTTTGGACGTTCTCAAATCGATGATTATCTAATTGTTGTAGCGAAAGTCTCAAAGTCTCAATAATCTCATGCGAAAAAAGTTAAATATCTGCGTTCAATAGGATTCCAAAAGGTTGACAATACGCTTTTTAAGCAGGACTCTTGGTTTTTCCGCAATGCTTTGGTACGCGCCAATTATCGCAATTTGGAAAAGTCTGTTGCCCCCGTTAACTCGTTTCTCGTCGCATTCTTCCGCAATCTGCTGTTAGGCGAACGAATCCCCCTTCGCAACAGAGATATGCATATATCGCATATAGGCGTTCAGAACGCGGTAACCGAACAAGTACCGAACAAGTGCCGAGCAAGTACAGGACAAGTTCGGGAAAGACACCCCGACAAGCACCCCCACAAGTACCCTGACAAGTTTAGAGACCCCACTTAAGATAGATGACGAAAACACCATTCGTCTGATTCAAGCAATCGGTCGCGAGAAATTATCAATTAAAGACATCATGGGGAGGATCGAATTAAAGCATCGCCCTACGTTTATGGAGAACTATCTCAATCCCGCTATAGCGAACGGTTATGTTCGAATGCTTTACCAGGACAGTCCCCACCATCCGCGGCAGAAGTACCTGCTAACCGTCAAAGGAGCAATCGTATTGAATCAATAACACCCGCCGCAGGGGGCTTGCAAATGCCGAAATATAACCAATCACCATCGCCACAAAGACGATGGTGATTGTAGTTTACATTCTCGGATGTGGCGAGGATGCGTGGATTTAGCGTTTGCGCTTGCTGCGCCTGTTCCAGAAGAAGCGGAGGATGGGCAAGGCGATAGGGGCAATCCAGCGAAAGCGCGACACGCCGGTACGGATGCCGCTGATGATGCCCGTAACGGTGGTGTAGGTGCGCTTGATGTCGTCAATGTCCTGGCGCACCTGACGCTCCTCGTTGGCGGCTTTCAGCTGCAGAAGGGCGCGCTGATGCTCCAAATCGCGCATCGTGCGGATAGTACTCAGATCACTCATGGCGCACCTCCTCTCCTACTGCAGGCTGCGGGCTGACACCTGATTGCTGACAGCTGACAGCTGACGGCTTATCTGACTCGGTCGGTGCAAACAGGATAGCACTGATGGCTGCCAGAACAGGATTGATGAACAGCTGGTTGCGGAAGACAATAGCACCGATCATGATCAGCAGCCACAGGGCTACCACAATCAGTGCTGCCGCCCATAGAGGTAGGGCTTTGCCGAGAGCAAAGATCAGTGCCAGACAGCCGAACGAGATGATGGCGAACAGCAGCAGGATAAGCGCCAGCGCAAACAGGATGAGCCCGATGATCTTGGCAGCTTTCTCCAGAAAGCCTACCTTGAACAGATCAAACTTCGTGGATGCGAACTGCTTGATATCAGCCCACGTCTGCCGGTATTTGTCTGAATCGAAAATCATGCTTTGGCTCCCTCGGCGATAACTTTGTCAACAGTCTCTTCGATCTCCTCCTTGGTGAAATAGTCTTTCACGCGCGCGAGTACATTGTTAACTAATGCCTCCAGCTCCTCTCTGTTGAGGTGTTCGGCTTTCTCGCGTGCAATACGTGCTACGTCTGCGCGTAACTCTTCACCTGACTTCGGAGCGAACAGCAGTGCTGCCATAGCTCCAACGATTGCGCCGCCTAACAGCGCAGCAATGATTGAACCGGTGTTGTTTGCCATAGTTGTAAGAATTTAAGGGTTAGTTGATAATTGACAATTGATAATTGACATTTTATTCGCTGTACCATGTAGAATACATGGCGTAATTATGAGCGATCTTTTTGTTGATCTCGGCGGTTTGCTCGGGTTCAGCTTTCTTGATGAACTTAGCCGGCACGCCGCCCCAGATCTCATATTCGCCTATCTGTGTGCCTTTGAGCACCAGTGCTCCGGCGGCCACTATCGCGCCTTTGCCCACATGCGCGCCATCGAGCAGGGTAGCGCCCATGCCTATCAGCGCGTAGTCGTCGACATCAGCGCCGTGGATAGTCACGTTGTGTCCCACTGATACGTAGTCGCCGAGGGTGATGGTGGATTTCTGGTACAGGGTGTGCAGCACCGAGCCGTCCTGGATGTTGCAGTGCTTGCCGATGGTGATCGTGTTCACGTCACCGCGCAGCACAGCGTTGAACCAGACGGATGAACCTTTGCCGACCGTCACATCACCGACGACGGTGGCGTTATCCGCCAGAAAAACGTCGTCAGCGATGCGAGGCGTAAGGATCTCGCCGTTGCGGTTGATGGTCTTGACTAAAGCCATTGTGTCTTTGTTCTTTCAGTGAACGAAGTGAACGGTCTTTGCTCTTTCAGCGCAGCGGTCTATCTCGCAGCGATGATCGCTTCGAACTTCTCAGCGATGAGCGATGCGCCACCGATCAGGCCGCCGTCGATATCCGGGCAGGCGAAGAGCTCTGCGGCGTTCTTCTCGTTGCACGAACCGCCGTAGAGGATCGTGGTGTCGTCAGCCACCTGCTTGCCGTACTTCTCGGCTACCAGACCACGGATGAAAGCGTGGATCTCCTGAGCCTGCTCCGGCGTAGCGGTCAGACCGGTGCCGATAGCCCAAACGGGTTCGTAAGCCAGGGTGATCTGTGCCCACTGCTCGGCACTCAGATGGAAGACTGAGCCTTCCAGTTGTGCCTTAACCACCTCGTTCTGCTTGTTCTCCAGACGCTCTTCCTTCACCTCGCCGATGCAGAAGATTACTTTCAGACCGTTGGCAAGAGCCAGCTCCACCTTGTTCTTCAGGATCTCGTAGTCCTCGTGGTAGTACGCACGGCGCTCCGAGTGACCCAGGATGCAGTACTCAGCACCTGTTGAAGCGACCATAGCGGCGCTCACCTCGCCGGTGTAGGCACCTTTGTCCTTATCGGCGCAGTTCTCAGCTGCAACCTTGACGGCTGAGCCCTTCACCAACTCGGCTACGGTAGCCAGATGGATGAACGGCGTACCGATCACTACTTCGCAATTGGGGTTCTTCACGTCGTTCTTGAGCTGATTGGCGAGCTCAACGCCTTCTTGCAGGGTCTTGTTCATTTTCCAGTTGCCTGCAACCATTCTTGTTCTCATTGTTTATGTTATTTTAGTTGTTATTTTTTTCGTGATGACGTGATTACGTAATTACGTGATGACGAGATGGTGGCACTATCTTACGTCATTGATATATGCGCCGTTGGGTTTGAGTACGTAGTCGTTGAGCTCATCGCTGTAGCGGAGGTTGCGGAAGTGCACGGTGGTGGTGCGCAAGCCCTCCTTGAGCGTGATTAGGGTGGGGATGTACTCCTCGGTTTTGGCTACATACTTCACCTTCATCGTTATGCGGTCGATAGCCACTCGCTCCTTGGGCAAGAAGGTGAGTGTGGTTATATTGCCCGAAGTCTGTTCTGTTACCTCGCATGCCTCTGCCATGGCTTTTGCGAAGAGCAGGGGGTTGGCCTGGTAGAGCTCGTCGCGCGTAGGGGTGCTGAGCGTGAGTTCGTTGGCATCCTGGTTGTACATGTACAAGGTGGTGCCATCGAACGACGCGAGGGTACCGAACGCCTCGAGCATGAACTGCTCGCCGTGCATATCCAGTTTGCCGGTGTAGGAGACGGGCTGCGCAGCGTTCTCCTGCACAGTGATGGTGAAGTTCGTACTCATCGTCTTCTGACCCAGAAGAGCAAACAAGGACTGCAATATGGAAAGTAAGAAAATTTTCATATGTATATCGTTTGACGATGCAAAGTTACGAAAAAAAAATGACATTTGCAAATTTTCCTACAAAAATCTCGCAAGTTTGTGCAAAAAAATGGTTCGAAGAGGTGAAGAAAGCGTGATTTGTGAAGAAAATAGACCGTTTTCGAAAAATATGTGCTCTAAAATTTGCAAATGTGGATTTTTTTTTGTAAATTTGCAGCCTTGAAATGTATGCATGCATACAAAGGGGCAGGAAAAAGCGTGAAATAACGAATAAAAACACAAGATATGAAACGATTGTTTTTTGTATTACCGATGCTGGTAGTAAGCATCATGATGCTGGCAGAGCCCAAGCCTCTGCGCGTGGTAGTGTTAGGTGACGACCCGATGATGGCTAACAATGAAGCCGAGGGTGGCGTAGGCTATGCAGCGTTCCTGCAGCCGCTGTTCGATGCGGCTGTTACGGTGGATGTGCAGGTGTCTGAGAGCCTGCTGCCAACCGATCCCGCTGCGCTGCTTGAGCCGGCAAGGAAAGGTGACATCGCGCTGATCTGCAAGATGCCTGTAGCCGAGGAAGCGGAGGAGAAGACAAAGTCGGATGTCTATCTTGACCAACTGCTGGCTATCCAGCAGGCTGCGAAGAAGAAAGGCGTCAAGGTGGTTTGGATGACACCTGTTGCTCCGCGTTACTTCACCGCTGAAGGCGAGCAGATCCATCGCAGAGGTATATATCCTGACGTAGTGCGCAAGTTATGCAAGCGCGACGTGCTGCCGATCATTGATGTAGAGCAGCTGACGTTCGACTGGCTGACCGGTCTCGGTCAAGAGGGTAGTGCTGCGGCCTATTTGCCTGTGCAGCCGGCTATCCCGGAGGCTGCTGACAAGGCTGCTCGCGAAGGAAATCTGCTCACCGAGCATGGTGCCAAACAGGTAGCTATGCTGTTAGGTGATGCGCTGTATAAGGACAAGAAACATCTGCTCAACAAGCGCGTTCGTCCGTCGGAAGATGCGCCGGTGAGTGCGCCGACAACCCCTGCACCTGCTGAGGAGAAACCGGCTGAAGAGCTTGTGGTAAGTGAGTGATGAATAGGAGAATAGTTATATTTGCTATGCTGTTGGTCGCCGCGGCGGCTAACGCATTTCAGTTGCCCGATCCTCACTTCGAGAACTGGTCATTGATGTTCAAGGACGAGCCGCAGTTGGCAGACTGGCACGGATCGAATGTATCGCAGATCGGTCTGAAGTTCGTGTTTATGAAGCAGCAACCCGGTCGCACAGGCAAGTGCGGCTATGTGCGCAACCTGTCGGTAGGTGCGTTGGGCATCACGGCTGTGGGCCCTGGGTACATCACGCTGGGCGAACCCTGGCAGTACTTGAAGGGCTTGACGATTAGCAGCGCCACAGCCGGCACCACAGGCGGCATCCGCTGGACGCATCGCCCGGACACACTCGCCGTATGGATCAAGCGAACGGGGCAGGATACGGACAAGGAGGATTTTCATATCTTGTACTACTCTTGGATGGGTACATCACAGGGCAGCCAGTACAAGAACAAGGTAGGCAAGCCCACCGCCACCGAGCGTGTGAACGAGGAGAGTGATATACGCCTAAAGACCGACGGCAATGAGTTCGGTGTGGACAAGAAAGCGCAGCAAGTGAGCGAAGGCTGGCTGCGCGCACGGGCGAAGTACGATGACTGGACGCTCATCAAGGTGCCTATCTTCTACTGCAGCAATGCGCAGCCTGAGATGTGCAACGTGATCTTCTCGTCGGGTAACTACCCCGCTTTCCGCGCAAACGACGGATTGTATGACGGAAATGATATCTACGTGGATGACGTGGAGCTGATCTATTCATCGAAGATCGACAAACTGCTGATCAATGGAGTGGAGTGGAAAGACTTTGACCCCAACAGCGACAAGGAGCAGAAAGTGCGATTGGCGGATTTGAAGATTGAAAGATTGGAAGATTTGAAGATTGAGGCGCTGCGTGGTATCGGTTCGCTCACGAACATCAAGAATCAGACTGCTCGCTTCGATGGTCGCAAGCTCGGCAGCGAGGAGATGACCATCACCCCCGGACAAGTGAACGGCAAGCCCTGGCTGATCACCGTCAAGGCCGAGGACGGAAGTAGTACACACACCTATAAGGTGAAAATTGAAAGGTGAAAATTGAAAGGGTGAACGGTGAGTGAGTGGTCGTTGATAGAGCAAGTGTTGCTGGGCGTGTTTGCTGCAATGTGGTTGTACCAGATGTACTTCTACTTTCGGTATATACTTGCCGCTGTGCGGAGGACAAAAGCTAATGTCAACTGTCAACTGTCAACTGTCAACTGTCAACCGCCCGGCGTAAGCGTGATCGTCTGTGCAAGGAACGAAGAGGCTAACCTGCGCGACTACATGCAAGCTCTCCTCACGCAGGATTATCCAGAGTACGAGGTGATCATTGTCAACGACGGCAGTGTGGACAACACGCGCACGTACCTTGACTATTGGCAGAAGCGCTACAAGAACCTGAAGGTGACCTTTGTGCCCATAGGCGCCAAGGTGGCTTCCACGAAAAAGCTGGCCATCACCCTCGGCGCCAAAGCCGCACAATACGACTACTTGCTACTCACCGATGCCGACTGCCGGCCCGAGAGCACACATTGGATACGGGAGATGATGAGTGGGTTTGTGAGTCCAACAGCCGAAGGCGGTCTAACAGCGCAGCGGTCTAACAACGAAGTGGTCGAACAGCATAGCGGTCAAACAGATATCGTGCTTGGATTCGGAGCGTACTTCGTCAAGCACGGTTTGCTGAACAGGCTCATTCAGTTCGATACCTTGTTCAACGGGTTGCAGTACTTAGGCCAGGCGGCGTGCGGACATCCGTATATGGGCGTAGGACGGAATCTGGCTTATAGCAAGCGGCTGTTCTTCGCGCACGGAGGATTTGAGGGACTGATGGAGAACAAAGCCGGCGACGATGATCTGTTCGTCAACCGCGAGGCGACACGCACGAATACTGCTGTAGTCGCCACGCGAGATAGCTTGACATGGAGCGTGCCGAAGACCTCATTCGTCGAGTGGTTGCGGCAGAAACGACGGCATCTTAGCGTGGCACCGAAGTACAAACTGTCCACCAAGCTCCGACTGGGGCTCGAACCCGTGACACGAGGATTGCTCTACGCCGCGTTGATAGCACTGATAGTGATCAGCGAAATATCAATCGTCAACTATCAATTGTCAGCTATCGACCTACCACTGGTGATTGCTTTGGGTGCGATGCTGCTGCGATGGATTGTGCAGTGTGTGCTGCTGAACATCCCCGCGCATCGGTGGGGAACACGTAAAACCGTGCTGCTTATCCCCGTTTGGGAGATCCTGCTTCCACTCATCACGCTCACAACGATGCTGATAGAACCCTTCCGACCCAAACCAAAAAGATGGTAAAATTGACCGCCTTTGGCTCAAAGAAAAAAGACCGCTGCGCTGAAAGAGCAAAGACTAATTAGGCTTTTATCTTTTGCCTTTGAGTGAATGAAGAGAACGTTCTTTCGACTAACATAAAAAACAACATACAACAATGGAAGAGAAGAAACTGAGTCTAAACGTGCCGGTGGATAAGGCTGCCGGAACATATTCAAATCTGGCAGTTATTGCTCACAGCCAGACGGAGTTCATCATCGACTTTGCATCGTCCCTGCCCGGTATGCAGCAGGCCAACGTGCAGAGCCGCATCATCATGACCCCCGAGAACGCCAAGCGCCTGCTGTTCGCGCTGCAAGATAACCTGGCAAAGTACGAGAAACAGTTCGGGGCAATTGACCTGAACAATGGCAAGAAACCGATCCCCGGATCAACACTGCCCCTCTCGTTCGGCAGCGGCGAAGCCTAAACGCCTCGCTGTCTCGTAATCACGTCATAACGTTATAACGACTAATATTAACAATCAAAATACTACGATCATGAAAACATTTCCAGCAAGTCAGTTGATCATCAATGCTGATGGTTCAGCATTTCACCTGCATCTCAAACCCGAGTTCCTCGCTGACAAAGTTATCCTCGTTGGCGACCAGGACCGCGTGAATATGGTTGCCTCGTTCTTCGACGAAGGCTCAATCGAGTGCGACGTGCAAAGCCGCGAGTTCCACACCATCACTGGTAAGTTCCAGGGCAAACGCATCTCGTGTATCTCCACCGGTATCGGTACCGACAACTGCGACATCGTCATGAACGAGATCGATGCGCTCGCTAACATCGACTTCGCCACCCGCACCGAGAAAGCCGAGAAACGCTGCCTCGACATCGTTCGTATCGGCACCTGCGGCGGTATGCAGGAGGATATACCTCTGGGTACGTTCCTTGTCAGCCAGAAATCCATCGGTTTCGATGGCGTGCTGGCGTTCTACCACGACCGTGACAAGATTGCTGACGTAGGCTTTGAGCAAGCCCTCGTGGACTTCATCGGTTACCCGAAGAAAGCCGCTGTACCTTATGTGGTTGCCGCCAATCCCGAACTCGTTGACCGCATCGCCCGCGACGACATGATGCGTGGTTGCACCATCGCTGCCAACGGTTTCTACGGTCCGCAAGGACGCGTGCTGCGTGTTGATCTGGCTGTGCCCGACATCAACGAGAAGATCACCGCGTTCCGCTATGAAGGTCAGCGCATCACTAACTACGAGATGGAAGGTTCATGCATCGCAGGTCTCGCCCTGCACATGGGACACCGCGCCATGACCGTCTGCTGCGTGATCGCACAGCGCAAGATCGAGGCGGCCAACACCGACTACAAGCCCCGTATCAAGGAGCTCGTCCGCACCGTGCTGGAGCGCATCTAAACAATTATACGTGAAGCGTCGAGGAACAAGCCAGCTTCAAGAAATATGAGTGAACAAGAGTTTGAAAATAAGCTACGTGAAGGCCTAAGACTAGTTCATCGCAAAGTCGTAGAAGAGCACCTTCGCACAAACCAGCCGCTCATCTTCAGTGAAAATGGCGTCATCCGGTACGTTGATCCATTCACCGTGCAAATATAACTTCCGCCGCGAAGTTAATCACGGCCGCTGGCACCGACAGCGAAATAAAGCGGTGACAACAAACATACAGGCGCAAGCGAGCGCCACAATAAAGCATACAGCCAAGAACTTGGATTGTTGAAAACTGCACACTTTCAAACAATTCTTTTACCAAGAACAAGGTTTTTATGCTCACGTTTTAGCGTGAGCCTTGTTTCGGATATTTGGTAAAAGAAGGTAGTGCAGAATCCTCAACAATCCAGATTGATGCTAACAAGCCTCACGTTTTTTATATGCGCATAACAAGCAAATTTAACGGAGAATGTCGAAAATCCGACAAAGAGTAGACACACTAAAATTTTACAAAAATGAAACAGCTAACAGCATTTATCTGCACGTTGCTACTGGCAACGTCAATGGGCTTTGCGCAGACAAAGACTATTCATGTGACTCCCGACAAGGCGAAAATTTATGTAGATGGAAGTGAGGTCGGAAATGGTTCTTACACTTTAAAGTTTAACTCGAGAACGGACTTCTATATGCTGAAGTTCGAATGTCCGGGGTACATCACTAAGCAGGTGAAACTATTCAAAAACAACCCAAACAAGACTATTGCCTATAAATTGGCAAAGGATGAGGCCTTTATGAACTCTATCGGTCCGAGTGGTAACGCAGGAGGTGAAGAAGCGATTGACTTGGCAAACAAGTGGTTTGAAGTAACGGTGAGAGACGGAATGGACGAAGCCAAGATATGGAAAAGGCTGATGTCTATCGCCAATCGCAACTTTGACAATGTGGAAATCCGCGATAAAGATGCCGGATGGATACGTACCGCTTGGGCACGTACAACCTTGGAAAACCAGGTCGTAAGAACGCGCTTGGAAATCAAAGTGAATACAGATTCTGATGATGAGATAATCTACAAAGTAAAAATCTATTCTGAACTAAACAACGATATTGAGTGCACTGGTGACGATTGCTTTGAGAAATACGACCGTGTACTCAAAAAGTACGTTGATCTCATCAATGAATTGCAAAACAAGATGAACTAATAAAACTGTTGAATATGAAAAAAATATTATTTGTTATCGCCTTATTGTTTGGCGTAAGTGTTGCAGGAAATGCTGAAAAGGTAACCAGAACAGATGATTTCACCGATGCTGAAAGCAAGTTCGGCTTTGAAGCAACCGGCGATAAAAAGCATACCGTTACCCTTGACGGAGAATATCTGGTCATCACATCAAAGAAAGACTGGTACACAGTAGGAACACGTTTCCCTGTTCGTGCAAAAGAGAACTTCAAGATATCCTATAAACTGTTGTTCCCACAGTTGGACGAAAAGCACATTTTCGGACTTGTGTTCAACTATGACGAAGATGAAAACAGTGGAGATATCTTGTATATTACCGAAAACAAATTCTACATTGTTGATGCTAACGGTACTAAATTAGGCAAAGCCGAAAAAATCAAGTTAAAAAAGGGAAAGAATGTAGAAGTAGCCGTTGACATTGAGAAGAAGGGTAAGAAGATTCTAATCTCTATCAATGGTGTTGATTTCGTAAACGAGGATCTTGAAATTAAGACTTCGTACATGGGCTTTTGTGTAAACGAAAAGAATACGCTCAAAGTAGATCAAATCAAGGTTACACAAAACGTAGAGGATTGACGTTGCATGTTAATAATCTAAACTCTCTTGCTAATTTATGGCTAACAGCAATAACCATCGTCCACTTCAGCGGTGGTGATTGCTGTTTTCTTAATAAGTGCTGATTTCTGAGTCTCAATTTCTAATTTACTGATAAAACTGACAAAACACAACCTTTAAAGGACGCTAACACGAGCCAATCCTATGGTTTACTACTGATCTTTATATTCCCGCCATCGACACCTGCTAAATCCCTGTATTTATGCGGCCTGCAAGCAGACACTATTAGGCTATTAACACGTGATTAACATGTGATTAAATTCATCAACGTAAAATATCCCCTCATAAATGCCTGCATGTTAAGCTATTATCAAACATACTCCGACTCATTCACACGAGCATCGTTGAATGTGGGGAATTACTGACAGACTACCCACAATTGGAAGTCCGTCCATAGTTGAACCGTTTCCGAGCGGTCCGTTAATTGGTCATCTGCTCCTGGAATTTGTGGAGCTTTTTCGCATCCTAAACACGGAATAAGTGGTAAATAACTCGTAGTTGTTTGCTTAATAGGTCAAAATAGACAAAAATAAAGGCATAAATGCATTTTATTGCCAAAAAACTTGCCTATATCGGCAAAAATTAGTATCTTTGTGGTGCTTTTGAATAAATTTTGCCGATAATATGGAATATATATCAGTCAGTCAGTTTGCGGAGAAGTACGGAATAAGCGAACGCACCGCTCGCAATCTGTGCGCTACAGGAAAGATCGATGGCGTCTTCCTGACCGGTAAAACATGGAACATCCCCGCAGATGCCCAGTTAATCAAAAGCCGAAAGGCGAAAGCCAAAAGTTCTCCATTGATGCTGCGGCTGCGTGAAGAGAAGGAAAGCAAACTCAAAGGCGGCATATACTATCGCACACAGATTGATCTGACTTATAACTCCAACCATTTAGAGGGTTCCCGTCTAACCAAGGAGCAGACGCGGTATATATTCGAGACCAATACGTTAGGCATCACAACCGAGAATACACGCGTTGATGATATCATCGAAACGGTGAATCACTTCCGTTGCATTGATTTCGTCATTGACCACGCAACGGACAAAATCACCGAACCCTTTATCAAAGAGCTGCACCGGATTCTTAAATCCAACACCTCTGACAGCCAGAAGCCGTGGTTCATGGTAGGCGACTACAAGCGTCTGCCCAATGAGGTAGGTGGCGAAGAAACCATCCAACCCAAGGATGTACATAAGCATGTTAAAGCACTGCTATCAGACTACAACGCTCTCAAAAAAGTGGAACTGGACGACATCATCGATTTTCATGTTCGCCTTGAACGTATTCACCCCTTCCAAGACGGCAACGGACGCGTAGGACGACTGCTGCTGTTCTGGCAATGCTTGCAAAACGGTATAGTGCCGTTTATTATTTCAGAAGATTTACGCCTCTACTACTATCGAGGCATACAGAACTGGGGGCAGACCAACGGCTACCTGCGCGACACTTGCCTCACGGCACAGGATCAATATGCTGCCCTGCTTGACTATTTTAAGATTAAGCATTGACGCGAAAGAATTGTCTTTAATTGTGTACCACAAAAGAAAGATTTTGGGATGTTTTTGGTAATTTTTGACTGAATTGTTTGCAAATGTCAAAAAAAAGCAGTACCTTTGCAGCCAGTTTTT
>DBXI01000068.1 GCA_002309255.1 Bacteroidales bacterium UBA1216 | reverse complement strand
GCGATTGCGCTGAGCGCGTGCAACGTCACCCGCACGATCACCACCACGAGCAGTAGCATCCAGCGTGGTGACACAACCGTGATCATCCAGAGCAAAACGATCGAATCCTACGACGCAACGAAAAGGCTGTACTGAAGACGGCTGTTCTGAGACTAAAAGAGGAGTGTGTCAAAAAGCAAAAAAGCACACTTCTCTTTTTTATTCGTCCAAATAGTCCCAAAATGATTCAAAAAAAGAAGATTTTGGGATGTTTTTGGGCTTTGTTGACAGATAGTCCCCTCCCTCGGCAAGTTTATCCGCATGATCGGAAAACCTCATTTTGCAAAGCAGAGCATATATTATGAAATAATATACGCTTTTTTCTTAAAATTATTTGTTTTTCCGCTAAAATTTTCGTATCTTTGTGGGCGAAATACCATGCACGCGGTTTAACCTTAACCGAGCATTGTAGTTTACACCTTACTAACATTAGTTAACACCTTATTTAACAAAGGCTATACGATTATGAAGAGACATTCATTAACCATACTGTTATCAGCAGTACTATTGCTATTGTCCACCCCCAAAGCCTCCGCCGAAGTTATCGCCTCCGGCACTTGTGGTATTGATGGCGACAACCTTACATGGCAACTCACCAGCGACAGCATCCTGACCATCAGCGGTACAGGTGCGATGGGAGATTGGGAGTCTTCTTCGCAGGTTCCATGGTATTTACGAAAAAGTCAAATTCAACACGTTGTTTTAAGCGATGGCGTTACCAGCATTGGAACTAATGCGTTCAATTACTGTACTAATCTCACTAGTGTAGAGTTGGCAAATACCATCACAAGTATTGGTAATACTGCATTTTTTAATTGCTATCGCATTACCGATCTTAATATACCTAATAGTGTTACAAGCATTGGTAGTTATACGTTTCGCAGTTGTGGCGGCCTATCAAATATTAACATTCCCAATAGCGTTACTAACATAGGGAATGGGGCTTTTCGTGATTGCCATGATTTGTCAACGATTGTGCTTCCTAATAGCATTTCCAATATTGGAGATTATTTGTTCGAGGGATGTTCCAAACTAGAAAATATAGCAATTCCGAACAGTGTAACAAGCATTGGGAAATGGGCCTTCTATAGCTGCAAAGCCTTAAAGAATGTGACTATTCCATCTAGTGTAGAGAGCATTGGCGAAAGAGCATTTAGTGATGACCCAAACTTGCAGAATGTTACTATCCCAAGCAGTGTAACAAGCATAGGAAGTGTTGCTTTCTCAATAGTCGCAAATATTATATATCATGGTGAGGCTGCTGGTTCTCCATGGGGGGCGCGATGTGTGAATGGTTATGTAGATGGCTTTCTGGTTTTTAACGATTCAACAAAAACAACTCTGCTGGCCTGCTTAACAGCAGCATCGGGTGATATTGAAATCCCCAATACAGTAAAAAGCATTGAGAAAAATGCCTTTTATTATTGCAATGATATATCAAGCATCACTATCCCTCGCAGCGTCACTGATATTAAAATATATGCTTTTGATTTTTGTGGGGGGATACAAAGTATTATGGTAGAAGAAGGCAATACCATATATAATAGTCGAAATAATTGTAATGCAATCATTAAGACATCAAACAACACACTTATTGTCGGTTGTCAAAACACTATCATCCCCAGCGGTATAGTACGTATTGAAAGCCGCGCATTTGCAGGCTGTACTGGTTTGAAAAGCATTGAGATACCTAATACAGTAACAAGTATCGGTTCAAATGCGTTCTACAGTTGCACTAGTCTAGATAGTATAGAAATACCCCAAAGTGTTACAAATATTGAGTCAGCTGCTTTTCAAGTATGTTCGAGTTTGAGAAATATCGTTATTCCTAATAGCGTAACAGATATAAGAAGTTCAACATTTTCCGGATGCTCTGGTTTGAAAAGTATAGTGATTCCAAATAGCATTAAAAGTATTGGCACGGACGCTTTTTCTGGTTGTAATAGTTTTGAGACTGTGTATATAAGTGACCTATCTGCATGGTGTAAGATATCTTTTACCTCAAATTCTTTAAATAATGCGAAACACTTGATTTTGAACGGTTCTGAGATAAAAGATTTGATTATTCCGAACGAAGTTACAAAAATTAGTGATTATGCATTCTCGCGTTTTCCATACATTACAAGCGTGACTATTCCCAACAGCGTTACAAGTATAGGTAATGGCGCATTCAGTAATTGTAGTCAAATTAAGAGTGTTAGTTGTGCTTGCGTATCGCCTCCATCAGTAGGCAGTGATGCGTTTAAATCTATAAGTAAATCCATCCTCATTTATGTGCCTTTAGAAAGTATTGCTGCATATCAAGTAGCTAATGGTTGGAAAGACTTCACTAACATCCGAGCTCTGCCATGCGTCCTCGCCTCTGGAAAATGCGGTACAGTTGGAGATAGCACCAACCTAACATGGGAACTTAGTTGCGATAGTACGCTATACATTAGTGGTAGTGGAGCAATGGCTGAGTGGAATTCTTCTTCGCTTACTCCATGGTATTCTTCAAGAGAACTTATCAAAAAAGTTGTTATTGGCAACAATATCACAAGCATAGGGATGTATGCATTCAATGGTTGCGTCAACCTAACGGGGGTGGACATCTCCAATAGCATTACAAGCATTGGGCAGTCTGCGCTCGAGGGGTGTTCTGCCCTAACAAAAATTACATGTGAAGCTATTACCCCTCCTGCAATTCAAAATTATACGTTCAATCAAGTGCCCAAATCCATTCTGCTCTATATCCCATCTGAATGTGTTGAGGCGTATCAGAACGCTACCGGCTGGAAAGATTTCACAAATATCAGGCGCCTCCTTGCCACTGGCACATGTGGAGCAAGTGGCGACAATCTTACATGGCGTATCAGTAGCGATAGCATACTGACTATTAGTGGCATTGGTGCCATGGCGGATAATAGTTATAGCAACACACCATGGTATTCTTCCAGAAATCTTATCAAAAATATTGTTATCGGGAATAGAGTCTCAAGCATTGGAAGATATGCTTTTCATGATTGCTCCGGACTAACAAGTATCACTATTCCCACCAGTGTTACCAGTATCGGTTACAATGCCTTTTATCGTTGCACGGGATTGACGCGAATAACCTGCGAGGCAACAACGCCACCGGTGCTTGATAGTGATGCTTTCTACAATGTAGATGCCTCTGTCCCGCTATATGTCCCGGCAGAAAGCATTGAAGCCTATGTGTCAGCTTCGGGATGGAATAAATTTACTATCCGTGCTATAACTGATGATCCAACCGCCTGCGCAAGCATTTACGGAACTTGTACTTGTGATAATTCGTGGTGGTTGGGTGCTCCTGATCGCAATAGCACTCCGAAGACAGCGAAGAAAAGTTTCGAATCATCAGTAATGTACTGGGAATTAACATGTGACAGTATTCTGATCATATCGGGCGAAGGAGCAATACCTGACTATGCCGTTCCATCTTACTATTGGAGTCCCGAATATTATACACATTCCGGCTGGGGCGCAGGAGGAATCGGACATGATCCAAGTATAGGCGCTTGTGAAACCCCATGGTACTCGCAAAGGTCAATGATCGTTGAAGTGCAAATCTCAGCAGGGGTAACAAGTATTGGCAATAATGCTTTTAGTGGTTGCGAAAAACTGAGATCTATCAGTATTGCCAACAGCGTAGTCAGCATAGGTGGGGGAGCGTTTTATAATTGTAGGGCTCTGGCATCTGTTTCTATTCCTAACGGCGTGACATCAATCGGTGATGGTGCTTTTGACGGATGTTCAACATTAACATCCATCACTATACCTGATCAAGTGACTACTATCGGGAAAGGTGCGTTCGGCAATTGCTCGAATCTGACATCCATCAGCATTCCTAATAGCGTGACGAGTATCGGAGAAGGAGCTTTCTACAATTGCGGGAAATTGGCAAGTCTGGTTGTAGAGAGTGGCAACACCATTTACGACAGCCGCAACAACTGCAATGCGATTATTGAAACCGCCACCAACACATTGATTGCCGGCTGCAAAAACTCAACTGTTCCAAGCGATATTACAGCAATCGCCAACTGGGCATTTTCAGGCAGCAACGGACTTGTTTCCGTTACTTTGCCTGCTACCCTGGAGACAATCGGTCAAGGAGCATTCAATGGCTGCGTTGCCCTCACCGGACTTTCTATCCCCGGTAGCGTTACGTCCATTGGCAAGGGCGCATTTAACGGATGTGCGGCAATCACCGCCATTGTTATCCCCAGCACAGTAACAGCGATTCAAGATTACACATTTGAGGGATGCAGTTCATTGGCTTCAGTTACTCTGCCGAGTACTATGACGTCAATCGGTTACGATGCATTCTATAATTGCAACGGGCTGACAAGCCTCACCAGCAATGCGACAACACCACCTTCACTTGGAAGCTATGTCTTCAGCAATGTAAACAAGTCTATTCCTGTTTACGTTCCATCAGAAAGTGTAGAAGCATATCAGGCTGCTACCGGTTGGAAAGACTTCACGAACATCCAAGCCAAATGCATCCTCGCCTCCGGCACCTGCGGAGCAGAAGGCGACAACCTGACATGGGAACTCTCTTGCGACAGCGTACTGACCATCAGCGGAACAGGAGCAATGGCTAATTGGTCTTACAATAGTATGCCTTGGTATTCTTATAAAGACATCGTAAAAGAAATTGTCATAGGCAATAATGTAACTAATATAGGTAAATACGCATTTTACTATTGCTCTAAAATAAAGAGTGTTAACATTCCGAATAGTGTTACGCTTATCGGGGAGCGTGCATTTAATATGTGCCGCACATTGACGAGCATCTGTATTCCGTCCAGCATCACAAGCATCGGAGAATATGCATTTTTGTCATGCAACTCATTATCGGCTGTATATATAAGTGATATTGCAGCATGGTGCAGAATTTCGTTTAAAAATAACGATGCTAATCCACTATATCATGCCAAGCATCTATATGAAAATGGTTCGGAAGTAACAAGTGTTATCTTTCCTGATGGTACAACAACAATCAAAAATTTTGTATTTTATAATTGCACAAGTTTGACAAGCGTAACCATCCCCAATAGCGTTACATCCATTGGGTCTTCTGCATTCGCGGGGTGCACCAGTCTTACGAGCATTACTATTCCTCTAAATGTGATAGATATAGGTGGTTCAACTTTCAAAAACTGCAAGAGCTTGGCAAGTATAACATGCAAAGCGCAAATTCCGCCTACAACAAAGCTAGATGAAGTGTTTAGTAATGTAAATAAATCTATCCCCCTCTATGTTCCTAGAAGTGGAATAAAGGCATATCGCCTAGCTGAAAACTGGAAAGATTTTACAAACATCATACCGATTGAAGAAGATATCACCCCAAAACAAGTTGGAGCGTTAATAGGAGTATTCTCTGTTGGAAGTGATAAACATATTTGTTTCTCGCAGGGAAATTTGCAATATAATAAATACGATTATTACACCGGCAGATGGCAACTGGCAAGTTCCCAATATGAAGTTCTTGGCACAAAAAACCAAACAGATAGAACCCTTATTGATCTTTTTGGTTGGGGAACAAGTGGCTATGATTCAAAGTACCCGACTTTGACTAGTGATATATGTAGCGATTATGTAAGCAATAGTGCAGATATAGCCAGCACCAATTACGATTGGGGACGATATATTTCAATAAGCAACGGCGCAGCAGAACCCGGGGTATGGCGCACTCTCACTGCTGCAGAATGGCGATATCTGCTGTATGAGCGTCCGGCTGCATCACAGCTCATAGGCAAAGGAACAATTGCAGGTGTTAATGGATATGTTTTGCTGCCCGATGATTGGTATTGTCCTATTGGAATGACTTTTTCGAATGCGATGTCTAGTTTCATGGATAATATATATACTGCTACAGAATGGGGTAAAATGGAAAAGGCTGGCGCTGTATTTCTACCGAGTAAAGGCGGTTATCGTAGCGGAACAGGGATAATTAATTACGAGACAAGCGCCGAATATTGGACATCTAGCACAGGGGGAGAGATTTTCAATAACAAAAAATACGCAAACTCATTATATCTGGCTGATACTATCATGCTGAGTATTAGTCCTACATTCATGGGGTTAAGTGTCCGTCTTGTTTGTGACACGATTTTGCCGCCATGCATTTTGGCGTCAGGTACATGTGGTGCATCAGGAAGCAATCTTACATGGGAGCTTTCATGTGATAGTGTGCTAACCATTAGTGGTAGTGGCAAATATTCCGTATATACATACATAAATAGTGCTCCATGGTATCCATATAGATCAATTATTAAAGCAATTGTGATTAATGAAGGGTTAACTGATGCCTCGAATTATATGTTTATGGATTGTAGTGCCGTAACTTCTGTTATATTACCCAAAAGCCTGACTAAAATAGGCTATAGTATGTTTGACGGATGCACAAGTCTTGCGCATATAAACATTCCCAAAACAGTCACACATATACAATACAGAGCATTTGGGGATTGTTCAAGTTTGGAATCAATATTCATCCCTAAAAGTGTTACCTCAATTGCATCTGAAGTATTTTGTGGATGCAATAATTTGTCAGAAATAGTTGTTGAGGATGGTAATGCAAAATATGATAGCCGTAACAATAGCAATTCTATCATAGAAACGGCTTCAAATAAACTTTTATGGGGTTGCAAAAACACGACCATTCCTAATAGTGTGACATGTATAGCATCCGGAGCTTTCTCAAGAAACGAAGGGCTCATCTCTATAGTCATTCCTAATAGCGTAACTACTATTGAAGGATCAGCTTTTAATATATGTCAGAATTTAGAATCCATCACTTTAGGTAACGGTCTAACATCCATCGGTGATAATGCCTTTAGCTTATGTAGTAGCCTAACATCTATCAACATACCTGATAATGTAACCAGTATAGGAGAACATGTATTTAGCAGTTGCAGCAAACTATCCTCTGTGACCATCGGTAATGGCGTAACAACTATTGGAAGAGATGCTTTCGAAGGTTGTAAGAATTTGGATTCTATTATAATCCCGAAGAATGTAACAAGTATTGGTTCGTCCGCCTTTGAAGAATGCAATAAACTTACCAAAGTATCTTTTGAAGGAGAAACACCTCCAAGCATGAGCAGTGCATTCATTACACGGGATATCTTTTATCATGATCCTTTTGATAATATTGCACTTGATTTTTACGTACCATGCGGAAGCAAGGATGCATATATGGAGGCTCTAAATGATGGAGTTGATAGTCAATCCAATTCATATATAAGTGAGACGCACGTAATTGAGGAATATAAGAAATTACGTTCTATAGGATCTAGTGCCCCGGAGATAGGATCTGTAGTAATACTCCATGAGGCTACATGTGACGCTCCAACTCTCTCCTTTGAAGCTACCCCCGCTGAGGGCTATGAATTCGTGCACTGGTCAGACGGTAACACCGACAACCCGCGTACGCTGACACTCACGCAGGACACGACAATCACGGCTATCTTTGCCGAAAAGGAAGTCGACATAACAAGTGTCGGAGGCGTATGGCGGGTAAGCACCGCAAGAGAGCTCGGATATGCATGGAAGAATGCACAGGATGGTGAGACCATCAAGCTGGCCAAGGATATTACCCTTTCCAAGATTCTTTGGCTGGGAACAGCAAAGATGAACGACATTTCGAAATCACTGACTCTTGACTTGAACGGTTACACCTTGTCGCAAACAGACGACCTGGCATACATGTTCGTGATCACGCACGGTGAACTGAATGTAATAACATCCGTCGCGGGTGGCAAGATTATTCAGAACAACGCAAAGAACCAAGAACTCTTCCGCGTAACAGGTTCGACATACAAGAATGTGAACCCCAAGACGGCTACTTCGGGTTTCTACTCCCACCTGACTATCGGCGAGGGCGTAACAGTAGAAGCCAAGGTGAAGAATGCGCTTGTAGTTGATGTGATAGATAACGGGAACTTCTGGACAAACGCATATGCCAAGGCTGCATACGTGCTGGCGACTGCCGGAACAACTGCTCCTACCACCTTGCCGTATTCTACACGCGTATATACCAGCAGTAAAGGTGTTGCAAACGGTGTACGCGTTGATGTATATGGCACAATCTACGGAGAGAAATATGCATTTAAGGCGAATGGACTCCTTGGCTCGCCGAGCAATGCTGCTGCAGCAAGTCTGGACGGCTTCTATGCCGATCCTACGGAGGAAGTGGCATATACCATCAATGCCGGTGACGTGGATTATGCACCGTTCATTTACATCCATAGCTCAGCTGATCTTCGTGTTCCGGCATCCAACACGAGTGCCAACAAGCCTGTAGCAATATATTGCTCAGGCTATGCACGTTGGCTGATAGAAGGTACATGTGTAGGCAGTACAGGTGTGTATGTAAGGGCTGGCGATGTAGATATCAACAATGCTACTATCCAATCCAACTATGGTGGAGAATACATAGCAGCTTCGGCTGCGGGGGCTACGGCTGCAGGCAGTGCTATCGTTGTTGCGGCGAACAATGCTAATCCCGGTGATATTGCTATGACTATCAGCGGAGACTCGTATGTGACAGCCACCAATGGTTATGCTGTTGACGAAGCAGTCACCTATGCATCGGAAACCGAGGTGAATACTATCACCATCACCGGCGGTACGTTTGATGGTGGCGCAGTGCCTGATCCGGAAAATCCTGAGCAAATCATACAAGGTATCATTAATATCGGCGGCATGACTCCGGATGAGTTCATAAGCGATCAAGGGTATAATGTGCACACTGTTTACATTGAAAATGGAATGGGTGGTGTTGTAATGGTTGTTGTAGAGGGTTTTGAACCTTCGCCTGAAACCTCAATTATAGATGCCCCAACAGGCGCCTCCGTCAATTGGAAGAATGCAGAAGATGATGACAACGATATGGTAGAGACACTTACCACCAATCTGAGTCTTAATGAATTGGTGATTAATCAGAATTATCATCAATCCCTAACCATTGCCGATGGTGCGACGCTTAGCGTAGAGCGCGTGATCCTGGGCTCAAAAGCAAAGATCATCGTTGAAGCCGGCGGCACGCTTATCGTTAGAGGAGAACAGGGAATAACGTCGGTGTCAGTTGATAACCTCCTACTTAAGACAAGCAATGACAAACAAGCGCGGTTCTTGATCAATCCTGCCGTTAAAGCCAACCGCCATCCGAGAGCAAGGGTGCAATTGTACTCACAATCTTTCTATGAGAATGGCGGAGAATACAAATTCCAGCGCTTTGCTATTCCGACCTACACAGCGCCCGGTATTTCTTTCTATGGTTATGATAATAATATACGCACGCGAATATGGGAATACTCCGCTGATCTGGATGCTTGGCGGGATCTGAGCTCCGATGGAGTGCAGTTCACGTCTGAAGACGCACACAAGCTCAATACGCCGTTTGCCGTATATAACTTGATGACGTATTCTCCGGAGCCCGATCAGATAGTGACCATGACAGGAGAACTCATCGGCACTGATAATGCGGTACTGAACTTGCCCCTGAAATGGAACGGCTTTGCCAACAGCTATAGCGCAGATATTGACATTAAGGAATTAATCAGCAATATCTCTGCAAATTACCCCCACGTTGCCGGTACGATTTATCTATACGATGCTATTTACGATAGATGGTACGAGATCAATATAGCTACGAGCATTTTCCACCCGTCATGGCCGAAAGCGATAGCCCCGATGCAGTCCTTCGTTTTGGCGAGACGGTCGTTAGGGTCAAGTGTTGTTATTGACTATGAGGATGTAGTGTATAATCCGGCAATAGAAGCCCTTTATAGCGCACCGGCGCGCAGCCGATCGATAGGTTACAACACTGCAGTGGATATGACGCTAACCAGCGAAACAGGCAAATGGGACAATCTGCTACTGGTTGAGGATGATGCGTTTACGTCGGATTATGATGACAGCTACGATGCCGAGAAGTACATGAACGACGATGTGAACATCTACGCACATTCCGATGAGAAGATGGGCATCGTCGCCTCCGACAACATTGCTGACACCTACCTGGGCTTCTCCACCGTCAAAGGCGGCACATTCACCCTGCGCTTCGGCAAGACGGAGGGACGTGCGTTTGACCTCATCGATCTGCAGACAGGCACCCGCATAACTGCCGACGAGGGTGCAACCTACACGTTCAGCGCAGGCAAACGGACAGTAGCCGACTACCGCTTCCAACTCGTGGAACGCAAGCCGGTAGCCACGGATACAGAGGCGGTTAGCACCGATAGTAACGCAACAGGAATATACACCGTTATGGGACAATACATAGGCGAGATGAACATCTTCAACTCGTTGCCCGCGGGCGTCTATATTGTGAATGGTAAGAAAACGATTAAATGAGGAACGCTATGAAAAAGTCACTTACACTTATTGCTACCATACTCTTCTCCACCCTGCTGTGGGCGGATGATTCGCAGGGCACATGCACCCCTGCAACCGGCACATGCGGCGCAAGCGGCAGCAACCTGACGTGGGAGCTCAGCTGCGATGGCGTGATGACCATCAGCGGCACGGGTGCCATGGCGGATTATGACTTTTACGACTCCGGCGAGGGCGTGTTTGACGACCCTGTTCCCGCACCACATCGGGCGCAGTCCGCTCAGCGTAAAGCACGCGGCGAGACGTATGCCCCGTGGGATGCCCAAAGGGCAGATATCCGCTGTGTGCGTATCGCACAAGGCATAACACACATCGGCTCGTACGCCTTCTACTTGTGCACCAACCTGGACAGCATCTTCTGCGACGCCCTCACTCCACCCACTTGTGGCGCCTACGCCTTCACCGATGTCAACACCTCCATACCCGTGTATGTCCCTTCGGCATCGGTTGATACCTACAAGGCAGCAGACGGATGGTTATCGTTCACGAACATCCTGGCCAACCCCGAGGAGCTGGAGCAGGATGAGAACAACCTATTCGTTCATGCCGCCGTTACAGCCATCTCGTGGTTTGGTGATGCTAATTGGAATGAAGAGACCGAGAGTAGTGCCTCATATAACGCCTTGACCGGTGTGGCAACGGTGCGAATAGCGCAGGACAAGGATGCGCAATGGAAAGCGCAGCTGTTCCTCGAGACAGGGCTGACAGAACTGTCAGAAGCCAGGCTATATACCATATCCGCCACCTTCACCGCCACAGCTGATGTCAGCAACGTGACACTGAAGATGTTCGACAACTACGAGATAGCGTACGTCACTACCATCAATCTGCAGGCAGGTCAACCCTATACGTTTGTTAGCGAGCCGTCTGCCGGACACAGCAGCAACGGCAAGATAGTCTTTGACTTCGGTTATGCTTCAGCCGGAACGGTTATCACCATACGTGACATCACGATCACTGAATCCGTGCCGACACCGCCGAACTGCTATTTAGTCGGCAGCTGTGAGGCTTTGGGTGCGTGGAGCATCCCCAATGCTCCGCTGTTCGTGCCGGAAGCGGGCAACCTGACGGGTAGCGTGACTGTCGATCTGGAAGCTGGAGAGTATGAGTTCAAGATTGTAGAGGACGGCAACTGGCTGGCACTGGACGGCAACAGCGGTCGGTACACTGTGCATCGTGATTGGCCGTTAGCACACAGCATAACCTACAACGGCGACAACATGAAGCTGGTGGTAGATCAAGCGGGCAGCTATACGTTCCGATGGACATATGAAAGCAATGATCTGGATGTAGTGTATCCGCCTTTTGTTCAGCACTACTACCTGGTAGGTGGCGGCTTACCCATCCCACCCTTCGAGAATGCTCTGCTGATGGATGGCGATAGCGTAGTGCTCGACCTGCCGGCTAACGTGTATGAGTTCAAAGTCCTGCCGCAGAACACAGGCTGGGACAATGAGCTTGGCTTTGCCGATTTGGATACCGCATGCTCTTCCGACAGCCTGTACGATGGTGGAACGAACAATGTGATGTTCAAACTGGCTCATGACGGCCTGGTCAAGATCAAGGTGGTTGAAGGCAAACTTTGCGTAACGGGCGACTTCGGCGGAGACGTACCTGTAACAGCATACAGCGTTGTCGGGGACTCCGCACTGGTCGGCGCACATTGGATAGCCGAGGACGAGCGCACGAACATGACGCAGCAGCAGAACGGCACATGGACATATACGATCGACTCCGTCGTACTGCAAACCGGCAAGGAATACTATTACAAGGTCATCGCAAACCACTCCTGGCACGTTAAGCAGTACCCCGACAACGAGTACAGTTATGTACTGACCGTCCCGCAATCCGGTTTATACGCCGTTACGTTCACCTTCACAACGGATGACGGCTGTAATTACACGTTGACCCCAGCGCACATCATGACATGGATGGTATGCGGCGAAGCCGCTATAACCACCTATCATTTTGCCGGTCAACCACTGGTACTGCCAACCCCCACCGCGAAACAGAGTGTAGGCAAGACGTTTGTTGGCTGGATCAGCACTGCTGATTACAACGACACGATAGCTCCCACCCTGGTGGAAGCAGGCACGATAGTAACAGGCGATGCGGTGTACTACGCAGTAGTGACGAACATGGGGTCAGATGCCGTACTCTGGGCAGAGGATTTCAGCGGATACAGTGCAGGTGCTGTGCCATCGGGTAAGATAGCAGGTAGCCACCAAGGTACAACTATTCTGGGCGACGACACAATTACCTACACCATATCCAATGGCAGCAGTTCAAGCAAGAGCATTATATATAATGAAAATCTGGCAACAGGCGCATCACCGGAACTATTGGTAGCCAAGAGCAACGGATCATTCACTATATCCGGCATACCGGCTAACGGTGCCACTGCGATGACTCTGACGTTTAAGACTAACAGAACATCCGGCCTGAGTGCAGCCTCCACGACATCAGGAATAACGGTAGGTACCATAACCATAAAAGACGAGGTTGCCACCTGCACGGTTATCAACTCCGGCGTGGCGTACTTTGACTTGACGATCACAAACACCAACACTAATTCCAACGCACGCGTGGATAACTTCCAATTAAAGGGTGCAGCATCGTCGAATATTGTTCAACGCTGGTTCACCGATTGCGGCGTGAATGATTCGGGTTGCGGCAACTTCGACTCCCCGATGAGCTTAGTAGGAGGTTTTGCTGGCAGTTGGTCGTTGGACAGTGCGATAGCATTTGCGCCCATTGGTGGCGTGATGAAAGCCAGTGTGCCGGATATCGCAGGTGCCTTCAAGGTGGTGATCGACAATAGTTGGGATCACCAATGGGGTGCCAACAGCAGCGTGTACGGCCTCACACCGGGTACCCCGTACACCATGACTCAGACCAATGCTTCCGGCACGCACCCGGAAAACTTAGCTTTCGCCAACCCTCTGGCTCACTACCGCAATGCTGTGTTCACCCTGACTGAGAACACAAACTGTAGTTTGATGTTGACAATGGTGTCTGGCGAAGAGTATTTCACGGAAGAGGACTGGTATCTGGTAGGCACGAACAACGATTGGACGATCAGCGACACCTACAAGTTCACCCGCTCAGCCACCTCCGACTCGCTTATATTGGAGTTGCCGGAGTGGAGCAATGATTTGAAGATCGTATGCGGCACATGGTTGGCGGAGTTCGGCGCTAACTATCAGTCTGATAGGTGGAACGCCGCCACGAGTATGGTGATGGGTTATCCAGCAGCAGGCAACCTGCAGCAGTCGGACAGCCGTGTGCTGACGAATGTGCGGATAGCCATCCTACCCGATTATGCCCACGCAACTGTAGCGCTTACCATACGCGCCAAGGCAGGTGTATCCATCTCGGCAACCCACGGCACTACGGATATCGACACTATAGCAGGGTACATAGGCGAACAGGCAACCGTGACTGTTAATCCTGACGATGGGTACGTGTTCTCCTACTGGAGCGATTTCAACACCGAGAACCCGCGCACTATCACCATCAACGAGAACGTGAACAGTTTGACCGCCGTATGCGTGCCAATCGATACCGTGGTATATCGCCTGTGTCTTGCCAGCGAGAATGAACGGTCAGTATATTTCATCAAGCCCGATAACTGGCAGGGTGACAACATCCACTGCTACTTGTGGGATGACGAAACAGGGCAGATGACCGACGGCTGGCCGGGAAACAAGGCTACGGCATTCACCGAGAGGTTGTACAAGTTCATTGTTCCCGATGAGTATGGCGCCATCAAACCGACATGGAACATCATATGGAACAACGGTAGCAGTAGTCAGCAGACCGAGGATCACAAGTACGTGAACAACGGCGTCTACTCCATCGAGACGGATGTGACATACGGTCATGGCAACCTCACTACCATCAACTACATCTGCACCAACGTATGCCAGGTGATAGACACGACCGTTTACGACACCATTTGTGCCGGCTTCAGATACTACTACGACAACGAAGTGAAATGGAAAGCCGGCGACTACCAGTTCCGGCATACGTATATCTCATCCGTTGGCGGTGACTCGGTTGTGGCATATAACCTGCATGTAGATGACTGCTCCGACCGGATGACGAACTGCAGTTACGATCTGCAGTTCAGGTCAGCAGACGAGACATATGATAGCGGCACAATGTACCTAAACGATCCGACCAACGTCTTCACGCCCATGACTGCAGGCTATGCGAGCGCCGTAACGGATGTATATAGAGTCTATCCGGGCAAGACAGTTGACGACACGGGCTATGGTGCCAAATTCGGCGCATCTTCAGCCGGCGGTAAGATGAAGATCAGACTGGCTATTCCGCTGGTGGTGGACAGTATGGTGCTGCGCGCTGCACGGTATGGCAGCGATCAGTCGAACATAGTACTGAATGGTAGTGTCATCGAACTGGCATCATCGAACTTCAGCGCTATACGTGTTGATAGTTTGGGTTGGACGGACGAGCTTACCATTGAGGTGCAGGACGCATACAAGCGGTTCTACATACAGTCTATCAGTCTGTACGGCAGGACATTGAGCCATGTAGGCAACACATCGGCAACAATCTGTCTGAACGACACATATGCATTTGGAGACCGCAATCTGCAAGCATCCGGCTTATATGCAAATACCATTACCACTGCCGACTACGACTCCGTAACGCTGCTCACTCTGAACGTAATCGAGCCCATACGCGTGGTTTCGGATTACGACACCATGACCAATGCACAGCAGCTCGAATGGCACGGACGCACTATCCTCTATCCGTCAGCAGGAGACTACTCATACTACGACACCGTGCAATCCACACTTACGGGCTGTGATTCCATCAATGAGCTCAAGTTGCATGTCATCAAAACTACATACCCCGTTCTGACGGCTACGCTGGACAGAGACACCGTCATTGAGTCAGAGAGCACCGTGCTTACTATTCGCTCATCGTACGCGCTGCCTGCGGATGAGACCATTCGGTTGTCCGTGAACGATGGCAGCAGTTACCTGAGTAACTTCCCCTCCTCCGTCATTCTGCCGGCGGGTGACACCTTGGTGACCGTGACCGTTGCCACCAAGGACAACACATCGATGCACGACATCATCACCATCAAGCTGAAGGCCAGCGGCACACGGTTCAGCAATACGGCCTCCGACACGCTCGCCATCATTGATAATGATACACCGGAGATCAGTCTGACCCTGTCGGTAGATGAGGTGAACGAAGGCGAGTGCGCACGCTGCATCACCGCCACAGTGCGGCGACTGACAGTTACGGACAAGAGCATAACCATCCGCCTGTCCGATAACTCAAACGGGCGCATCAATTACCCTTCATCAAGCCTGAAGATGGCCGCTGGCGTGACGGAGCTGACTGCCACATTAGGTGTTATCGACAACGCTATGTGCGAGGGTACGCAAACCGTAGATATATACGCACGCGTGAACAACGCTTATCTGCCCTGCGCGTTCGACACCGCTCGGCTCACGATCCATGACAATGATGTGCCGACCCTCACCTTACGCACCAGCACTACGATGATGCTGGAGGGCAAGACGGATGCCGCCACACTGACCGTATCCCGCAATACACCGACCGATACGGCACTGGTAGTAAGCTTGAGCGTGGATAATGCCGACGGACTGTCGTTCCCTGCCACGCTGACCATCCCTGCCGGTGAGAGTCAGGCACAGACCACCGTAGCCGTGGAACGCAACGGCATAAGCGAGGACAGTCACTCCGTGACCTTCTCCGCTGCATGTGAGGGATTCGTATCCGCCGAGTGCTACGCGATGGTGATCGACCAAACCCTACCGGATGCCGTGATCAGCGCACTGACCATTGCCAAAGATACGGCTGAAGTAGGCGAGATAGTGAACGTAGATGTGACCGTACACAACCAAGGTGCCGCCGGATTGGCGAAAGGTATAACGGTTAACCTGTACTTTGCCGGCTCACGCGTTGCACAGTTTGCGCTGCCATCCACCCTGCCGATTGACTCATCCGTAACGTTCAACACCGAGGTCACCCTGCCGGAGAATGTGGGCAGATACACACTGTACGCCACCGTGAACGAAGACAAGCAGGTGAAGGAGATCGTCCACACAAACAACCGCTCCGACAACCGGTATATAACAGCCACACCGTCGTTCGTAGTGCTCAGCATGAACGCGTCAAAGATGGTATGCATGCCAGGCGACAGCGTCATCCTGACCGGTCAGCTCGGCGGCAGCAAGGCGGCTAACGCCGTGGTTGAGGTCTATGCCGTCAATAACGGCTACCGCACGGCAACCAAAGTAACAGCGGACAACAGCGGTGCATTCACTGCCGTGTTCCGTCCGCAGTACGGTCAGAACGGTCACTTCGCACTGGGCGCTTGCTATCCGTCAGAGAGGAGCACTACAGAGATAGTGGGCATCGACTACTACGGCATGGAGGTCAGCTCCGCCAACATAACCTGTATGGCCAACACGGGCTTTGACTACAACGGCCGAATAAGCGTGCGCAACATTGGTTCGCTCACGCTTAGCTCCATCCATGCCGAGGCAACCGATGTGCCCGATGGCTGCCATATAACCTTGACGGACATCAGCTCGCTGGATGGCGGACGCAGCGGCAACATAAGCTTCACGCTGCACTCCGACGTCAGTACGCCCGGCAATGACTGGCAGACCATACACCTGAACATAGCCGCCAGCGAAGGACTGCAAGCCGAGAAGACGATCTACTACTACAGCCGTGACCCGCGCGGCAAGCTCATTTGTTCAGAGAACAGAATAACGGCATCCGTATCCATACAGCGACCGATGGATTATACCTTCATGCTACAGAACACCGGCTTGGGTGCAACAGGTGATATCCAGCTCAGTCTGCCGGATTGGATTGAGTCCGTATCGTCGCTGACCATCCCATCGATAGCACCCGATGAGTACGCTGAGGTGGTGCTGCGCTTCAACACCGAATCGTTCTCCGACAAGCTGAACCTGCCCGTCAAAGGTAACATAGGTCTCACTCCGGCTAACTGTGACGGTCTGTCGCTGCCGTTCACCATAACGCCTGTATCGGACATCACTGGCACGCTGCATGTGGATGTGTGCGATGAGAACACGTACTACGCCGAAGGCGCCCCGCATGTAGAGGGCGCGCAGGTGCTTGTTAAGAACAGTTACACCAAGGCTGTCATCACGCAAGGACACACCAATGCAGCGGGCATCTACGAGGCAGTGCTGCCCGAAGGATACTACACCGTGAGCGTCACAGCGGATAACCATGACTCCTATACCAACAACATCCTCCTGCAGCCCGAGCAGACCACCAGTCTGACGGTTAACCTGAGTATCAAAGCGATCTCCGTGAGCTGGACGGTGGAGGAGACAACGGTGGAGGATACGTACGAGATCGTGACCACGGTGAACTACGAGACCCGCGTGCCGCAGCCTGTTGTGGTGATGAACGCTCCGACGCGCATTGCAGCCGACGAGCTGGCGGAGGGTGAGTCGCTCATCTACAACGTGGCCGCCACCAACCAGGGACTGATCCGCGCCGAGGATGTAACCATCAGCCTGCCCAGCGGAGGCAACTCGTTCACCTTTGAGGCGCTCGCATACTCCACTCCGTTCAACCTGGAGGCCAAGCAGTCGGTAGTGATTCCCGTCAAGGTGACACGCGTGGCGGAAAAGGAGAGCCACGCTCCCGGAAGAGCTGCACCGCACAGTATATTAGAGTGCCAGGACAACATGCTCACGCTCTACTACTGGGATTGTGGTACTGACCGCAAGTGGCATCAGTACGCTACGCCGCTCATCTATCAGAATTGTGACGAAAAGCCTACCTTGCCTACACCCTCCCCTGACGAAGATGACGATTGGAACATCCCACTGCCGGAGATCCACATCACCATCCCGTTCCCGTGGCCACCGAGCACGGGAGGCATCACGCCCGGTGGAACAGGCACATATACTCCGCCATCAGATCCTACGCCTACTGTAGTAGATCAAGGCTGCGAACCCTGCCAGAACAAGTTCCTGCTGGATCTGGCTAAGTTGGGATTTGACCTACTGAAACTGGCAGCCGATTTCTATCCGGGCGACAAGACGCTCCGTTTTATCAAAGCAGTCAACAGCCTGGCCGAGCGAGGATCGGAAGCTGTCAAATGCTACAATGCAGCCAGACAGACTTATGATGCCAATTCGTCACTCATTGGTGCTTTAATAGCTTGTGCTAATAGCAATGATAATGATAACGATGTATTTGATGATTTGGTAGAATGGCTTGGCGAGATAACCGGTGCAGAAGAATTGGTAGGAGATATAGGGGATGTTGCTCGTGACTTGTACGAGCTCGTTCAGCCATGTAACCACACAGCTGAAAATGCGGCTTATGCTCCAAGGCGTTCGGCTGGTTTGGATACATTCGACTATTCCGATGAACCTGAATATCTGGCTCGCTTCAAGACGAGAACATTGGTTGTTCTCGAGGAGATCGAAGCCCTTGATAACTACAAGAAGTTGATCATCTGCGATTCCGTTAAGGAGTATTGCAGTAACGCCGAGATTGATGATTTGATGGCCGGCTGGCATACTGCCCTCACTACCTCGCCGGAAACAGCGAACCTCAATGCCATTCGTCCTGCCGCACTGCCGGATGAGCACTGGAACAGTCTGGTTGAACGCATCAACAATACGTATAACTTTGTTCGAGGCATTCAGCCCACGAACAGCAACTACGTTGATCCGGATAGTTTATCCTTCTACGCCAACCGGATGGCCGCATGCGAAGCCAAGGCGCAGGACTGGGGATATACATCTACAAGGGTTATGTTCAACGAAGAGCTGAAGATCCTTGCCAATAAGCTTGACAACAAGTCCGGCAGCGTCTGCGCCTCAATCAGTCTGCAGTTCAGTCAGACGATGACCCTGACCCGTCAGGCGTTCCGCGGCACACTGTCCGTATTCAACGGTCACGAGACAGAGGCGATGAGCAACATCCATCTTGACTTGGATGTACGCAGCACCGAGAGCGGTGAGCAAGCTACATCGCACGAGTTCCAGATCTCGCTGGAGGGCTTGTCAGACATGAGCGGTGAAGCTACATTGAGCTCTGCCGACGGATGGACAATAGCAGCCAATACCACAGGCACGGCTACCATCCTGTTCATCCCGACCGTACATGCAGCACCGCAGCACGATGTGGTATGGTCGTTCGGCGGTACGCTGACGTACACCGATCCGTTCAGCGGACTGACCGTGACGCGTGACCTCTATCCCGTGCAGCTCACCGTTAGGCCGACACCGCTACTGGAGATGACTTACTTCATGCAGCGCGATGTATATGCCGATGATCCGCTGACGGAGAATGTGGTTGAGGAAAGTCAGCCTGCCGAGTTCGCACTGTTGATCAACAACATAGGCTACGGCGAGGCGAAGAACGTGAACATGCAGACCAAATCGCCGGAGATAGTGGATAACAAGAAAGGCTTGCTCATAGACTTCCGCATGCTATACGCTATGCTGAACGGTAAACAGAAATCGCTGCCCATCGGCGGCACAACCACTACGGCGTTCGGCACCATCCCGGCACACACGCAGGCGTATGCTCAGTGGTTCTTCGAGAGCACGCTACTCGGGCACTTCAACTCCTATGATGTGACAGCCACGCATGTCACCTCGTACGACAACCCCGACCTATCGCTTATCGACACCGTGACGATCCACGAGATGATCCGCAGCATCAGCGTGCCTGCCGCAAATCCGGCAAACGCAGGCTGGCTGGTGAATGACGATGGCGACATCAACGACATGCCGGAGCAGTTGTATATCTCCGACGGCCGTGTTGTGGCGCTCCATACCGCCCAACCGCTGAACTTCGTTAAGCAGGATGCGCAGACCTATCTACTCACCGTCACACCGTCACAGAGCGGATGGAACTACAACTACTGCATCGATCCAACCGGCGGAACGCAGACCCTGCAGAGCGTGACGCGCCTAACAGACAATGCAGACATCAGTCTGCGCAACGTATGGCAGACGCCGTGCGTGATGCGCGATCAGGCTGATCCTGTACACGAGCCGCGGCTGCACATTGCCGACAGCCTAACTACAGCCACGACGTATCGCCTCGTGTTCTCCGAACCGGAAACGGTGATCGTGACTGACGCACAGGATGCCTCGTCGCTGCCGCTAAGCGCGCGGACGGATGTGACCGTCACGCCAACAGGCCATCTGACCATTGATCAGCCGACGACTATCAACTCGCTCACGCTGCAGTACGCGGCTGATGGGCGTGCGCAACTCACAGGCATCAGTAACCTCACCGCAGGAACAGTGGATATGGTGCTCACCATCCACGCCGTAAGGCAATGGTTCGCGTTTGCCGTTCCGTTTGATGTCCATGTGAAGACCGGCATCCGCATCGAAGGTGCCAGCCTGGCGGCACGCTACGGCTACGACTATATCATCGAAGCCTACGACGGCATGCAGCGTGCCACTACGCAGGACGGCTGGCAGCGAATTGACTCGTTGGCTACCCTGCACGCTGGCAAGTTGTATATGCTCTACGCAGCCGGTGCCACAACATGGCGCTTCACCGCCGCTGATCCGGCGGCGCTGAGCGAAGCAACGACGCTGGCTATAGCAGCCAACCTATCGGCTGACGGCGATCACCACTCCGGCTGGAACGGTGTAGCCAACACATGGTGGAGCAACGCGACAGCGGCACTTGACGAGGTGACATATGCCACGCTCTACAACAACATCTTCCGCGTGTACAGCGTCGTACCGATGACCGACCACACGTTCGCACCGGCTGAGCCGTTCTTCGCACAGGCTGTGGCGGATGACAGGATCACGTTTGCCGCACCGGATGCCGCATCGGCACCGTGGCGCAGGACGGCTGCTGGCACATCGGGTGTTTACACATTGGCTCTGTCCGACGAGGCGCACAGCTTCACCGACAAGGCATACATCACCATCGATGCCGACAAGGCGGACAAGTACATCATCGGCCGCGATCTGGAGAAGATGCAAGCCGCAGCACCTGCTGTTCCGCAGCTGTGGCTGGAGGCATACGGCATGCATCTGGCAGCACACGAGCTACCGCTGGGCGAGAGCACTCGCACTATACCTGTCGGCCTGTATGCGCCGGCAGAGGGTAACTACAGTCTGTCGCTCACAGGCGTGCCGGCAAGTCTGACCGTACAGCTAACGAAGGATGAGGTGCCTGTATGGGACATCGCGCAGAGCATCGTGCTCCTGCCGCTCAGCCAGGGCGACAACAGCGGATACGCACTGTCCGTGAGCCGCGCACCGCAGGTGGCTACAGACATCCAGCAATCCGACACGGATACAGCCGCAGCAGTGCACAAGTTCATCCATGATGACCAACTCTATATCCTCCGCGATGGCAAGATCTACTCCGTCACGGGCGTACGCGTACAATAATAAGGAATATAATTAAAATATTACACATATGAAACGTTATCTTTTATCATTGTTGATTGGTTTGACCTGCGCCGGTTGGGCAATGGCGGGCAACGACGAACCTCTTGATCCCGGTCATCCGCTCAACCCGGGTAACTATCTCGTAACCGTAACAGCTGACGAGGCGGCAGGCACCGTGACCGGTACCGGACTTTATCCTCACGGCAGCACGGTGACGCTCGAGGCTATTCCGAACGAAGGTTATGAGTTCGTAGGCTGGTCGGACGAGGTTACCGACAACCCGCGTACGCTGACCCTGATGCGTGATGTCACATTATCCACTACATGGCGTCACCTCACCTACACCGTCACCTTCGTTGACGAGGATGGTGCGACCGTGCTCGGCGAGCAGACCGTAGCCCACGGCGAAGCTGCCATCGCACCGGAGATAGAGACACCTAAGTGCTACACGCTGACTTGGGACAAGGAGTTCAGCAACATCACCGACAACACCACCATCACCGCCATTTGGACGGAGAACGTGATCGCTTCAGGCACATGCAATAGCAATTGTGATGATTGGTGGGGAGGATATCTCGGAGCAGCGCCAAGAGCAGTAGGCAACAACGCAGCAAGAAAAAGCAGTGGTGCACTTACCTGGAAACTGACCTGCGACAGTGTACTCGTCATTTCCGGCGAGGGAACAATGACTAATTATCTCTACTACTACCAGACTCCCACTTTGTATGATAAATTCAGTGCACCAATGGAAGGTTCCCCTATGTTTGGTGGATATTGCACCTGCCCATGGCAATCATACAGAAACCTTATCAAATCTGTACAGGTAGCCGAAGGTGTGACGAGTATCGGCGACGGCGCATTTGAAAATTGCACCAATATCACCTCTGTCTCTCTCCCGAGTACCCTGACAGAGATTGGCGATGGAGCGTTTGAAAGTTGCAAAAAACTTACAGAGATTGATATTCCCGGTTCAGTCAGCTCTCTTGGCGATGATGCCTTCCGCAGATGTTCCGCTTTGACGAGCATAAACATACCGAGTGGTGTAACGACTATCGGCCGCGGCGCCTTTGGCGAGTGTTCCGAACTGACCTCTGTCACCATACCAAGTAGCGTGACCAGCATAGGCGAAGCAGCATTCTACGACTGCTACAGCCTGACCAGTCTTGTTGTGGAAAGCGGAAACAGTGTATATGACAGCCGAAATAATTGCAAGGCAATCATCCATACGGCAAGCAACACCCTGATTGCAGGATGCAGCAACACCATCATACCTTCAGACATCACCGTTATCGCTGATTGGGCATTCTCAGGAAGCCAGAACCTGACCTCCGCCACCCTGCCAAGCGGCCTAACAAGCATCGGTCAGGGAGCATTCAACGGCTGTATAGCTTTGAGGAGCCTTACTATTCCGGCCGGTGTGTCATTTATCGGCGAGGGAGCATTCAATGCATGCTATGCGCTTACCAGTGTCAATATCCCTGACGGCATAACGAACATTTATTATTACACCTTTGATAACTGTAGATCCCTTGACCACCTTGTATTTCCGGCATCGGTAACAAGCATACAGCACGCCTTTTCAGGATGTACGAGCATGACATTTATGGAGTTTATGTCAACTACACCTCCATCTATGAGTGGTGTTTTCTATCAGCCGGCTTACGATTTCTATGTTCCCTGCGGCACACAGGAGGCATATGCTACAGCACTCAGCGTTTCTGCCGAAAAGGTGAAAGAGAGCTTCTTGAATATCTCGTACTCCATCACCTCAGCCAACAAAGCACAAGGTACTGTAGCCATCACGAGCGAGGAGGTTTATTGCGATCGCAAGGAGCTTGTTGTAGCTGCTACTCCAGCTGCGGATTACATCTTCCTCCGCTGGAGCGACGGCAACACCGACAACCCACGCTCGCTGACAGTAACACGCGACACCATCATTACTGCTCAATGGACGCAATGCGTTGCTGAGCATGTGGAGGAAGAGGTCGTTATATGTTATGACTCATTGTATGTGTGGGAACCTTGGGAAGGACACACACACTTGCTGACTGAAGCAAGGACGTACCATGACACCTTGCACAGTAAGGTTTATCCAATGTGCGATAGTATCGTCTATACCCTTAGCGTATCCATGACTCCAAAAGAGGTAGACCATATGGAGGATACTACGATAGCTGTACGCGATACATTAGAATGGCGCGGACATACGATAGTGGCTACCGAGCTGGGACAAGTAGTGGTATACACTGATACCGTTTATGATAGTACATATGGATGTGTAACAGATATCTATTTCTTATATTTGACATCCGAATGCCCCGATGTCATTGAAGCCGAACCGGAAGAGGTGGTTGTATGTTATGACTCATCGTATGTGTGGGAACCTTGGGAAGGACGCACACTCTTGCTGACTGAAGCAAGGACGTACCATGACACCTTGCGCAGTAAGGTTTATCCAATGTGCGATAGTATCCGTTACACCTTGACGCTGAACACATCCACTGCTCCTACCCTAACTGTTGAGCCTATCGAGCCACAGCTGTTCCCTGCCGCAGCGTTCGCAGTAGCTTACACGACGGATGGCGCAAAGGTTGTTTACTCCGTTGACAGTAAGATAGAAGCGACAGAGGTGGCGGCTTCCGACACACTGATCATCGCTACCGACGGTTGGGAAGCCGGCGAATACACCCTGCGCATGAAACCTGTTGCAGAGCAGGGATGCATAGGCGAGGAGATGCAAGCCATCATCACTATCAATCGCTCCATTGAGATCGACGGCGACATTGATGCCTCCGACCTCATCACCGATGCCGGCACACAGATCATCATCAAGCCGGGCGGACGACTGACGCTCCTGAAGGATCTGATCATCCACTCGCTCATACTACGCTACGGCGAAGAGGCACATGCACAGATAGCAGGCATTGAGCACCTCATTGCCGATGAGGTGGAGATCATCATCGATCTGCCTATCCCTGCAGGGCAACTCTCGAAGCACTGGTTCGCGTTTGCTGTTCCGTTCGAGGTCAGCGTAGCCGCAGGTATCCGCTTTGATGGCGCTGACGCTCCATCACGCTTCGGCTACGACTTCGTGCTCGATGAGTTCGACGGCCACCAGCGCGCCACTACACAGGAGGGCTGGAAGCGTGTAGGAAAGACCGACGCACTGCTCCCTGGACACATGTACATGATCGCTACTGCGGAGCACACCACGTGGCGGTTCAGGGCAGCACGCCCCGGTGAACTCAGCGAACCTGAGCAGATGGCATTTAGTGCACACCGTTCAGACATTGGCGAACACCACGCCGGATGGAACGGCATAGCCAATACCCTCTTCACCAACGCTGCTGCAGGCGACAACGACATACGCTTTATCATCACGTACGACAACCTGCTTGGCGTATATGTCACCCGACTGATTGAGGATTATATCTTCAAGGCCGCAGCACCGTTCTTCGTACAGGTGGCAGGCGACGGAGCGTTCGACTTCAACGATTGGCACTACTCTGCAGCACCAGCACGGAAGGCCGGACAAGAGGCTACGGCTATCAGCAAACTGACGCTGGCTAACGCAGCGGATACCTACGCCGATAAGGCATACGTGTCGTTCGACCCTGACAAGGTGGATGCTTACCTCATCAATCATGATCTGGAGAAGATGCAAGCCACTGCGCCGAGCGTTCCGCAGCTGTGGTTGGAGGCATACGGCATGCACCTGTCGGCGCACGAACTGCCACTGGGCAACGAGCCACGCACTCTGCCGCTCGGCTTGTACGCGCCCGCTGACGGTGACTACACTATAGCTATGACCGATGTACCGGCAGATATATCCGTATGGCTCACGCTCAACGGACAGCCCGTATGGAACATAGCAGAGCAGCCGTACACCGTGGCACTCAATGCCGGCGATAATAGTAACTATGCCCTATACGTACAGCGCATCAAGCAGGTTCCTACGGATATCACAACTCCGGGAACAGAAGCTACGGTACAGAAAGTGGTGATAGGCGACAAACTGTTCATCCTGCGCGATGGCAAGATCTTCAACGTTACGGGAGTACGCTTGCGCTAACACGACAACACAAAAGATAAGACTTATCTATAGGAAATGAGACAAAGATTCTTATATGGTTTGATGGTTTCAGTCAGCCTACTCACCGCAACTGCGGTGAGGGCTGACGACCCATTTGATCCCGGGCACCCCATTGAGCCCGGCTCGTACACCCTGACCTTGCTCGTGAGCGATGCTAAGATGGGTACGGTCAGCGGTGCCGGATCATATACGCACGGCACAACGGTTGAGATCGAGGCTACACCGAACACCGACTACCAGTTCATCCAATGGTCGGACGGCGTGTGCACTAATCCGCGCAATGTGGATATACTCAGCGACCTCACCCTCACAGCAGAGTTCGACGACGAAGCACCTCTGCGCATATGCATAGGTGACAACATGCTCAGCATACTCAACAACCCATATAGCGCGGACATCGTGTTCCGCAATAGCGCGAAAGAGGTTATCCTGACAGTAGAGAAAACCTGCGGAGAGCAGACCATCTACTTCCCCGCAGAATGGGCACCAGGCAACTACATCGCCGAGTTCGACAACGGCAACCGCTCCGTCCGCGTAACGAAGGAGTAGAAGAACGGAACAAGTATGTTCGGTTGATACTTATGCCGTGATTTGCAGGTTGCTTGCTAATTGTTCAACGCTGCTGGCGCCCACAAGAACAGAGGTTACACCGGGTTGGTTTAATACCCAGCAGAGCGCCTCTTGTGCAATGGTACGACCGGCAGCTGTTGCTTGCTGCTGGAGCTGATGCAGGTACTGAAGCAGTTCCGGCGTGCGGCGATCGGATTTCAGGAAGTGCTCTTTGGCCATACGGCTGTCCGCCGGCACACCATCCAGATAGCGGTCGGTGAGCAGACCTTGCGCCAAGGGCGAGTAAGCAATGAACCCCACCCCTTCTTGACGGCAGAACTCCAGTATACCGCTATCTATCGGTTCGCGGTTGAGCATGTTGAGCCGTCCCTGGTAGATTAGCAGCGGCGTGTCATGCTCGCGCAGGTAACGGACGGCCTGCCGTAAGGGCTCGATCGGCCAATTGGAGATACCCAGATAGAGCGCCTTGCCCTGACGCACGATATCCACCATTGCTTGCAGGGTCTCCTCTACAGGCGTATTGGGATCGAAGCGGTGGGAGTAGAACAGATCGAAATAATCAAGTCGCATGCGCTGGAGCGATTGGTCGATGCTCGCCATCAGGTACTTGCGGCTGCCCCACTCTCCGTACACGCCCGGCCACATGTCGTAACCCGCCTTGGTGGAGATGAACAACTCGTCGCGGTACAAACGAAAATCCTCATCCATCAACCGCCCCATCGTCAACTCGGCACTACCGTACGGCACGCCGTAGTTGTTGGCAAAATCGAAGTGTGTGATGCCATGGTCAAAGGCGTAGCGCGTGATAGCCCGGCTGCGCTCAAAGGGCGCATCTGCGCCGAAGTTATGCCAGAATCCCAGGCTGACCTTGGGCAGCAGCACGCCACTCTTGCCGCAACGGTTATACATCGTTGAACGATTGGCGTAGCGCTCTGCTGCTGCCGTGTATGAAGTAATTGTAGTCATTATTTCTTTGGTTTTGAAAAACAGGAATCCTTGCGGGTTCCTGTTTTGATTGAGATTAGATCTCGTCGTTGGCGTGCAACTGCTGAACGTACTTGGCGTGCGCCATTTTAACTCGTTTGATTTGGCTTGGGGCCTCGTATTGCTGGCGACGACGCAGCTCTTTGATGACGCCAGTCTTATCGAATTTNNNCGCTCGATATTCTCGCCTTCCTTTACGGGTACGATGATCATTGCATTACACCTCCTTTCACGATCTCTAATGGTTGATTTTTGATCGACCAAGTTTGGTCGATGCGTTACAGAATTAACTTATTAACAAAATTAACTTTTTAAAACACTATTGCAAAGGTAAGAAATATTTCTGACATTTGCAAATCTTTCGGCCTAAAACAGCGGATTATTCTTCACTAATCTTTCCAGCTGCGAAGTAGAGTTTGCGTCCGGGGTACTGTTCGGGCCAAATGATGTTGTGTGTGGACATGATGATGGTTATTCCCGCCTTGGATATGCTGTGCAGCAGCTCCATAATCTCCTTGCCTGTCTCGTGGTCAAGGTTACCGGTAGGTTCGTCGGCCAGTATGAGCGACGGCATGTTCAGCAGTGCGCGTGCGATGACCACACGTTGCTGCTCACCTCCGGAGAGCTGGTATGGCATCTTGTACGCCTTGTTGGACATACCTACCTGCTCCAACACATCCATCACGTGCGACTTCATGGCACCCTTGTCCTTCCATCCTGTTGCGCGCAGCACGAACAATAGGTTCTCCTCCACGTTGCGGTCGGTGAGCAGCTGGAAGTCCTGGAACACGACGCCCAGCTTACGCCTCAGGTAGGGCACCTGCTTGCGCTTGAGGTTAGCCAACTTGTAATCCAGGATACGCGCTGTGCCGGAGGCAATGGGCAGTTCGCCGTACATCGTTTTCATGAACGATGACTTACCCGACCCCACTCTTCCGAGCAAGTAGACGAACTCGCCCTCGCCTATCTCCAGATTAATGTCACGCAGTACAATTTGTTCCGACTGATGAATCGAAACGTTGTGGTATTCAATTATCTTGCTCATTATCCAATGCGTTGATCTTGTTCTCTATTTCTTCGGCTTGCTTCTTCAAGTCGTCGATCTTCTTCTGCAGTCCGCTGACAAGTGCGTTACCGGTCTTGGATGTGAAGAACAGGATGTTGTTCTCGGCGGTACGTATCTCGGCCTGGAGTCCTTCATAGATTCGGAGCAGTCGGTTGCGGTCGGTCATGTTCTCAATGCCCTTGTGCCACTTCTCCGAAGCTTTCTCACGACGCTGCTTGAATGCTTCGCGTTCCTGCTTGGTCGCCTCGCGTTTGGCCTCGAAGAAAGCATCGCAGGCTGCAGTGAACTGTTTCCAAATGTCGTCGGAGTACTTGCGTGCCACGGGGCCTACTTTCTTCCACTCGTTCTGCAACTCGACGAACTTCTGTGTTGTCTCCTGCCACTCCTGGCTGTCCTTCAGTTCCTCAGCCTTGGCGAGCAGCTCGCGTTTAAGACGTAAGTTCTCAGCGAACATGTCGCGTGTGGATTTGTAGAACGCAGCCTTAGCCTTGAAGAACTGCTCGCACATTGCGCGATACTCGTCGTAGATCGACTGGTTGAACTTCTTCGGTGCAAAACCTATAGTGCGCCACTCCTGCTGGATGGTCTGCACAGTCTGAGACGCCTCGTCCCACGCCTTGTTCGACTTGAGTTTGTCGAGGTCGATCTCCTTCAGCCGTTCGATGAGTGCCTGCTTCTTCTGTAGGTTCTCCTCCTCGCGCAGATGGAGAGCGTCGAAGTACGCCTGATGTTTCTTGTTTATAACAGTGGAGGCCGCCTTGAAGCGTTCCCAAAGTGCCTCACGCTCCTCGCGTGCTACAGGACCTATCTCCGCCCACTCGTTGTGCAGCTGCTGCAACTGGCGGTTGGCCTCAACGATGTTGTTGTTCTTGTCCAGCGCCTCGGCTTTCTCGCACAATGCGGTCTTGAGTTCCAGGTTACGCTTGAAGTCCAAATCGCGCAGCTCGATGTTGATCTTCACCAGATCGTAGAACTGCTCCTGATAGAGGTTGTACTGTCGCCATAGCTCCTGCACCTTTGTTGCGGGCACTTGTCCGATGGACTTCCACTCAGCTTGCAGGTCGCGCATCTTCTTCAGGTCGGCCATCACGTCGGCAGTCTCGGGGTTGGCGAGCTCCTTCATCTGTGCTACGATGTTCTCCTTGCGCAACAGGTTCTGCTCCTGCTCGGCGGCTTGCTTCTTGATCAGCTCCTCGCGGCGCACCTTGTAGTCGTTGAGCAACTGCTTGAGGGTCTGTTCCACCTCATCGGCTACGGGTTCAAACGCCTCGCCAGCCTCCTCGGCAGCCTTGCGCAGAGCTTCCTGCTCCTGGTGCACCAGGCGGTAGAAGCGGTTCTTCAGATCACTGACTTGCTCTTTGATAGCGGTTATGTCACCTTCGCTGAGTAAGGTGCGCAGTTCTTCTACGATTGTAAGTTTCTCGTTTTCCATATTCGTATTGGTGCTTAGCACGTTAAGTCGTTAAATTGTTAAGCTGTTAAACTGTTAAGTTGTTAAGCTGTGGGTTACTTGGCATATGAGATAGCACGTGTCTCTCGGATGACGGTTATCTTCACCTGCCCGGGGTAGGTCATCTCGTCCTGGATCTTCTTGGCGATGTCGTAGGAGAGCAGCTCGGTGTCCTTGTCGCTGATCTTGTCAGCTCCTACGATGACGCGCAGTTCGCGTCCGGCCTGCAGGGCGTAGGTCTTGATCACTCCGGGGTAGTTCATAGCTATGTTCTCCATGTCGTTGAGTCGCTTGATGTAGGTCTCGACTATCTCGCGACGCGCGCCCGGACGTGCACCGGATATAGCGTCGCACGCTTGCACGATAGGTGCGATGAGTGTCTCCATCTCAATCTCTTCGTGGTGCGAACCCACGGCGTTGCAAATCTCAGGTTTCTCTCCGAACTTCTCGCACAGTTTCATGCCCACCTCGGCATGCGGCAGCTCGTAGTCTTCGTCGGCCACTTTACCTATATCGTGCAGCAGACCTGCTCGGCGTGCGGTCTTCGGGTTCAGCCCGAGTTCGGCAGCCATGGTGGCACAGAGGTTAGCCGTCTCGCGCGAGTGCTGCAGCAGGTTCTGGCCGTAGGACGAGCGGTACTTCATCTTACCGATGAGTCGGATCAGCTCAGGATGCAAACCATGTATACCCATATCGATGGTGGTTCGTTTGCCTATCTCGTTGATCTCGTCCTCGATCTGCTCGGTGACCTTGGCCACAACCTCCTCGATGCGTGCGGGGTGTATTCGTCCGTCCTGAACGAGTTGGTGCAGACTAAGTCGAGCTATCTCGCGGCGCACGGGATCATAGGCAGACAGGGTGATGCACTCCGGCGTATCATCCACTACGATCTCTACGCCCGTGGCGGCTTCCAGGGCGCGGATGTTGCGCCCCTCACGACCGATGATGCGTCCTTTGACCTCGTCGTTCTCGATGCGGAAGATGCTCACGGCGTTCTCCACCGTAGCCTCAGATGCTACGCGCTGGATGGTTTTGATGATCACTTTCTTTGCCTCCAGGGTAGCGTTGAGTCGTGCTTCGTCCATCGTCTCGTTGATGAACGCAAGTGCTTCGGTGCGTGCCTCATCCTTTAGGCTCTCCACCAACTGCTTCTTTGCTTCGACAGCCGACATGCCGGATATAGCCTCCAGTTGCTGCTGCGCTTGCAGGTGCAGTTTGTCTGTCTCGGCGGTCTTGTAGTCGATGGCCTGCTGCTGTTTCTCTATCTGTGCCGTGCGGCCTTTGAGTTCGTTTTGCTGGCGCTGTAGATCACCTTGGCGTTGGTTGAGTTGCTGCTCGCGCTGCTGCAGACGCTGGTCGGCCTGCTGGCGCTTCTGCTCCTGCTGGCGAACCATGTTCTCGTGCTCGGTCTTCAGGGCGATGAACTTCTCCTTGGCCTCTACGATCTTGTTCTTCTTGATGATCTCAGCCTCTTCGAGGGCTTTTTGGAATAGTCCGTTCTTGGCATAACGGCATATGATGAAGCAGATGATGCCTCCTAAAAAGAACGCACCTACTGCAATCTGTATAGTCACTGTTGGGGTCATAGTTGTTCGTTTGTGTTAGAGGCGCTATCGGCATTTGCGAGCGCGCTAAGTATTGTTTGGTTGATGGTGTTGATGCGTTGCATGACGGGCTGAATGTCGTAGCGTGCGTCCTCACGCTGCAGGTTGACTGCAGCCTCCAGAGCCACGTATACCCAGATCTGCTCCGCGGATTTGTTTTTCATTCCCGAACTGTAATACTGAAAGCGCTTGTTGAGGTGAGCAGCGGCATCGCGGTAATATTTTTCCTCGTTCCAAGCCACTGGAAAGCGCATGGTGTGGTCACCCAACTGTAGGGTGATGGTTATTGTGCTTGGAGTCTGCTCTGCCATAATCTTCAAATATGTAAATCTTTGAATCTTCAAATCTATCGTTTCAGCACATCAATTGTTCGGTCGATGTCGGCCATGATGGACCGGATGTGTTTTTTTGCTTTTGTTCGTTGCGGTGAATCTACTATTAGTGCGTGTGCTATCTGCAGGTTTCGGAGCTCGGTCTGCGTCTGCTTGATCTCGCTACGGAGGTTAAACAGTTCGTCATCCTTCTGCTTGATCTCCGCTTGCAGGGCAGCGTTGTCACGCCTCGCCTGCTCGTAAGCGGCTACGAGACGTGACACGTTCTGCTCTATCTGCTGCAAATACTCCACGATGTTTAGAAGCTGTATCCTACGCCCAGTCCGAGTACGCCCTTGAACTGTACGCGCTCTTTAACAACGCCGTTCTTGTCGGCGATCAGCGTGCCGGGATAGTACTTAAGGTTCGTCTGCAGCGTTACTTGCAGGCACTTGAGGAACTGATAACTCAGCGCTACATCCCAGTCCACATCGAAGTTACCAAACTGACGGTTCATGTTCGAGTACTTGAAGTAGGGGTCAACGATATCATAGCCCTTGCCCTTATACGGGGTGAATAGAGTGAGCGTGGTGCCCAGTGTGAGGTCGTTGTACTTGTATGCGATAGCACCCTTGAAGCTCAAACCGAGCTCGGCACGTGCGTTGCGGTCAAACTGCTTGTCACCATTAGCGTCAAAGTACGAAACACCATTAGCATCCTTGAGTTGCGAAGCCAAATCAGCATGAGCAGCCTTCTCTGCCTCAAAGACCGATGCATCCCATGTGCCACCGGGGTTATTAGCCTCCCACGCCTCGCGCGTGTACTTCTCATTCCAAGCCTTGCCCGTGTAAGCGGTGGAGATACGTCCTGCTATCGGTGACAGATAGATCGAGAAGTCAGCACCGTTCACGCTCTTCTTCCAGTCAATACCGACCGATATATCGGTGTTCGACGGAGCCAGCCACTTGGAGATGATGTTATCATAGTCAATGCCGCCGTTGTAGTTACGACCCAGCGCGTACTGGCTCTGGAAACTACCCAAAACGGTCAGGTACCAAGTCTCCTTGAACTCCCAGCCGAACTTCGTAGCCAGCTTGATGTTGTCGCTCGACTTCTGCAGAGCGTCATAGTCCTGGTTGATCCATGTCATACCAAAATCGGTGTCGAAGTTGGTCTCCCAAGCGATGGCGTCCTTCTTGTACAGCAGGTGCAGCTTGGCATAAGCCAGTCCGTTCACGTTGTTGTTACCACCGGCTGCCCAGTTAACCAGACCTGTGGCGGCTGCGTTCAGACCTACAGTGCCGTCAAACTTCCAGTTGTTCTCCTTCGGAGCTTTCTGCAGCTCCTCAGTGGCAACCTTGCCGGCCTCCGCATCAGCGGTGACGATCTCTTTGGTCTCATCTTGTGCCATCACGCCTGCGCTAAGCAAGATGCAGGCTATGGCGAGTAAATGCTTCTTCATACTTGTTTATTTTTTGTTGGTTGATTGTTTTTTCGTGATGACATTATTACGACAGGTCTTTCGGTGTTAGTACTGCGCGGCATCGTACACAGCGTCAGCCACTTCCGATCCTGCGAGTTTCTCAATGATGCAGAACGCGAAGTCACTGCTCAGTCCGGGACCTTTGGCAGTGATCACGTTCTTCGACTCCACCACCAGTCCGCCTATGTAGCTCTCGCCGAGGTAACTTTCGAATCCGGGGTAGCATGTAGCCTGCTTACCCTCGAGGATGCCCAGTCGTCCGAGCACGGACGGTGCAGCGCAGATAGCAGCCAGCAGCTTGTCCTCAGCGTTGTGCTTGATTAGCAGATCGCACAGGTTCTGATGGGTCTCCAGGTGCGTCGGGCCGCCCGGAAGGATCAGCATCTCAGCATCCGCAAAGTCGCAGTCAGCGAACTGCTTGTCAGCATGAACGATGATCTGATGCGCGCCTGTTACCTGCTGCGTGCCGGTCATACTCACGGTTGTTAACGCGATGTTCGCGCGACGAAGGAGATCGACGGTCGTCAGTGCTTCAATCTCCTCGAAGCCGTTGTCAAGAAAGAGATAGTTCATAATTATATATTTTTAGTCGAAAGACCTTGCTTCGCACTCAAAGACAAAAGATTAAAGTCTAATCAGTCTTTGCTCTTTGAGCGTAGTGGTCTTTTTTCTGTCAGCGTTAGCAGTCTAATTTAACTTAAACGTATATGTAATTGTTCCTACTTGAATCTTGTTGTCGGAAGGCGAGAACTCCGCTTTGCGTGCCGCCTCAAGGGCTACTTGCTTAGTCTGGTAGTCACTGACGTTCGTGCCCTCGCCTATTGTGGCGGAGATGACCTTACCCTCGCTGTTCACCTGTATGTTCACCACGACCTTTCCGCCCTGGTTGAACTGCGTAGAGGGTTTGGGCAGTGCCTTGATGTTTCTGCCTGCCAGGCTCCAGCTGTTGCCGCCCACTGATCCGTGTCCTACGGGGTTCTGGCTGCCCTGCTGACTTGCTCCTTGTGTTGTGCCGCTGCCTTGCGCACCTTGTTGGTTGTTGCCGAACAGTCCGCCAAAGGCGGCAGCCTTGTCGCGTTTCTCCTGTTCTTCGGCAGCACGGCGTGCCTGTTCCTCCGCCAAGCGTTGCTCCTCTGCACGGCGCTCTGCCTCCAAATGGGCTTGCTCCTCACGTTGCTTACGGATCAGCTCCTCTTGCTCGGCGCGCCTCTTCTTCTCCTCCTCACGTTGCTTGGCCAGGGCGAGTGACTCCTCATCCTCCTGCACCACCAGATCGTTGTCGGAAGGAGCTTGCGGCGTGGGCACCGGAGCCTGCTGAACGGGAACGGCCGATTTAGGCAGAGCCTCCGCCTCGCTACCGCCACCATCCACGTTGTCGCCAAAGGCGATCTCCACGCCCTGCTCCTCCTGCTCATGTTGCGCATCGACGGCGATGAACCACAACAGCAAGAAGATCAGCGCCATGATCAGCGTGGTCAGAAGACCGGATTCTATTTTTGCTTTTGTGTTCTTGTTCATTATTTTCTGTTTCTTGTCGCCACAACCAGCTTCATATGGTACTGGTTAGCGATGTCGAGTACGCGTACCACATCCTTGTACGCTATATCTTCGTCAGCATGCAGTGCGATGTACATCGTGGAGTCCTGTTGCTGGATGGATGCCAGATACGGCTCCAAATCATCTGCCTCGATGGCGATAGGTTTTTCCTTGCCCAGTGCCACGAAGTACTGCCCGAGGTTGTCGATGCTGACCTTAGCCACCACCTGCTTAGTGTTCGTCTTCGCGCGCGCCTGCGGCAAATTGATCTTGATGTCGTTAGGCGACGACATTGTGCTGGCCATCACAAAAAACAGCAGCAACAAGAAGATCAGATCCGTCATTGACGACATGGCGAATGTGGCTGATACTTTATTTCGTTTCTTTAAACTCATAGAGATTCAAAGATTTGAAGATTTGAAGATTATGCGGGCTCGTTCAAGAGATCCATAAAGGCGAGTGTGCGTCCTTCGAGCTGACGTACCACGCGGTCAATGCGTGATACGAGGAAGTTGTACATGAACATAGCAATTATACCTACGATCAGACCACCAATCGTTGTCACCATTGCCTGGTACATACCCTCACTCAAAGCCGACATCTCAATCACGCCACTGGCGTTCTGTGCCATATTGAAGAACGTCTGAACCATACCGAGCACCGTACCTAAGAAGCCTAACATCGGTGCGCCGGCAGCGATGGTAGCCATGATAACGAGGCCTTTCTCCAGGATGGAAACCTCCAGATTACCAACGTTCTCCACAGCCACCTGCACATCCTGCATCGGGCGACCTATACGGCTGATTCCCTTCTCGATCATACGCGCCGACGGGGTACCTGCCTGCTTGCACAGGTTAAGAGCAGAGTCGATCTTACCTTCGTGAATATAGTCCTTTATGCGATCCATGAACGAGCTGTCCTCCTTCATCGCACCATGCAGAACGATCAGGCGCTCGATGAAGATGTAGATAGCCCACGCCAGCAGCAGCGCCAGGATCACCATAATCCATCCGCCGTACTGCGCCATGGTCAGCAGGTTAATAGACTCTTGTACAGGCTCTTCGACTTGATACATCTCTTCCACGAGAGCCGTTGTTGTGTCAACAATTTGTAAAAGCATATGTATTTGTTGTTTAATGTTATTCGTTGTTTATTTATCGAGATCACGTTATGACGAGATGACGTTATTACGACACAACTTGATCAAGGGTTTTGCTTACAGCAGGCGCGATAGCGCTTGATTGTTTCCTCGATGCCCCAATAGAGAGCATCGGCGATGAGCTGATGGCCTATGCTTACCTCATCAATCCAGGGGAAAGCCTTCAGCAGCGCGGGCAGGTTCGTTGTGCTCAGGTCATGACCGGCATTCAGTCCCAGTCCCACCTCACGCGCTTTCTCAGCAGCAGCGCGGTACATCGAGATGGCGGCCTCAGGATCTGATTCAAAGAGTTCGGCGTAAGGGCCAGTGTATAGTTCCACGCGATCAGCGCCTACGGCTTTTGCACCTTCCACCATTGCGGCATCGGCATTCACGAAGATCGACACCCGTATGCCAGCAGCATGAAAGCGCAGGGTCACATCTGTCAAAAACTCCTTGTACTTAATTGTATCCCAGCCATGATTGGATGTCAGCTGCTCATGTCCATCGGGCACCAGCGTCACCTGCGCCGGACGCACCTCGCACACCATCTGTACAAACGCCAATTCGGGGTTACCCTCGATGTTCAGCTCCGTGGTCACGCACTGCTTGAGCGCATACACATCGTTGCGACGTATATGCCGCTCATCCGGACGTGGATGAACAGTGATGCCCTGCGCACCCATCTGCTCGCAGTCCTTGGCGAACTGTATCACGTCCGGCACATTACCGCCGCGTGCATTACGCAGCGTGGCTATCTTATTGATATTTACGCTCAATCGAGTCATTTAGCAGCTTGATTTCCCCTTTTTTGCAGTTTGGTTTTCCCTATAAAAATGCGCGTCTGTGACGTGCACACGAAAATCGGCTACAAAGATACAAAAAAAATCTCGAATTTGCAAGTAATTCGAGACTTTTTTTTCAAAAAAGTGTATTTTCCTACTCAAAGGCACCCATCTGGAGCATAGCGACCTCTCTTTCGGTGAGGAAGCGATAGCGTCCACGCGGCACATTGCGCTTGGTGAGCCCGGCAAAGCTTACGCGGTCAAGGGCGACTACTTTATACCCGGTCTTCTCGAAGATTCGGCGCACTACGCGGTTCTGACCGGAGTGGATCTCTAGGCCGATATGCTTGCGATCCTTGTCCGTGAACTCCAGAGCATCGGGGATAATCTCCTCGTCATCCAGCAGGATGCCGTGGCGGATCGTTATCTCATCCTCTTCCTCCAGGTCGCGGTCGAGGGTTACAGCGTAGATCTTCTTCTTCCCGAACTTCGGATGCGTGAGTTTGGCTGCCAGATCGCCATCGTTGGTGAGCAGCAGCACGCCTGTGGTGTTGCGGTCGAGACGACCTACGGGGTAAATACGCTCTGAGCAGGCGTTCTTCACTATATCCATCACCGTGCGGCGCTCCTCCGGATCGTCGGTCGTGGTAACGGTGTTCTTGGGCTTGTTGAGCAAGATATATACCTTGCGCTCGCGACGTACTGGCTGATGGTGGAACATCACCTTGTCCGTAGGGAGCACCTTTGCGCCGAGGCTATCAACCACCTCGCCGTTGACGGTTACTACGCCGGCCTGGATGAAGTCATCGGCCTCGCGGCGGCTGCAGAAGCCTGCATTGGCCAGGTACTTGTTCAATCGTATGGGTTTCGTCGGATCCTCGTAGCGCTCGCGGTACTCTACCTGCTTGCGCTGCGAGTACACGCTGCTGTGTCGCTGGGGTGCCGGACGGTTGTTGTTGCGTTGTTGGGGTCTGCCATTGGCGGGGCGCTGGCCGTTAGTCTGCTGCCGTTCGCCGTAGTTCGAACGCTGACCGCTGGAGGGGCGACGTTCGCCGTAGGGAGAACGCTGCTCTCCGTATGCCGGACGTTGTGCATGCTCGCCATCGGGTGACACGCGGGTATAATGACGTTCGCCAGCGTTATAGCCTTCACTTGGACGGTTATATACCGAGTTGCCGTTGCGAACGATACGCGTACGCTGACGGGGCGCGCGTTGCTGATCTTGGTTGGCGTACTCGCCGGGATTCGCATCCGGACGGAACGCGGGTCTGTAGTTGTTAGACCGATTGTTGTCGTACATAATTGTAATAAGTATAATAAGGTGACAGTTTAGGTATAATGGTATTATGTCTTTAATCTTTTGTTTTGCTCTCGTTGTTTGTCGAATGAACGAGAGGACGACCTATCGCCCTCTCGCCATTCATCTTCCGCCAATTAAGCCTCAGCAGCTTGCTCAACAGCCAGTTTGCCACGATAGTAGCCACAACTCGGGCATACAGTGTGGTAAATGTAGTGAGCGCCACAATTCGGGCAGATTGCCAATGCGGGCAACTTAGCCACGTCATGGGTACGACGTTTCGCTTGACGGGTGTGCGATTGTCTTCGTTTAGGATGTGCCATAATTATTTACAATTTAATCATTTACAATTTGTTCATTTAACTATTTAATCATTCGGGTTCCTTGGTGCTACAGAGGTGACTGCCATCCGCTACTCATTGCTTGCGGGTAGGCCGAATGCTTGGAGAAGTTGTTGCATTTCGTGCATGCATTCACCATCCGGGTGACTGTGCACCAGCGGAAGATTGATTGTTATCATTTCATAAGCCAGCCAACTTAGATCAAGCATGTTCGTCTGCTCTTCATCGTCCGGCAGTATATCATCCTCTACATCTACGGCGTGGCTCATCTCACCCAGGCATCGGTCGCATATAAGCTTCACCTCTCCCTTAGCCTCCATGTGCAGGGAATAATCGCTTTCGCGCAGCATCAAGTTCGCCTCCACATCTACCTCGCCACCCTGGATCTCACTCTTCTCCTGCGCAGCTAAGTAGGCGCTGTCCAATCGAAATGAATAATGGTGCTTGCCTTGCGTCAACTCATTCAGTTGCAAGATCATATCACCTTGGGTCTGTGTCATGTAGCAGTCGTTTTTCGGCTTTTTGCCGCAAAAAGCATGCAAAGGTAGTAAAAAAAATTGAATTATGCAAATATAACAACCAAAATATTGTCAATTTCTGCTTTTTTTGCAGTCCATGTATCAAAACGTGAGGGTTCGGTCGGCTGAGACTACTTCTATTTTCAGTCGCATGTGCGTTATTATTGCATGCGCGCGCAGACTGGCACGATTTTTGCAGTGGTTTATAACGTATTGCCGCGTACTATATGCCGGCAACTTCGGAACAAATGAAACACTTGTCAACACATATTCTCTTGCTGTTACTGCTGTTTGCACTGCCTGTATGCGGGCAGGAGGCAGTCAGCACGCCAACCGATGTGGTCAATGATTCAACAACCCTATTGTCGCACAGCGACTCTGTGCCGCCCGTTGAACTTGTCTATCCGCAAATCTTGCTGGATATGCCCAACGTACATGTTGAGCAGGACAGCCTGGTTACCCTGCTAATGGAAGAGAAGATAGCCGGCGTAGAGCGCGGCGAACAGGAGCGCGCAGGATACCGCGTACAAGTGTACTCCAGCAACAACCCGAGCCGCGGTAAGTCAGAGGCTCTATTGATTGAGCAACGCGTCAAGCAAGTAGTAAATGTATCGGTATATGTGATTTACGCCTCACCATCGTGGAAAGTGCGGTTGGGAGATTTCCTGACCGAGCAGCAGGCGGCAGAGTTTCGCAACGCATTCAAGAACCTATGTCCCGACCTGGCGGACTACACCTACATTGTACGTGATCAAGTGAAGATTAGGTAAAATGAAAATTGAAAGGTAAAAGGAATTAATGGATTTACAAGCATTCACCCCATCCGTTGAGGTAACGGATCAAATATCTGCTCAGGTGGAGCAGACCATACGCGCGATAGGTGAGGATCCTGAACGCGAAGGACTGAAGCGTACTCCGCACCGTGTGGGTAAGTCGATGCAGTACCTGACCAAGGGTTACAAGGAAGATCCCGAGGCTATACTGCGCTCGGCCTTGTTCGAGGAGGATTACCAGCAGATGGTGGTGGTGAAGGATATAGAGTTCTACTCGCTATGCGAGCATCATATGCTGCCATTCTTCGGCAAGGCGCATGTGGCATATATACCTAACGGCCGGATCACCGGACTAAGCAAGATTGCTCGCGTGGTGGATGTGTTTGCTCGCCGGCTGCAGGTGCAGGAGCGCCTGACGCGCGAGATCAAAGACTGCATCCAGCGCACCTTGAACCCGCTGGGCGTGATGGTGGTGATTGAAGCAGAGCACCTATGCATGCAGATGCGCGGCGTACAGAAGCAGCACTCGCTGACAGTCACATCCGACTTCACCGGCGCTTTCAACAGAAAAGAGACACGCCAGGAATTTCTTAATTTGATTACGCACTGATCACCACTGAATAGGCGGCAGATGGTGCTGCTGCAGGTAGTTGTTGGCAGCAGAGAAATGTCCACATCCGATGAACCCACGGTAGGCAGATAGCGGACTAGGATGCGGCGCCTCAAGCACCAGATGTCGACGTCGGTTGATGTATTGTCCTTTCCGCTGCGCATAACACCCCCATAACATGAACACCAGATGTTCGCGGCGCTCATTAAGAGCCATGATTGCGGCATCGGTGAGTTCTTCCCAGCCCTTGTTCTGATGGCTACCGGCGCGATGTGCCTCAACGGTGAGCGTAGCGTTCAGCAGCAGTACCCCCTGCTCCACCCACGAAGCCAAGTGCCCCGTACAGGGTACTGGTTTACCCAAGTCACGGTTGAGTTCCTTGTAGATATTTTCCAGACTGGGCGGCACGCGTACGCCGTCTGGCACAGAGAACGCCCACCCCTCAGCCTGACCGGGCTCATGGTACGGATCCTGACCTAATATAACGACGCGCACCTTGTCAAAAGGGCACGCGTCGAATGCATGGAAGATCAGTTTAGCTGGCGGATAACATGTAGCAGTCGAATAGGCGTGACGCACAAACGAGGTCAGGATCTCGAAATACGGCTTGTTAAACTCCGGCTGGAGCACCGATCGCCACGATTCATCTAAACGTACATTCATATTAGACCGCAATGTTAAAAGATTAAAGACCGCTATACAGAAAGAGCAAAGATTAATCTACAATCAGCATTGCGTCACCGTAGTCACCAAAGCGGTAGCCCTTCTTGAGCGCCTCTTTGTATGCTACCATCACCTGCTCGTAGCCGCCAAATGCAGCCACCATCATTAGCTGAATGGATAGCGGGAAGTAGAAGTTCACCAGCAGTGCGCAGGGCACAAGTGTATCGTATGGCGGATAGATAAAGCGGTTCGTCCAGCCTTCATACTCCTTGATCAGTCCGTTCGTTCCCGCAACAGACTCCAGTGCACGGAACACCTCCGTTCCAACGGCACAGATACGTTTCTTACCCTGCTTGGCCTTATTAACAGCTTCAACACACGGTTGCTCAACGATGATCTGCTCCGAATCCACCTTGTGTTTGTTTAGATCCTCAACATCAATGATCTTGAAGTTACCCAAGCTGACATGCGAAGTGAGCGTGGTGTAGTTGATACCGCGGATCTCAATACGCTTGAGCAGGTTCTTGCTGATGTGTATGGACGAAGCCGGTGCAGCCACTGCGCCAACATTCTTGGCAAAAATCGACTGATAGCGCTCCTCGTCCATCTCTCGAACGATAGATTCAAGCTCCGGATCATCTTCGATCATGAACTCCTTGCGGAAGTTACGCGAAGCCTCCGCCTTCATCGGACGGCGGATATATTCGGGCAGAGGCGTGGTGCCCATAGCATAGAGTTGCTCCACGAGTTTATCAGGCGAATAGTCGGACACGAAGCGGAGTGTGCGTCCGCGGGATGTAGTGTTGTCCACCACCTCGGCGATGATCGTATTGTCGTCATCCAGGTAGAGCTTATTGCCTATACGTATCTTACGTGCCGGCTCAACGATAGCATCCCAGCATGATTCGTTATGGTTGAGTTCGCGCAGCAGGAAGATCTCAATCTCGGCATTCGTCTTCTCCTTGATGCCGTACAGCCGAGCAGGGAAGACCTTGGTGTCGTTGAAGACCATCAGATCCTGCTCGTCGAAGTATTCCACCAGCTCTACTATTGATTTGTGTTCCACCTTGCCCGTGTTACGATGTAAAACAAGCATCTTAGCATCCTCGCGATGCAGTGGAGGGAACTGGGCAATCTGGTTCTCTGGTAATTTGAACTTAAACTCACTAAGCTTCATAAGTATGTATTCTTTGTTCACAAGGTACAAAATCCACTTTGGGCTTTAGTCCTTGCTCATTGTTTCTAAATCTTGTTGCAGTTGCTCGATAGTAAGGCACTTATCTATGGTATAATCGCCTACGCGCGTGCGCCGGAGTGCGATGAGGTGTGCGCCTGACTGCAGTCGCCGTCCTATGTCGCGTGCTAGAGCGCGGATATATGTTCCTTTAGAACACACAACGCGCAGCGTCAGTTGCATTGTATCGGCATCGAACTGCAGCAGTTCTATCACATCGATCACCAGCAGTTTGGGCTTGATCTCTATCGTATCCTGCTGCCCTTTGCGTGCGTATTCATAGGCGCGCTTGCCATTGATCTTCACAGCCGAATAAACCGGCGGCACCTGCCACTGTTCACCCAGGAAGGTCGGAAGCACCTCATCCACCATTGCGCGCGTTATATGCGCTGTAGTATAGGTAGCATCTATCGGGTGTTCCAAATCGAAACTTGGCGTGGTGGCGCCCAACTGGAGTGTAGCCACGTACTCCTTGGTGTGATTCATCAGATCATCGATGCGCTTGGTCTGCTTGCCAGTGCATACAATCACCACGCCCGTTGCCAAAGGATCTAACGTGCCAGCATGCCCCACCTTGAGTTTCTTCACACCAAGCGTTCGGCAAAGCATACCACGAACGCAATTAACCACATCAAAGCTCGTCCAATGCAGAGGCTTGTCAAAGACCAATACTACCCCCTCAAGGTACTTATTCTGTTGGTCATTTACCATTTGATCATTTACCATTTGGTCATTGATTTGATCATTTGGTGATTGAATCTATTGCCGTTAGCACACCGACCATATGATGGCGAATGCACCGGCGCAGAGGCAGTAGATGGCAAAGTATATCAACTTCTGCTTGCGCACTATGCTGAGCATGAACTTGCAGGCAAGACATCCCGTCAGGAACGCAGCCACAAAGCCCACCAGCAGCGGCACCACCCCAAGACTGCTGACCACCTCCCCTTGCAGGAGCTTGATCAGGTCGAGGAACGCCTCGCCCAAGATAGGTATAAGCACCATCAGGAATGAGAACTGCGCCACACTCTCCTTCTTGACGCCGCAGAGCAGACCGGTAGCTATCGTTGTGCCGCTCCGGCTCAAACCGGGCAGCACAGCGCAAGCTTGCGCCAATCCGATGATAAACGCATCGCGGTAGGTGACCTCATGAGCATGCTTGCCCCGGGCAGCCACACGCTTACTTAGCCACTCGCTCAGATACAACAAGAAGGCTGTTATAATCAAGCATATGCCAACGAGCAGCAAACCGTTGCCGAAGAAAGCTTCCACCTCGTCCTTGAAGAACATACCCACCACAAACACCGGAATCATTGACACTACAATCTTGGCCACATAATCCTTCTCCGCGTTCCACTCCAAGGTGCAGAACGTGCCGCGGAACAGTTGTGCAATCTCTCGCCAGAGTATAACGATGGTAGCCAACACCGTTGCCGTATGTACGACAACAGCAAACGTCAGGTTTTCCTCACCCGCTGTACCCAAAACGGCTTGACCAATCTCCAAGTGACCGGAACTGGATACCGGCAAGAACTCCGTCAAACCTTGGATGATGCCCAACAGTAACGCTTCCCACCAGCTCATTGCTTGACCTCCTTATTCTTTTTTGGGAACAAGATAGCCACAATCATCAACACGAAGCCGCCCAGAGCGATCATCGGGCCCAAAGTGATGCGGCGGAAGGAGAAAATATCCGGGTTATACTCCGTAGCACCGGATGGTTCGCCGGTCATCAGTGCAAAACCGACAACGATGATTAACACGCATACGGCTATGAGTATAGCATTGAATTTAGGTAGTTGTTTCATTTTCGTAGAAATCTTTGCTCTTTCAGCAGCCACGTTTGGCTGCGATCTTTATTCTTTCATCGTAGTGGTCTATATAGCGTACATGCGTTCTGCGTCCATACGGATGTATCGATTTACAGCTATCAGTGCACCGATCAGGGTGAGCAGTTCGCCTGTCAGCAGTACAACACAAACTACGAACGCCACATTCATCCAGGTCTGCGGCATCAGAACGATGTTCATCGAATATTGCACATAGTAGAACAACCCCGCCAGCAGAACCAATGCCATGAGTGCTGACCAACATCCCATACGCAGGCTGCGCGCCACAAACGGCCGCTTGATCACCCATGGCGTAGCACCTACCAGACGCATAGTATTAATCAGGAAACGCTGGCTATACACGTGCAGTCTGATCGTATTGATTATCAGCACATATGCTATCAGCAGCAGCATCACAGCCAAGCCCAGCAGCACCAATGTCACCTGGCTGACGTTATGCTCAAGCAGGTCAACCAGATCCTTCTGATATATCACTTGCTTGACATACGGCAGAGCGGACAGTTGTTGGTCAACCACTGCTATACTGTCAGCATTGGCGTATGCCGCATTGAGGCTCACCTCATACGAAGCCAGCAATGGGTTATAGCCTAAGAACTGCTCCGGATTATCGCCCAGCGAGTGCACATGCTCAGCCAGCGCATCCTCACGCGATATATACCGACATGCATGACAATACGGCGAAGCCTTCAGCACAGCGCCACATCGCGCTATCTGTGCAGAGTCAGCATCAGCAGGCAGTACTACAGTAAGTGTTACATTGTGCTTCACCTGCTCAATCATGCGGTGAGCAGACAATGTGACCATTGCCACCAGACCTACCAAGAACAGCACCAACGTGATACTCACGGAGGTGGTGACATACATATTCCAAAATCTTCGTTTCTTTTGCATAATATACCTACTAAACGCAAACGAGCAGGCTGTTTCACCTGCTCTTGTTTGCGATGGATTAGTATTCCCAAAGATCCAATTCTGTATTCAGCAGTTCGTTCGCTATGCGCTCCTGATCGCGGTGAACAAAATCCTCAGTCAGACGTTCTTGACCTTGTACGATCATACGGTCATACATATTGTCATCACCAACGAGGTACGAGGTGTACATATGTTCGGCAAAGAAGTTGTCGAATGTAACACGCTTACTGCTGTTGTTCAATGGAATCATGTACTTGCGAGCCATGAATGGACGCAGATGATCGAACAGGATCCAGAAACGTACTTGGTTAACCAAGTTGTCGTACGGGTCTCTATCTGATGCCATAGCCGACTGCAGAGGAGCAATAGCCATGATCTTCTGATAGAAGCGGGATGTGTGCTTGTCGAAGAACACGATCTCCATCGTCAGATACTTAATCTGGTTTCGTACATAGTTGGCATAACCATACGTATTGATATCCAGTCTGTGGGTGATTGAGTCGTCATACGTCACAAGGTACTCATCGCGGTCGTCAGTATCAATGATCTCGCTCATAGGACGTACTGCGAATGCAGTCTGCATCTCTTTTGTACGCGGGATAATCATTGAGTCTGGAAACATAGGCTTAATACCACGGGGGTTTGCACCATACAGCCTCAGATACTCCTGCTGTCCGTCCAATGTGGTACGACCGTTAACAACGGCGTCCATGATTAGGCGGAACAGACTCCAATACTTCGGGTCATCCGGGTTAGTGGGGAAGTAGAGCTGGAAGTTCTGCTTGTAACGCATATCAATGATGCGATAGATCACGCGCGACCATACTATATCGTCCGTGCGGTGAAAGATGGTAGCGATGGTATCAGCATTCTCGTCCAACTCCTGCGTCTCGATACGTACTGTACCCAGTTCGTCGAAGAACGAATTGATGCGGTGTTGCGCCTGCATACCAAGCGCAGCACCCACCAATACGATGACTAAAAGTGTTCTCTTCATAGATATTTTTTACTTTAATATGAGCGCCAAGTTACCCTGATACAGTTGTTCTGCACCACCCTTGGTACGATACTTGATGTTCTGAACGAGCACCATATCGCCACTCTTGAGCTGGCCGATGAGCTTGAGCTGTGCAGCTGAGAACTTGTTTCCGCTCGACTTACCTGTCTTACGAAGGATATAGGTGTCAAAACTTGTGATCTCGAAAGGCACTTCGAGCAGGCCGTCTTCACCATAACCGATCTCAAGAACAGTATTTTTGTTCAGGCTCTTACGCGGTGTAGCGCTTGAGCTAACCTGCTTGCCACCGTCCACGAAGTACGGCATAGGTTGGGGCAGGCGCTGTACCTTAAAGGTCTTCTCGCCCATGGTAGCCATACGTCCGTTCATGTCAGCAAGAACAGTTACCTTAACCGTCTTAGCATCAGCCGTCGGACGCAGGATATAGAACTTACCCTGACGATGTACTGTAGCACCGGATACATTCACCTTCAGTTGGTTGTCGGTCATACCCGGAGCAGATACGACGTATCGGTTGTCGAAGTCACGATAAATGATGTTCAGGTCTTCGTTCATAACCGAAGCCGAAGGCTCACCTACGGTGAATGCTGACTCAAACGGCAGGCTGACCGTGTCACGACCTTGTTTGTACTTAACTATACCACTATAGGTCTGCAGCCCAGAACCACTGGCTGTGCAACGGTAGATACCGTCCTCCCCCAGCTCAACGCCTCCTACAAAGTAGTCCGGCTTGGCGGTTGAGTCAACGGCAGCAAGGATAATCTGTGCCTCATACTGGTCACCACGGATAACGTAGGACGATTTAGGAATCACATACGCACGTATATCGTTCGCCTTGAAGTCATTGGCATCAATACGCTGATACAGACGCGTTACAGTACGGTTCTCATACGAACGGATATCGTTCTGGTACTTGGTCAGGATAGCCATTGCAGCACCTGCAGGCATACCTTCGAATACCGACTCTACCCAAGGAATTGAGTCACCCTCAGCGTTCGTACCGCCATCAGTGTTGAACATGCTACGAACGACGCGTCCCGGGCCACCGTTACGACCTCGTTCGCCCATAGTGTGATAAAGCAGGAAGTCACGGTAGTTCTCAATATTGCGTTTCAGCACCTCACCATTGGGTTCACCCGTAACAGGATCCACCTCAACCATGGCATACTGACCAGGCTTATCGAAGTCAGACTTGTTGATGATCTCGCGAGCCAGCGAGTCATAACCGTCACCGTCCACAAGCTTGGCTACCTCTACCTTGAAGTGCTGAATATAGTCGTACAGAGAATCCGAAGCCCTTCGCAGGGAGTCTGCTTGCAGGAAATACTTTTCTACCTTCTGAGGGTTCTCGGCGTAAGCACGCTCAAATCGACGATACGCCATAGCGTTCTGCTCAACCGTATTGTCCAATGTGACGTGCAAACTTGAGTCCACCTTTCCGAAGGCATCGAGTACGTTCGTACTTACGTTCAACGCCAACATGGCGGTAAGCACGAGGTACATCATACCGATCATTTTTTGTCTCGGGGTTTCCGG
>DBXI01000028.1:3476-4108 GCA_002309255.1 Bacteroidales bacterium UBA1216 | reverse complement strand
GAGAACCACCAGCCGCACAAGATCATGGTGCCGTTCGTGTTCCAAGGCGAGTTCACCGTCAAATCCATCGTGGCTGCCGGCGAGTACAAGATCAACGACACGATTGCTGTCCTCATTGACGCTGACGGCAACGAGCACAAGGTGACCATGATCCAGAAGTGGCCGGTAAAGAAAGCTATCACGGCCTACAAGTCCAAACCGCGTCCCTTCAAACTGCTGGAGACCGGCGTTCGTACTATCGACACCGCCAACCCGATCTGTGAGGGTGGTACGGGCTTCATCCCCGGACCGTTCGGTACAGGTAAGACCGTGCTCCAGCACGCTATCTCGAAGCAAGCCGAGGCGGACATCGTGATCATCGCTGCTTGCGGTGAACGTGCCAACGAGGTCGTTGAGACCTTCACCGAGTTCCCCGAACTGGACGACCCGCACACCGGCCGCAAACTGATGGAGCGTACCATCATCATCGCCAACACATCGAACATGCCGGTGGCTTCGCGTGAAGCATCTGTATATACGTCTATGACCATTGCCGAGTATTACCGCTCGATGGGGCTGCGCGTTCTGCTGATGGCCGACTCGACATCACGTTGGGCTCAGGCGCTGCGTGAGATGTCCAACCGTATGGAGGA
>DBXI01000028.1:0-3428 GCA_002309255.1 Bacteroidales bacterium UBA1216 | reverse complement strand
GCCTTCTACGCACGCGCGGGATACGTGTACCTTAATAATGGTGCTACCGGTTCGGTTACGTTCCTCGGCACCGTTTCGCCTGCCGGCGGTAACTTGAAAGAGCCTGTGACCGAAGGTACGAANNCGTTGCTTCTACGCTCTGGAGCAGGCACGTGCCGACCGCAAGCGTTACCCGGCTGTTAACCCGATTGACTCGTACTCGAAGTACATTGAGTATCCCGAGTTCGCTGAATATATCACCAAGCGCATCAACGCCGAGTGGTTGCCTAAGGTCAACGACATGAAGACCTATCTGCTCCGCTCGAAGGAGATCCAGGAGCAGATCAACATCTTGGGTGACGACGGTGTACCTGTTGATTACCACGAGAACTTCTGGAAAGGAGAGGTCATCGACTTCGTTATCCTGCAGCAGGACGCCTTCGACAAGATTGATGCCGTCTGCCCGCTGGAGCGCCAGGAGTACATGCTTGACCTGGTAATGGATATATGCAAGCACAACTACGACTTCGACACCTTCATCGAAGTAGGCGAGTACTTCAAGCGCGTGATCAACCTCTGCAAGCAGATGAACTATAGCGAGTTCCATAGCGAACAGTTTGAGGACTACCGCAAGAAACTCAATGAGTTGCTGGCTGAGAAACAAGTGGCATGAGACGCATAGGAACGATATTATCCATGCTCGTACTGAGCTGCATGGCGTTCGCCTCGTCCAACGGTGGCGTACGTCACTTGCAGCCCGTGCGAGTGCCGGTGATACTGACCAACTACGCGGATATCAAGTTCCAAGACACAGATTATGCGGCCTATAAATCGCAGCTGGAGCAGTACTTTGCCGATAACTCGTATGGAAAGTACACCCCGGTGTTCGATTTCTTGGGGCCGGTGACCATTGCCGGTAACCGTAGCGACTATGGTGCCAACGATAGCGATGGTGACGATCAGGCAGCAGCCGTGATGGTAGCTGACGCTTGCAATGCAGCGGAGGATCTGGCGGACTTCACGAAGTATGATCAGAACGGCGACGGACGTCTGGATGCCGTGGTTATCATCTACGCCGGCGAGGGCGAACATGCGGATAACAATATGCTTGACGCTGTGTGGGAGTTCACCGATGATCTGGAGACCACCTACGAGCTTGACTACCTCGTGCAATTGGACGGCAAGACCGTAGCTGCCTGCTGCGCCGTGCCCGAACTGAGCATCAAGAACAAACGTGACGGTATAGGTACGCTCGTTCATGAGTTCGCTCATATCCTGGGACTACCTAATCTGTGCACTACCAACGGCGGCGTGCAGAAGACCTTGGGCGACTGGGACGTGATGGATCATGGCAGTTACAACGACCACTCGCACACCCCTGCCGCGATGAGTGCCTACGAGCGCTTCTACCTCGGATGGGTCGAGCCTATCCTGCTCGATGAGGCGATGAACGTCAGGCTCGGTGACCTGAACACCACAGGCGACTGCGCTATCATCACTGCCAGCGGACAGAGCAACCTCAATGGCCTGAGCCCTGATCCACGAGAGTTCTATATCCTGGAGAACCGTCAGCAAGCTGGCTGGGATAAAAATATCCCTGGTCATGGACTGATGCTCACCAAGATTGACTTTGTGAAGAACAAGTGGGAGAGCGACGAGGTGAACAACGTGGAGAAACGTCCGTGTGTTGACCTGATCGAGGCCGACGGCAAGTGTCCGACCTACAAGGCGGATAACCTCACCAACGGCTACTTTGGCAAGCAGGGCGACCTCTTCCCCGCAGGGGCAAACGAGTACACGATGTTCAGCGGCAAGATGTACTTCTCCAACGTACGCGAGGAGGGTGGAGTGATCTACCTGGATTTCCTCGGCGGCGTGGAGCGTTGCACGGTCAGCTTCTCCGTCAGCAATGGCATGAGTGCCTCCGCCTCGCTCACCGAGAGCAAGAAAGGTGCAGGCATCATCCTGCCCAGCGTGACGCCGAACAACGGCTACACGTTCCTTGGCTGGGCAACGCGCAAGAACAGCAATGTGCCAGATGCCGGTCAGCAGGGGGACACCTATTACCCAATGAGTGACTGCTCACTGTTTGCCGTGATGCAGGACAACACTCGCCACTGGGTGAACTACGACCTGAAGGGTGTTACCATCGGCGACTACATCGGTTTCAATGGTGCATACGTCAAGGCGAATGACCTCAAGGACATAGCTGTTACGTTTATTCGTAAGGAAGGCTATCAGACGCCTACCGCCGACAACTGCCTCGTGAAGGTCGTTTGCGGCGGAAAGCAGCTGACGAACGCCGTGCGATACGAGGACGATATAATAACTGTTAGTATCCCTGCGGAGGCTATCACGGGTGATATCTTCATCACGATCGTTAACGTGCGCGAGCAGAAGGAGAACGGCTGCGATGCTTACAGCCACACGTTCACCTCTATAGTGCGTGCCGGTGCAGCGCAGGAGTTCGGGGCTTACAACTGGGATGTGACCATCGCCAACGACAACACGGTGGATTTCGACAGTAAGAAAGGCGCAGTGTTTGGCTCCGGATCATATCCCGCAGGCTTGGTTCGTTTCTATACGGAAGAGACCATGGGCTGCGCTCCGGCTGTGATCCGCGTTCAGGCTGCCGCCAACGGCGACGGTGTGCTCAGCGTATATGTAGCAGGAAACAGAGTAGGTGAGGCGGTTGAGCTAAGTACCACACTCGAAGAATATTTCTTCGAGGCGGAGAACCCCACATCCGGCGCACTGGAGATCCGATTGGAGAACACTCAGAAGGCCATGTATATCAGGAAGATAGACGTGGATTTCGTTAAGTGGGAGCCCGATGAGGAGGAAAACGAGCAGACAGCCGTTGAGCCAATGACCGATGAACGTCAAATAGCACCAGCAGCCACAAAGATCATCCGCAACGGGCAACTGTTTATCCTGCAAAACGGACGCATAGTATCCATCCTTGGAACGACTATTCAATAAGAATATATAAATACAATAATATTATGGCAAAAGCATTTCAAAAAATCTACACGCAGATTACTGCCATTACCAAAGCCACTTGCTCGCTGAAGGCACAAGGCGTTGGTAATGATGAACTTGCCACGGTCAACGGCAAGTTGGCGCAGGTGGTAAAAATCATGGGTGACGATGTTACACTGCAGGTGTTTGAGGGTACGGAAGGTATTCCTACCAACGCCGAAGTGGTGTTCCTGGGCAAGGCTCCGTCGCTCAAGGTGAGTGACCAGCTCGCAGGCCGGTTCTTCAACGCCTACGGTGATCCTATCGACGGCGGTCCGGAGATCGAAGGTACAGAGGTGGAGATCGGTGGCCCCTCGGTGAACCCTGTTCGCCGTAAACAGCCGTCAGAGCTCATCGCTACAGGTATCGCCGGTATCGACCTGAACAATACGCTCGTGTCCGGTCAGAAGATTCCGTTCTTCGCCGAC
>DBXI01000058.1 GCA_002309255.1 Bacteroidales bacterium UBA1216 | reverse complement strand
ATCTCTGCGCCTATTTATTTATCCTTGCCTTGCAGAAATCGCTGGCAGAAAGGTTGAATTTTGTTTGATAACTATTGACTGCATCAGCGCGTTTAGCATCGGATGCATATTGGTCGATGTTGATGCATCCCATGTGTTGCAGTGTATAGAGCCCGCGGCAGTAATCGATCTTAGTGGTCGCTTGCTTGAGTTCCGCATCGAGGCGCTCTCGGATATCCTGCTCGGGGAAGCGTTGCGAGACGCAGAAGAACTTGGGCATGCAGGATGCCAGTTGCGGCTCTACCAATTCTGTCTCCTGTGTGTGCTGTAATTGCTCTTTGGGCTGCCCATTGGCATAAATCGGGCAGTTATGGTTGTCGTGAATATCAATGTTCTGCTCGGCGATGTAGTTGCCGGCTACATGGATGATAGGGTGTTGTTTGCTCATATCTTCTTTCGTTTGTGTTAGTTCGTGTTGTAGTTTTTCGTTCTGCTTTGTCAGTCGCGATATCTGTGCCATGACATCTGTCTGAAAATTCTCTTCCGCGAAGTACAGTTCGCTTTTTTCGATGAACCGTTCGTAGAGCGAAATGCCTTGCATGAAGTCGTCCGCTCTGTCCTCGAGTAGTATCGCCCGGCATGACCGTGCTCTGTCGCCGTTTGTTCGTTTGAGCATCGTAGCCAGCACGATCAGTGCGAGTATGGTCAGTCGTGGATCGTTGCCGAGGTGGTGCGCGGCAATCATGTCGTAGTCGTAGGCGTCGGTATCGGGGTCGTTGAATATGTATCCAGCCACCTGATGCGCAGCGTTCATCACTCGCAGCGCGGGGATATCAATGTATGCGCCGTGCGTTGTGTACCACGTCTGCATGTCACGCAACCCGCTGACGAGTGGCTCATCGGCGGGGAAATCGTACACCAAGGCTGAGATACTCGAACGGTTGGTGTAGTACGGACTATGGCGTATATCTTTTACCATGAAAAATCGATGCAAAGGTACGAAAAATTTTTGATATTCGCAAATTTTCCGGTAGAAAAGTGACCGGCAAAACTTAGATTCTTTCCAGCCCTTTATTTATCGCATATAGCGGGCTGTCGAAGCCTGCAAAATAGGCTCATGAAAAAAAAAGAAAGATTTTTGCCCAAAAATTTGCATATGTCATTTTTTTTTCGTACATTGGCAAGCGAATTAGATCAACTGATGCGTTTATGGCATATAATAGGTTCGATAAGTTAGAGTGGACGCTCATTTTCGTGTTGTAATTTGCACGGCATCTATATTGTCATTACCCAAAGCGACATACGTCACCGCATGCCGCTTTGGATGAATTTCAGAAAATGTTCGTGAGTTTGGATGTCTTTGCGCTATGAACTATATGGCTGGCACCAACTTCACATATGCAAAACCTAATAGCAGATCATCGTCATTCTTTTTCTCCTGCTCTCTGCAAACGCCTTCACTACGTTAGTCGATGGGTTGACCGGTGATGGAATAGTGGTGGCCGTTTTTCTCGATGGTGATTGTGCCGTCGGTGATGTGCAGTTGTGGTCGGTTGGCGTTGTGTAGTGCGTTGTCTGGCTGTGTTATGTCGATTGCGTCGATGATCGGCGAGCTGTCGCCTTCGCCCCACTGTGAGTAGAGCCAGTCGAGTCTCCAGTTCATGCGCGAGAGGAACTCCTGCTTTCGTTCCGCCATGTCGGCGTTGGTTCGCACGTTGCTTCGTTGCCATCGTTCGGCATCGCGTCGGGCGGCTGATGAGATAGCCGAGACGAAGGCGTTGATGTCCGCGAGCACCTTGCTGTGCTGCGTTTGGCGGTACTGGTACCACAGCTGCTTCACGCGCTGGTAGAACGTCTTGTTCTGGCACAATTGCTCGATCCAAATCTGCGCGAATGTGGGATCGTCGTAGATGAATGTCTCCTTATGCCGGTCGTATGCGTTTCCAAAGTCCCACACGGGTCCGAAGTGCCACTTGGTCGTGACGTTGCGGGATGTGGCGACATCTACCGAGTCGCGATCCTTGTACAGATAACAGCTGCCGTGGTAAGACTCGCAGTCCTCCATGATCTCCTGCACGAGGTAGTACTTGGCGGCATCTGTTATGTCGAGGATCTGTTGTAGGGGCATGTCGCCGCGGTTGTAGATGGCGGCATTGAGTGCATCCATCTGATCGGTGATATAGTTGCGCTGGATAGCCGAGAGGTCTTCGGGCGACTGTGGCGTGATCATCACATGTTCGCCGTTATCCTCATCGAACTCGATGTTTCCTTCTGAGGGGTAGTTGTCGATCTGCACGAGCCATCCTCCGGTGATCAGTTCGGGTTTGGTCTCGCCGTCCTGCTGCTCGTGGATGTTCACTCGGTCGTTGTCGATACGGATCGTTTCGGTGACGAAGTAGAGCCCCTTGTAGTCGCCGTTGATGACGAGTTCCACGGGCACCTGATGGGGCGTGTACGGAAGGCCGATCTGCTCGGAGAGGATGTAGCCTGTGGTGTTCTTCAGGAAACCGAGGTAATCATCGGCACCGGCGAGCAGCGCCCAGTGCTTGCTCTTCTTCATGCCCAGTAGCTTCTGACCGTAGCCTTGTGCGAAGACTATCTTGTAGGGTTTCTTGTCAAAGCCAGTCCATGTCCAGTTGCCTCGTCCCTTGATGGTGAGTGGTATCTGGTTTCCGGCGCTGCCGAGTGCTTCGTACTTGCCGTAGCCGGTGACATAGAGAGTGGCATCAATCGCCTTTTCGCGCGATACGTCCTGGTTGTTCTTGGTGGTGATATACATTACGGGGAGTGTGCCGGACGGCGATACTGCGAATAGTCCTGTTGTAGATGCTAACAGGATGATAAGGGTGAAAAGTTGCTTCATAGTGATTCGTCATTTAGTAGTTCGGGACGTCTTTCGCGTGTATGTTTGAGTGACTGCTCGTAGAGCCAGTCGTCGATTTTGGCTTGATGGCCGGAGAGTAGGATGTCGGGCACTCGCCATCCCTTGTACTCGGCGGGGCGTGTATAGACGCCTGCTTCGAGCAGTCCGTCCTGGAAGGAGTCGGATAGCGCGGAAGTCTCGTCGCCGAGCGCGCCGGGTAGCAGACGGACGATAGCGTCGGTCATGATCGCTGCGGGCATCTCGCCGCCTGTGATCACGAAGTCGCCAATGGTGTACTCCTTGGTGATCAGATGGTCGCGTACTCGCTGGTCAACGCCCTTGTAGTGGCCGCATAGGATGATGATGTTCTGTTTTAGCGAGAGCTGGTTGGCCACCTGCTGGTTGAATCGCTCGCCATCGGGTGCGGTGAAGATGATCTCGTCGTAGTGTCGTTCGGAGGTGAGCTTGGTGATCAGTCGATCGATAGGCTCGATCTGCAGCACCATCCCGGCCCCGAAGCCGAAGGCATAGTCATCGACCTTTCGGTGCTTGTCCAGCGTATAGTCACGCAGGTTATGGACATTGATCTCGCACAGACCTTTGTCCTTGGCTCGCTGCACGATGGAGTGGTTGAGCGGCGAGTCAAGCAACTCCGGGCAGCAGGTTATGATGTCGATTCTTAACATAGTTGAAAGATAAAAGTCGAAAGATAAAATCCTAATCAGTCTTAGCTCTTTGAGTGGAGTGAAACGAAACGGTCTTTATTCTTTCAGCGCAGCGGTCTTATTATGGAACGGGGTCATATCCGGATCCCCCCCATGGGTTGCAGCGGAGGATGCGTTTTATTCCCATCCATCCGCCTTTCATCACTCCGTACTTCATCACCGCCTCCACCATGTACTGGCTGCACGTGGGCGTATATCGGCACGATGGCGGCGTGAACGGCGAGATGCAGGCGCGGTAGAAATACACCGGCAGGAGGAATATGTGTCGAAGCCATTTCATCAATCCATCAATCCATCAATTCATCATTTACAATCCTGCTGATGAGTTTGCGCATGGCTCGTTCAATCTGTTCATAGTCGGCGATCTGCTTGTCCATGTTATAGATAGCGATGTGCAGCGGGTGTCCTTGTTCCTCGAGTAGCTTGAGGGGCTCGCAGTTGAGCCGGTATGCTTCTCGCATGAGTCGGCGCAGGCGGTTGCGATCCACAGCATGCTTATGCAGCGATTTGGGTGCCCAGACCATCACCTGCGTCTTCCCTCCCTGTGCCGACAACACATGCGCACGCAGTGGCCATGCGATGAACCGCTTGCCTTGCTGCCGCGTGGCGCTGATACGTAGATCACCGCACAGACGCATCGATTTGGGGAATTTATTCTGCACAATTGTTCCGGCGCAAAAAATGTCAATTGTCAATTATCAATTATCAACTCTCTTCGTTCAGGTACGATTCGATGGCGGCGAGCAGTGAGGGGCATCCTGGTGCAGGTGCTACTCGGTTGACCTTGTATCCGGCATCGGTGAGTGCCTGCGCGGTGTTGTTGCCAAAGCAGATGAACGCCTTGTCGCCCTGCTCAACGTGTGGGAAGTTAGTCAGGAACGCATTAACGCCCGAGGCGGTGAAGAACGCGACCACATCGTAGTCGAACGGCTTGTCCTTAGGCCATGTGTACGCCACCTGGCGGAACATGACAACCGGAGTGACCTGGATGTTGTGCTCGGCGAACATGTTGATCATGTCGTCGGAGGAGTTCTCGCTTACCACCATCAGGTACTTCTCCTGCGGCCGGCGGTACATGGCAGGGAAGATATCCTCGAACGAGTTGTGCTCTCCGAAGAAGATGCGCCGCTTGCGGAACTCGATGTATTTCTGCAAGTAGTTACCCACCGTTTCGCTGATGCAGTAGTAGTGCATCGTTTCGGGCACAGTGATGTGCAGGCTCTGGCACATGCTGAAATAGTAATCGGCGCTGATCTTGGAGTTGAGGATCACAGCCGTGTAATCCAGCGGATTGATGTGAAAGGCGCGGAACTCCTTGGCAGACAAGCCTTCGAGCTGTACCAGCGGCTGAAAATCCACGCGTACGTCGTGATGGTGCTCTAACAGATCGTAGGGGTTGTGATCCCCAGCGGGACGCACCTGAGTGATTAGAATCTTTTTTGCCATTATATTGAATGCATTTTATGCTAAATAGTGCAAATATAGTTGTTTACCTGCTTCAAGCAGTAGCAGTGCAGGTAGCAGTTCGACGCTGATGAGGTAGATGACTACGCCTATCACGCCGATGATTGAAGTGCAGAACAGCCTTGCCCACTGCACGCCCACCAGCACGAGGTAGATGACAGTTACGATAGCTAATACGCAGATCCAGACTGTGCCGGCAGCGGAGTATGTGATCAGCAGCGTTAAACATAGCAGCACATACGTGTACAGCGATCGGAGTGAGAAGTAACGCAGATACGCCATGTTTGCCAGTTTGCTAAAGCGGAACGTGTACTGCACCGTCAGGGCGACGAGGGCGCGCACCAGATCGGAGAGCAAGGACAGTGCTACCAGCCATCCGAACAGCGCTGCGCCGTACATGGCCGTCTGCGCTGTGATCACATATACGGCTATCGCCGGCAGCATGCTGTTGAATAGCCACTGCATGATCTGCGAACCTATACTGGGCGTCTGCTCGGTAGCGTCGGGCGCTGCGGAGAAACCGTTGCTCAGTAGCCCGCTGATGTACAGCGGCTGCATCACGCAACTCAGCCAGATCAGTCCGACCATAGCCAGACAAACCCATGGCAACCATGAGGATGCCAGAGCGGATGTCATATGTAGACCATGTTCAAGCACAAGTTAACAATTAACAATAAATACTTAGATGGTTCGGGCTTGTGAACGCATATGTTCGCCCCAAGCGGTAGCGTTTTGTATGGCGGGCAGCACCTGTTCGGGCGAGCTGACCACGGTGAACATCTTGTTGCGGTGAATGGGTTGCATGAACCGCTCGCTGACCATCTTGTCAAGCATGGCCAGAACAGGATCGAAGTAACCGTTGGTGTTCAGTATGACGATAGGCTTGCCGTGCAGCCCGAGTTGCTTCCATGTCAGGCATTCAAACAGTTCCTCCATCGTTCCGACGCCTCCGGGCAGTGCGATCATGGCATCGGCGATGCGTGTGATGGTGGCTTTTCGCTCGTGCATCGATTCGGTGACGATCGTCTGTGTGCTGCGCGGGTTGTTCCATCCCTGCTCCACCATGAACCGCGGAATGACACCGGTGACCTTTCCGCCCACACTCAGCACACCTTCGGATATATGCTTCATCAGACCTATGCCGCCGTCGCCATAGATCAGTTCGATGCCTGCCTCGCCCAGCAGACGGCCCATGCGGAACGCTGCCTGATTATAAACCTCAGGCACCCCGTCTGATGCAGAGCAATATACAGCTATTCGTTGAAGCATAGTTCTTATCGGTTAAAGATGGTTTTGATGAAGCGTTGTTTGCGCCTGAGTTTGTCCGCCTCAACGTACTTGATCGTATACACAGTGCCTGCCACGAAACGCTCGCCGGGCAGCGGGTAGGCATACACATCGTTGATCACCGGAATAGAGTGCACGAGTGCGCCGCGCCAGTCGTAGATATAGAGCGCATCGCCGTTCTTGGGTGACGTAACATACACTATCTGCGTCTTACTGTCGTAGTTGATCGAATCCACGGAGAGTGCCAAGTGCCTGTCATCGTTCATGGCCTCCGGGATATCGACCGTCGTCACCTCGCCCAAAAGGGAATAGTCGGACAGGTTATCGTTGCAGCCGCCGTAGTAGGTCATGCTCAGATCGGTGCACCGCAAACGGTAGCAGTACGTTGTTCCGGGCGTGAGATCGGCAAACGTGTATGCGGTATGCGGTGCATTGACCTCCAGCTCATCGCCGCGGTAGATGTACTCGATTTTCCGGCTGAGCGTGGCAGTGAAGGCGTCCAATGCAACGCCGTTGCTTGTACGGCCGTAGAACACCAGGCGGAAACGTGTGTAGCCTGCCTCGGCATCGAAGCTGTGCTCAACGGTCTTGTTCTTCGTGCGATGGGTGAGGATGGTCTCTGTGAGTTTCTTCCACGACAGCCCGTCATATGCCTCCAGTTCGATGTATCCGACGGTGTCGGCATCGGTGGCCATCGCATTGACCCAATAGGAGATAGCGTTGACCGCTACGGGGTAGTTCTCCGTAACGATGTAGTCGCCATAGTCCTTGAGGTGCAGCGCACGTACGCCGTCCGCCTTAGCCGACGAGGTGGTGAGGGTGGTGCTGCTCTGCCAGCCCTGCAGACTGATCTGCTCCATCGAGTTGAAGTCCTCGAAACTCTGCACTACTTCCGATGATCCGGGCTGCTTGCTATAGAGCGAGAGGTAGTACTTCTCCGCTGAGCTGACGGGCTGCCATGTCAGGCGGAAGGAGTTAGGTGTGACTGCCGTAGGTTCGTCCGTCACAGGCGTGGTGATCTCCGATGCCCGTGGCGCCAAGCCGGTAAGCAAGAGGCTGTTCATCGATCCTTCGCCGCGGATGGTGAGTGTGCCGTTGGCGGCCTGATCTTCGTTGCACAGGAAGTGCTTGAGGCTGCCGGCCGGCACAAAGCTGATCCAAACCGTGTGCATCATCGTTGAGTCAGCCTGCACAGGCAGGTTGATGCTGCTTGTCCACAGCTTGCTTGTCCGGTCGGGGTAGGTGTCACCGGCATAGAGGTAGTATGCACCGTTGCGCGAACTGTTGTTCACGATCAGGCTGACAGGGCTCTCCGGATTGAGTCCACTACCCATGATAGTGATCGCTTGCGGCGTCCAGCCTACGATCTTCTTGCTGTCATCCAGTGTAGTCTCGAATGCAAGTGCCGACTTATCCACCGTGATGTTTGACGAGCCTGATCGGATGAACGTGAAGTTGATCAATCCGCTGTGTTCGCTGATCTCGAACACGGGGTAGTTGAGCGTTGTTCCGTTGTGCAGCTTCGGCGTGAAGGCTGTGACGTTAGTCGTACCGGGATAGGGGTCGGATGATCGTCCGCTCTCGCCGAGGGATCGCCTGCTCCATGGTACGCCGTTCGCCTCCTCCAGATGCATGCGCATCACTCCGTTTATACCATTGTTAGGCGTGTTGGATGTCCATGCGGTAGGCGAGTAGTCGATGTGCCATACGAGCATGCCGTGTCCGGGCAGCCCCATGTCCCAGCCCTTGCCGTCGCGGTACTCCAGCATGAAGAACTCCGCGGGATTGGGTTGAGTGCCTTTAAGGTTATGGGGTTCAGCGGCAATCAGATAAGCCTGATTGCTTGTCTCGATGGGCGAGAGGGCATATGCGCCGGGCGTGGTGAGTTGGACGGGAGTGAGCCAACCTTCGTAGAACCGCTCGTAGGCGGTGTAGGTAGGCGGCGTGCGGCCTAAGTTGTTGTAGGAGCCGGAGCACATGATGTCCCAACTGCCGACGGAGTAGTAGTTGTAGCCCGTGTCATAGAAATCCGGCAGACCGATCACGTGCCCGAACTCGTGGCAGAACGTACCAATGCCGCATCGTACGTTGCCGTAGCTGCCGCGGTACTCCGATGTGCAGGCATAGGAACCTACCAGCACGCCGTTGAGCCGTATGCCCCGATAGGATATGTCACTCTGGTGCGGCCAGACGGATTCCTCTGGGCCACCTTCCGCCTGATTGTGGCCGGCGTAGTAGATGAATACGTTGTCAAGCAGTCCGTCGCCGTTGGTGTCGTAGTTCGAGAAATCGACGCCGCTTGCCGCTGCCAACTGACATGCTTCCGCCACCATCGAGCCGGGGTTGGCATCGTGGGCTCGTTCCGTTTCTGCTCCATAGAACGCACGGTTGTTCTGCAGGGTGTATGGACCAAACACATCGAAGATAGGTGTGAACTGCCCATTGGATGATGCGGTGAAGTAGTCGCGGCAGGATCCTGTGGCGTCGTTGTACGAATAGCCTTTTTTGTTGAGTAATGCCTCGAAGTCAGCACGACTCTGCTCGAAAGGTATATCTTTGTACCCGACGAGTATCACCAGGCTGTGCGGGGAGCCTGTGGTAGGGAAGACCGATTGGCCCACTTCTGCGTTATGTGCCTTGATGCGTGCTGCGCGCGTACGATGAATCGCCTCCGGTGCACGCTTGTCTATCTCCAGGTAGCCTGAATGGTTGCGGATCATAGGCGTGCCGTCCTGCGCACGAAAGTAGTGCCCGAATTCATCGCCCACCATATATACCTGCACGGTCGATCCGTCGGGCTGGGTGATGGTGAGTAGCTCGGGAGTAGCAGGCACACTGAAAACCGCCATGCAAATGGCTGATAGGAGGATAGTTAGAGCAAAATATTTTCTCATAAGAGGCGACATAAACATACTCGGGATACGGGCTTGGGCACGTAGTCCGGCAGAACTTGAATCAAAAAGCACATAGTTGCCCACCCAAAAGGTGAGCAACTATTGTTATGTTGATGACTGTTTACTTACGATAGAACTTATCCTTCGGCAGGATACGTCCGGTCTTGGGCAGTTCGGGCATCTCGTAGTAGCGCTTAGCCATGTCGCCTTTGCGGAACTTAGGAGCTTCAGCAGCAGCCACGCTTCCGTAGTGACGCGGGATGTACTTCATATCATATGGCTTAACGCACGATATGATGCTGTCTTCATCATACTGGATAGCCAATCCGCGGAAGCGGTCGTTGGACAGGAAGTCAAGCCACTGCAGGTCAGCTTCATAGGTGAAGGGCTCTACGTCGGAGGTGTCAACCACAGCCAAACGCTCTACGTTAGCATAGATCGATCCGTAGTCAACGCTGAAGTACGGATCCTCGGGATCAGTATAGTCAACATACCAAACCTGCGAACCAACAGCACCCTCGGAATACAGATCCCAGCGGATATTGCTGCCATCGGGCTCTTCCTTCTGCACCTCGGCCAGATACGAATCAATGAACTGACCGTATTTTTCTACATCAATGGTGCCGGCTTCAGCTACGTAAGGGATGATCTCGCCACCGCAGTCAGCTATACCAAATCCGCCGCCACCTATATAATAACCTGCGTATTCTCCATCCATGATCCAGAACAAAGGAACATAAGCATAAGTCAGGAAACCAGCGCCGGTGAAACCAGTGCCGCGTACGTAGGACAGATTGCCGTCCCAGCCGTATACGTTGATGTAACCGATTTTGCACTTGTAGTCGCCGTCTGACAGTGTGAGCACGGTATCCGAACCTTCCACATAGTCGATTTCACTTCCGAATAAGCCGAAGTCAGCAAAATCGTATGCGTCCAGGATAGCCGTGTTGGAAACAGAAACAACGCAGGTGTCAGCCTTTGCTCCCTCAGCGGAAACGATGATCAGGGCTTCACCCTCAGCAACTGCAGTTACCAAACCACCGCTGGTAACGGTTGCTACATCCGTGTTCGTACTTGTCCATTTGAGTTCCACTGTTGTGCCCTCGGGTTTAACGACAGCGCTCAAACGCTCCTGATCCTCTACACTCAGTGAAAGGCTCTTCGGGTTAACGGTGATCGTTACTTCCTCACCGGGAGTGGGTTCGGGTTTCGGTTCGTCTTTCTTGCAACTTGTTACTGCTACAAGTGCGAGTGCACAAAGTGCAAAACTAAAAATCTTTTTCATAAATGCGATTTATAAATTTATGTTATACAATTATTTATTTTATGCCATAGCCGTCAAGCCTTGGCGGTTGTTACTGTGCAGCCATCTCCGTTGTGGAGCGGATGAACGGGTTATAGTACTGCTCGCCAGTCGGGATCTCAAATGTGAATTGACGTCCAACAGGAGCGATGGTCTTGGTAGAGCGCAGGTGGTTTTCACCCAGCGTGACGTTCATGCCGTATCGGCGGAAGGTCTGCAATCCGTATCCCTCTCCCCATAGCTCGACGCGCCAGTTGTAGCGGATGGCGTATAGGATATCCTCGTTGTCGGTGAGCGCCGTTTTCCATGCATCATATAGCTCAGCAGTTTCATCGGATGGAATCACGCGGCGGTCGGTGATCTCGAATAGGAATGCAAGAGCTGTAGCATCATCATGTAGGCGGCATGCAGCCTCTGCAGCGATCAGGTAGGCGAGCTCCAGACGCATGTACACGTTGTCGGACAGCCAGTCGCGGTCGCCCTGCAGCTTGGATGAGGTGGCGGAGTAGAACTTGCCGTCAGGTGCATAGTTGTAGGTCGAAGCCTTGCTGGCGCCGGAGTTGGCATAGTTGCACCACCAGAACGCACGGATATCCCACTTCAGATCCTGGATCTCCTTATACAGGTTGGCGTCAATACCCTTGACATCACCTGCCGAAGCGTAGGAGTAGGAGAAGATGTCGCACTGCCCGAAGAACGATGCCAATGCAGTGGTATTCACTACAGTGACCTCCTCGCCCCAAATCCAGTTGTTATTCGATGCGTCATTGAAGCCCGTGGTGAGCACCTCCGATAAAGGAAGCAGGGTAGCCGTTGTGGTGCTGATTGCATCCTGGGCATACTTGAGGGCGTTGGTATAGTCACATTTATTGAGGTACGCGTACGCGAGCGTGATGCGCGCGATGTCGGCATTCATCTCTATCTTGCTCTCGCGCTTCACCATGTAGTACACATCGAAGTAGTCGATAGCGGTCAGCAAATCTTCCTCCACGCGCAGATAGACATCACCCACACTGGCACGCGGTGCCCCCTTGATGGTATCACCCTTGGTATCCACCTCGGTGTAGATAGGCACAGCTTCCAGATCTAGATCCATGTTGGCCGGCGGCAGGGTGAAGTAGCGCAGCAGACTGGCATATGCCCAGCCGCGAATAGTCAGCACCTCAGCGTAGTACATGCCACGCTTGGCCTCATCCTCGGTGAGAGGAGTCTTGGGCTCCAAACTGGGTAAGCCCTGTGCCTCCAGTGCGTTGATCGTCTTGTTGCACTGGCGGATGATGTCGTAGTAGTATGACCAGAAATACGCACGGCGACTATAGGTCTGCATGTTCTCGTCGCTGACGAACCAGCCGTAGTTCTGCGTACTCATAGCCATATCGCCGCATAGCAGGTCACCATACATATCTATCGCGCGCTGACCAAACACATCGTGGTCACCGCCGTATGCATACAGCAGGGTATAGATGCCGCGTACCGAACCTTCGGCAGCATCGTCCATGTTCTGATATTGTTCCTCCGTGATTGAACTACCGCCGGGTTGCTGATCCAGCGAGCAGGCAGCAAACGTCCACGCTACTGCTGCAACGGAAAGTATATAGATTAACTTTTTCATATCGATAAGTTGTTTTATTCTGCAATTATACTGTTCTTCTTCACGTTTAGAACGTCAGTTTTATACCACCCATGATCGTTGACAGCGGCGAGTACCCGTGGGTGTCAGACGAACCGTAGAACGAGGTCATCGGGTTATATCCGCGGCGTGCGGTGGCGATTGCCAGATTGTTGCCCGATACGTAGATGTTCAGGCGCTGCATCTTGATCTTCTCGATGAGTTTCTTGGGGAAGTTGTATCCGAGCTGTACGCTGTTGAGTGAGAAGTACGAGTTGGATGTGAGCATACGATCGCCGCCAGTAGCATAGCTATCGTATGTGTCACGGCCGTTGGATAGACGCGGAACGTTCGTGTTACGGTTGTTCTCTGTCCATGCGTTGCGGATATCCACGTGCCAGTTATGGCCGCCGATGTTACCGTTCTGCATCAATGCCGAGTAGGTATTGTCGTAGCCGTAACCGCCTATACGATAGGAGGTTGAGATATCCAGCGTAACGCCATACACCTCAAGGTTGATACCCAGTCCACCATCCAGATCAGGCAGGTACGACTTGCCGATATACTGTGAGGTCGCCATCGTGTAATCCTCCGTATCCACCTTAGCCAGATCTTTCTCAGGATCCTTGTCGGGGTTATCGTGTTGCCACTGGTAGAGCGAGGGGATATAGTTGTACTCGCTGTTACCCAGATCGGCACCAAGTTCGCCCAGCGACGGATCATAGTAAGCCTCGAACAGTGCATTACCGTTGTCGGGGTTCACGCCCTTGTAGCGGATGGTATAGTGGTCGAACATCGAGTGACCTTCCGACATAGCGCCGGACATAACCATACGTACAGGCGTTCCGTCTGCCTCGTAGTAGTCAACAGGCATCTGCAGCATCTTGTTGGTATAGTGTGCACCGTTGAGGTTGATGTTCAGCTTGATGTTACGTGTATCCACTGCGTGCACCTTAAAGGTGAACTCTACGCCCTGGTTCAACATCTTCGCATCGTTTGTCGGGATCGAACTGTAGCCCAGTGACGGGGCTACGGCGCGCCCGAAGAGCATGTTGTCCGTCACCTTGTAGAAGTAGTCCAACTCCGCATCCATGTACTTGCCAATGCTGAACTCCAAGCCGAGGTCAACCGAGCTTGTACGCTCCCAAGTGATGTCCTGATTACCCTTTGATGCCCATACATAAGCCTTCTTGTCGTTCATGTTCTCGATGGTGTACATATCGGTGTAGGCATACAGTGTGTTAACCTGATTACCCAGCACACCCCATGACAAGCGGAGCTTACCGTCCTTGAGCCACTCTTTGGCATTCTCCATGAACGACTCACTGGTGAAGTTCCATGCAGCACCTACCGATCCGAAGTGTCCCCAGCGGTGACCTTTTGCATAACGCGAACTACCATCAGCGCGGTACGTACCGGAGATGACGTAGCGGTTATCGTAAGTATAGGAAGCCATTGCCAGAGCCGACTCCATAGCAAAACGCGTGGTGTTACCCGTCACTTCGTCCATCTTGATGGCGTTACCGAGCTCGACGCTCTCGCCGTCAGCCAGGTAGGATTTGTAGCCATATACATAGTTGCTGCGGTAGATGTAGTTCTCATGACCCACCATGATGTCCACCGTGTGGTCACCAAAGGTGTTGTTGTATGTCAAAAGCTCTTGCGCCGATACGGTAAAGAGGTTGATCGACTCCTGTCCGATACGACCTACGCCGGCAGCGTCGCCGTAATACTTGTTCGTCAGGTCGGAAGCCAGGTCGTTGTAGTAGTGCAGGCCGGCATTGATCTGTAATTTCAGTCCCTTGTAGAGCTTGAAATCCAGCGAGCCCTTGGCATCCACCTCGTGTTGCGTCTGGTTAGCCTTGTCGAGCTGTAGTGCGCCGGCAGGGTTGATACCCATACCGAACGAACGCTTCGTCTCGTTACCATAGTCGTACATCGGACCTCCGGTGCGCGGGTCAATGGCTATGTTGCCCTCTGCATCACGCATGAATACGGGATAGATAGCAGGGATGGCGTTCACGTAGTAGAAACCATTGTTCATCGCGCCGTCACCACGCTGACCGGGGTTGTTGAAGTGCGTGTAGGCATAGGCTACGTTCACGTTTCCCTTCAGCCATTTCTTCGGCTCAAAGTCCACGTTCGAACGCAGCGATATACGATCGTAGTTTGAGGAAATATAGTAGCCCTCATCTTTGAGGTAGCCTACGGATGTGTAGTATTTTACCTTTTCCGTACCGCCTCGGAACTTCACGCTGGCGTCGAGCTTTTGACCTACGCGGAAGATATGATCCTTCCATGATTCGAGGTTTTCGTATCCCTTGCGACGGTTGGCGTCGGCATATGCAAAGGTGGGATTAACTAATCCATTGGCATCATAGGGGTTGATCAGGTTCTTGCCCGGGATGTCCCAGAGGTTATAATCCTCAGGCAATCCGGCGTTGCTATACAACGTGGAGTTAGCTGTCTTAATAGCTTGCCCCTCAGGCATGTTTTGTACTACGCGGTAGAAGTTATACAACGACTGCCACGACAGGGTAACATACTCCTCCGGGCTGGTGATTACGTCGTAGAGTGGCAGCAGACGCATGTTAGCGCCGTACTTCACGTCAACGTCGATATGTCCTTCTTCGCCTGTTGTACCTTTTTTCGTATTGATCACAATCACACCATTAGCACCGCGTGCACCGTACAACGAGGTTGCCGTAGCGTCCTTAAGCACGGTGGTGGAGGCTATATCGCTCGGGTCGATGGACGAGATGTCACCGTCATAGGTCACACCGTCAACGATGTACAGAGGAGCCGAACTACCATTGATCGAACCGTAGCCGCGGATATACACCGAAGCGTTCGTGCCCGGCTGACCGGAGGTGTTGAACACCTGCACACCGGCTATCTCACCGGCCAGAGCCTTGGTGATCTCGGTGGGGGCTTTCTTGTCAATAGTCTCAGCATCAACAGCTTGTGCTGAACCGGTGTATGAACCTTTGGTCACGTTTCCGTAACCGGTAACAACCACCTCTTGGATGACCTCGGTGTGCTCCTTCATCACGATGCGCATCGAGCGCTTGGGCTCCAAGATCTGCTCCTGCATACCTATGGAGGTCACCTTGATCTGATTGGCATCATCGGGGATGGTTAACTCGAATACGCCATCAATATCGGTAATCGTACCTAAGGTCGTACCAAGAACTTGAATGGACGCGCCTATCACAGGCTCGCCTTGTTCATCAACTACTACACCGCTTACCTGCTTGTCGGCCAACGCATACGCGCAGCACAAGCAGAGCGCTAATAGTGAAAATAATTTCCTCATAACTATTTGATTAATTTGATTTATTGCTCGTCAAACGGGTAGTGCTCACGCACTAACCCGTATGTTGAATGATTACATCAGCGCGTCGAAGAGCTCCTGCGTGGAGTTGAAGATCTTCGCCGGCGAGAGTTTGGTTACCTTGCAACCTACCTTGGCCTCGATAGCCTTCAGGTCAATCTTCTTCGGGTCACCCATCAGGATGATCGTAACCGGTTTGCCCTTGATGTTATCCTCGTAGAACTTTTGTACATCGCTGAAGCTGAGCGCATCGATAGCTTCGGCGTTGACCTTGGCGGGATCCTCGTTGTAGCCGAGCCGTTGCCAACTCTCGAAGGTTGCAGCTTTGCTACGCATTGACGGCTTGGCGGTCTGCGAGGCCTGCTTGATAGCCGCGCGGAGCGACTCGATGTTCGTGGAGTCAGCCGGCATATCGTTGAGGATATCCATATATACACTGACTGCATCCGCCACCTTGTCGCACTGCGTACCTACGTAGCCGTAGAAGAAGCATTCCTTACCCGGCAGCACAGGCGTTGCGTCGTATCCGTACGCAGAGTAAGCCATCGAACGTTTCACGCGGATCTCGTTGAGCACGATGCCCGTGAAGCCGCCTGACATGTACTGGTTGAACGCATCCGACTGCACATCCGATGCTATATCGTACGGACGGCCGTTGATGTAGAAGTACAGGTCAGCTTGTTGCACATTTCCGTTCGGCAGGAACAGGATGGTCGGCTTGTCGTACGACACACGGTCGAGGATGAACGGTGAGGTTGACGGCTTCATTCCTTCGGTCAGCGGCAGCTCAGCTACGAGCTTGTCCTGAGGGAGCGTACCACAATAATATACGTCAAGCGCATACGTACGTGCTTGCGCTACAAGCGCCTGTACCTTCGGCAACTCCAGTCCCCATACATCTGCAAACGGTACTTCGTCCAAGTACTGTGACTTCTTGCCATACAGCGCGTACTGCACCAGTGCAGATTTCTGCACAGCCGTACGTTTCTGACGCGACAGACGGTCAAAGAATACACTACCCTTGACTGCATCCAGTTGCTTCTGTTCCAAATACGGCATCAGCAGTTGACGGGTAGCCAGATTCATAATCTTGGCCAGGTTCTCGTCCTCACCGGTGATCATCACGTAGAAGTACGAGTCGTTGCAGCCATAGGAAACCGAACCACCGAGTTCAGCTACCTGCTGGTCGAAATCCTTACCCTCAATGTTTTTCGCGCCCATGATGCCTGCATTCTCCATCAATGAGGTAGCATACGGGAGCAGCGGCATCTCGTGTGCTCCTACGCCGTAGCGGAGTTGTAGGGTGAACACGTCGTTCTTCGCGTTAGGCGTGTAGTGCAGCGTTACGTTCTCGCCAAGTGAGCTCACCTTCACATCGTTAAAGTCGTTGAAGGTCTGCTTCAGTTCGCCCTTAGGCAGCTGCTTGAAGGCATCGGCATAAGCGGTCTTGGCATCCTTGACGGGGTCAAGCGGTTTGATGTCGGGCTTGGGCAGCGGGTTAGCCTTCCAGGGCTTGCTGCTCTCATCGAAGGAGATAGTCATGTACGGAGCATCGAAGTACTTCTTTGCCACGCGTACGATCTCCTCTTTGGTCAGCGCCTGTATGCGCTCGTTCTCGGTGAAGATATCATCCACAGGCTTGCCGTAGGTGAAGGCATCCACCAAACGGTTCATCTTAGCGGCCGATGACTCGTCAGCCGTCTTGAACGACTGTGCGTACAGACGTTTTACGTTGGCAATGAGCTCGTCAGGTATATCGCCGTTCTTGATTTTGTCTACTTCGCGCATCACGATGGACGCGGTGGTCTTGCTGTCCTCGAATTGCTGCTGGTTAGCATCGTAGTACGGCGTTGCATCGATGATGATACGTCCGGTGTTACGACGTGCATCGCTGAACGCAGCTGCGGACTGTACGTCACCCTTGGTGCTCAGCTTGTCCAGCAGACCCGTCTGGCCGTTGTACAACAGTGCCAGTACGAAGTCCAGTACATCCTGATCGGGGTCACCTTCCTTCACACCCTGATAGATCCACACCTCCGCGGGGCTGTAGCCAAGGTTATAGTGCTTGGAGGGGTTGCCGGCAAACGATACCTCCGGATAATCCGGACGAATGGGCAACTCCTTGGGCTCCAAGCGACTGAAGGTCTCCTGGATCATCGGTTTGGTGGTCTCCGTGTCAAAGTCACCCACAAGAACCAGCGCCATGTTGTTAGGCACGTACCATGTGTTGTAGAACTCGATGAGCTTACTTAGACGCGGGTTCTTCAGGTGCTCGGGCAGACCGATCACGTCGCGCTCGTACGGGCAGCCCTTGTAGATGTCGGCAAACAGCTGCTTCGATACTTGCGATGACGGCTCGTTGGCGTACATGTTGTACTCCTCAAAAACGTTCTCCAGCTCAGCCTGGAACGTGCGGAACACGGGGTTGATCAGTCGGTCGGAGAAGATCGTGAGCCAGCGGTACATCTCGGCGGCGGGGAACGAGTTGTGATAGCACGTTACGTCGTACGAGGTGTAGGCGTTCACGCCCTCGGCACCAATCAGGTCGAGCAGGTGGAAGAAATCCTCGGTTGATGAGACCTTAGCCTCACGCATCGAGCACTCGTTGATCTGCTTGGCGAGCTCGGCACGCACCTTCGGATCGGTGGCCTCGCTGTACTGGTCGTACAGGGCGATGATCGAGTCGTAGATCGGCTTCTCAGCATCCCAGTCGAGTGCACCGATGCGCTGCGTACCCTTGAACAACATGTGCTCCAGGTAGTGCGCCAAACCCGTATACTCGGCAGGTTCGTCCACCGCACCGGCACGTACTACTACGTAGCCCGTCACATCCGGCTGGTCGTGATCCTCCCACAACAATACGGTCAGACCGTTATCTAACTTGTACTCGCTCAAGCCCTGAGGACGCCCAACTGCCTGAACATACATCATGCTGCTAACAAGCGCAGCTAATAAGATTAATCTTTTCATATTTATACAGTTTTTTTTATCCGTAGTTTTTATCACACAATAAAAGTCTGCAAAGATACAACTTTTTTATCACTTTTGCAAATATTATGCCAAAAAAGTTACACTTTGCATATTTATTTTGCTATTTTGGCATCTTTTGCCGATAAAAACCTTTCTTATTGTCAAATTTGCGCACTTTGTGCTCATTCGTATTTGAGCACGACGAGGTTTTCGGGTTCGAGCACCTCTTGTGCCACCTGTTGCATCTGTTCGGGCGTGATCTGTGTGATCTGTTCATAGGTCTGCTGCCAGGTGGGTGCATAGTCGCGGTAGAGCACGGATTTGGCCATGCTCAGAGCGTTGTTCTCGGCGTTCTGCGCACTGATGGCCATCTGTCCGCGCAGTTGGCGCAGCGCGGCTTTGAGTTCGCGCGCTGTAAGCGGGGTGCGGATTAGTCGCCTCAACTCTCTGCTGATCACCGCCATACATTGCTCCAGCTGCTCAGGCTCGCAGGCGAAGTACGTGCTCCAGTAGCCTGTGTCCGACAGCGGCGTGTAGGTCGACTCGATCGTATAAACCAATCCGCGCGCCTCGCGTAAGGCGATGTTCAGCCGTGAGTTCAGGCTGCCGCCGCCAAGGATATTGTTCAGCAGGTACAACGGCAGTTGCTTGTCATGGCCAATAGGGTAGGAGCGTGCACCTAACATCACGTGCGTCTGATGCGTATGCTTCTGATACGAAGCAGATTGCGGACGCTGATCCTGCTCCTGCGAAAACGACAGTTGCCTATCCGGTGGCAGCGTGTTGATGTAGTCGCCAAAGGATTGCTCTACCAGCCGCACGAACCGCGAAGCAGATATATCGCCCTGACAGAATACCACCATCCGCTCAGGCCTGTAGTGCTGCGCCATCCATGCACGCGGACGATCGGGCGAGGCGGATATATGTCGCAGGGTCTTCTTTGTGCCTAAGATAGGCTGCGCCAGCGAGTGCCCGGCAAACAGCATGTTCTCAAAATCATCGTAGATCAGCTCGCTCGGCGAATCGTTGTAGCTCTCTATCTCGTCATAGATCACCATCCGCTCCTTGTCCGTCTCAGCCTTGGGGAACGTGGGACAGAGCACCATCTCGGAGATCAGACGGAGCGTCTGCGGCACATGCTCGTTAAGCGTCGCGGCGTAGAACGTGGTCTCCTCTTTGGTGGTGTACGCATTGATCTCACCACCTACGCCTTCGATCTGACTGATGATCTGACGAGCCGAGTGGAACACTGTGCCTTTGAACACACAGTGCTCGATGTAATGTGCCACCCCGTTCTCTTCCGGACGTTCGTCGCGAGTGCCGGCACCAATCATCACACCCACATAAGCCACCGCTGATTGCGTACGGCAGTGAACAATTTTGATATTATTTGGTAGTTTATGATAAAAAAATTGCGAATTCTCTTGCATTTGTCAAATAATTGTTGTATCTTTGCATCCGCTTTCGCAGATGATGCCGCGTGCTCACTGCGTTTGCACGCGGCATTGGCGGAATTGGTAGACGCGCTAGACTTAGGATCTAGTTCCTCACGGAGTGAAAGTTCGAGTCTTTTATGCCGCACCACGGGTCCCTATTGGGACTCGTTCTTTTTTGCCTCGTTCCAGAGCGCATCCATTTCGGCAAGCGTCATGTCTTTCAGCTCACGCCCTTGCTCTTTCGCCTTGGCTTCCACATAGTTGAACCGGCGGATGAACTTCAGGTTTGTCTGCTCAAGCGCGTTATCGGGCTTGAGCTTGTATAGCCGCGCTGCATTGATCAGAGCAAACAGCACATCGCCCAGCTCGGCCTCCGACGGGTCTTCCTCGAACTCACGGATCTCTTCCTTCACCTTATCCCACACATCCTCGCGTTTCTCCCAGTCAAAGCCCACGTTGGCTACCTTGTCCTGTATTCTATACGCCTTCACCAACGATGGCAGTGCTTCTGGGATCCCACCCAGTACGGTGTGTGTGCTGCCTTTCTCTTTGAGTTTGACCTGCTCCCAGAGCTTGCTCACCTCCTCGGCGTTGGCTGCGGCTGCCTCTCCATAAACATGAGGATGGCGGAAGATCAACTTGTCACTGATGCGGTTGCAGACATCGGCTATATCGAAATTTTCGAGCGGTTCATCGCTCTGTGAACAGGAGAAATTCCATTTCTCTTCGCTACCCATTTTGGCGTAGAAGATCACGTGCAACAGCACATCGCCCAGCTCCTTGCTGATCTCCTGCATGTCATGCTTGGATATAGCGTTCGCCAACTCAAAGGTCTCTTCTATTGTGTTCTGCCTCAGGCTGTCAAACGTCTGTTTTCTGTCCCACGGACACTTCTCTCGGAGCTCGTCCATGATCGTCAGCAGCCGATCAAATGCCGCTAATTGTTCTGCTCTTGTATGCATAGTAATTCCAATTTGCCTTGTTCATTCATTCTTGCGTACGTCCACTGGCGGAAGCAGTCGCCTAATATAATTACGCGTGCACCGGAGGCTAACTCCAAGTCCAGCTCAATATGCCTGTGCCCGAAAATGTAGTAATCGATATGCTGCGCTTGTTCCATCTCCTTTGCAAACAACACAAGCTCTTCCCTGTTCTCACCTTTGTAGCCGCAGGGGTTGGCGAGCTCTTTCAGCCGCGAGCTCTTTGCCCAGTCGTAACCTATCTTGTTGCCCCATGAGGGCGGCACAAGGCGGAAGAAGAACTGCGCCACCGGATTGTGGAACAAACGTCTGAGCCGCATGAACGAGCGGATCTTGCGCTGTATCTCTTTCGGGAACTGTTTCAGGTAGCCGCTCGGTACGAGCCCGTCGCCGTGTGCCAGCATGCAGCGCTTGCCGCCGATCGTCAGCAACTCTGCTTCACGATGTACCTTCATCCCCGTGCGACGCGCCAGCTCCCCATACGTCCATATATCGTGGTTGCCAATGAAGAAATGCACATCTATCCCCTTGTCTGTCAGTCCCTTCAAGCAATCCAGCAGCGGACGATACTCATCCTTCGACTCGTCCCGCCAGAAGTACTCGCTCCAGAAGTCAAATATATCCCCAAGCAAATAGATCGCTGACGCATCTTGCGCCAACTCCTCCAGCAATTGCACGAACTGCAACTGATGCAGTGGATCGTCCATCGCCCTACTGCCTATATGTGCATCACTCAGGAAATATATCATATTTCTTATTGAAAGATTTAAAGATTAGAGGAATCCGAGTTCCAGCTTCGCCTCTTCCGACATCATATCTTTTGTCCACTCGGGTTCAAACACCAGATTGACGTTAACCTCTTTGATACCCTCCACAGTGCCGACCTTCTGCCGGATATCCTCCATCAGGAAATCCGACGCCGGACAGCTTGGCGCCGTCAGCGTCATATCTATACAGCATACACCCTCATCGCTGATATCAATGCGGTAAATCAGCCCAAGATCGTATATGTTCACCGGTATCTCAGGGTCATACACGGTCTTGAGCATCTTGAGCACCTGCTCTTCTTTTTCTAAAAACTCATTCATTTATTTTCAGTTTGTTCCCCCTCAAGTAGGAAACGTTAGTATTGTCTCTTTACGATAAGTCGTATCCATAATGTTTGAGTCGGCTCACATTCGAGCGCCAGTCTTTGTCCACCTTTACGAACAACTCGAGGAACACGGGTTTGTCGAAGAACGCCTCTATGTCCTTCCTTGCCGCTGATCCTACTTTCTTCAGCGCCGCGCCCTGACGTCCGATGATGATGCCTTTCTGGCTCTCGCGCTCCACGTAGATGACGGCTTGTATGCGTATCAATCCACGCGGGTGCTGCGGGCTTGCCGGCTCATCCTTGAACGTCTCTACCTCCACCTCGGTGGAGTAGGGGATCTCTTTGTCATAGCTGAGCAGGATCTTCTCGCGGATGATCTCGTTCACGAAGAACCGCGACGACTTATCCGTCAGCTGGTCGTTCGGAAAGAACGGCGGACACTCCGGCAGAGCGTTCTTGATGGCGTTGAACAACTGGTTGATGCCGAACTTCTCCTTTGCCGATAGCGGGAAAATCTGCGCCTCGGGTAGCTCTTTCTGCCAGTAGGCGACGAGGTTATCCAGCGTCTCGGGCGTAGTCAGGTCGATTTTGTTGATCAGCAAGAACACCTTTACCCTCTGTCCGCTACTCCGCTCATCCGCTACCCCGCTCATCCGCTTCACCTTAGCCAGGAACTCGGCGTTCTTGTCCGGTGTGTCTTGCACATCCGTTACGTACAGCAGCACGTCGGCATCCACCAGCGCGCCCTGACTGAACTCCAACATCTGCTCCTGCAGCTTGTAGTTGGGTTTGAGCACGCCCGGCGTGTCGGAGTAGACGATCTGAAAATCCTCACCGTTCACTATCCCCATGATTCTGTGACGCGTCGTCTGCGCCTTCGAGGTGATGATGCTCAGCCGCTCACCCACCAACGCGTTCATCAGCGTCGATTTACCGACATTGGGATTTCCCACTATGTTAACGAAACCTGATCTATGCATAACTATAATTCTAACAATACTTTACCGCATTGACCGCTGACCATGACGTCAAAGCCTTTCTGGAAGTCGTCGAAGGCAAAACGGTGGGTGATCACGGGACTTAAGTCCAGTCCGCCCAGTAGCATCTGCTCCATCTGATACCAGGTCTCCCACATGCGGCGACCTGTTATACCCTTGATGGTCAGTGCGTTGAAGATCACGTCGCTCCAGTTGACCTGCGTGTTCTTGGGCAGGATACCTAATTGGGCGATGTTCGCTCCCTTGTACATGTGTGCGATCATATCATTGAACGCAGCCGGCGCGCCGGACATCTCCAGTCCGACATCAAAGCCGCGGATGCCCAATTGCTTCATCGCCTGCTCCACCGTCTCGCCCTTGCTGCCGTCCACGGTCAGCGTCGCGCCCATCCGGCGCGCTATATCCAGACGCAGCGGGTTGATGTCCGTCACCACGATGTTCTTCGCTCCGGCAAACCGGCATATGCCTGCCGCCATCGTACCTATCAGTCCGGCACCGGTGATCAGCACATCCTCGCCAAGCAGGGGGAAAGCCAGCGCGGTGTGCGTAGCGTTGCCGAAGGGATCCATGATAGCCGCAAAGTCATCGGGGATCTCGCCACGCAGCTTCACCACATTCGACTCGGGGATCGTCACGTACTCCGCAAAGCAGCCGTCCTTGCCCTTGATACCCACAGATATCGTGTTCTCGCACACGTGCCCCATCCCGCGGCGGCAGTTACGGCACTGTCCGCACACGATGTGCCCCTCGGCGGTCACACGCTCGCCTATCTTGATGTTCTTCACTCCCGAACCCGTATACGCCACTTCGCCCACGAACTCGTGACCCATCGTGTATGGCGGACGGCAGTGCGACTGACTCCACTCGTCCCACTTGTACATGTGCAGATCGGTGCCGCAGATGGCGGCTTTCTTTACCTTGATCAGCACATCGTTCACTCCCACCTCCGGGATCGGCACCTCTTCCATCCAGATGCCGGGCTTGGCATAACGTTTAACCAGTGCTTTCATGATATAGTATTTTGTTGACGGATACTAAACTCGCATCCGCAGTATTCTTGATTATAGAAATTATACTCCTTCAGTAACGTATTCCTGCGATCTTGCAGGCCGTCCTTTCGCCAGTTCTGCGCCCAGAATTGCACGCCCGCGACCTGTTCGGCTGCTTTCATCCCGGCGGCGTTCACCTGCTCTATGTTCTTCCACCGCGACGAAGCCAGCGTCGTTGCGAACCATCCGATGCACAGCTCCTGCGCTTTGTTTGCCGTAGCCAGCAGCCGATGGTAGAAGCACATCTCGCACCGCTTGCCGCGTTCCGGCTCATCCTCCAGTCCGCACACCGCCTCCCGCCACTGCTCATGCCCATAACACTCTAACCCACTAACCCGCTCATCCACTAATCCGTCTCCCTCTATCCATCGGACACCCAGGCTCTCCGCGTGCCGCTTGCTTTCCTGCTTACGTATCTCGTACTCCTCGCGCGGCCAGATGTTCGGGTTGAAGTAGTAGATCACCGGCTCTATCTCATGCGCAAGCAGCCACTCCACGATAGCCGACGAGCACGGCGCGCAGCACGCATGCAGCAGCACTGTCTTTAACCCTTCCGGCACCACGATATGTGAACTCTGCTTCATCCTTTCACCTTTCACCTTTCAATTCCCCTTCACCGTCACATGGAAGCACGACTGCTTCGCTTCGTACTTTACGTAAATCTTCCCTGCCCGCTTGTGGTTGAGCAGCACCTGCCCCAGTACGAGCTTCAGGTTATCCTCGTGCATATAGTCGCAGGTGCGTGTCACCTTGTCGTAGCGCATATACGCCAGGTCGAAAGTCGTACCGTAGCAGTGGCAGCTCTGCGTCACGGAGTTGATGTTCCCGCTACGCTGCAGGTACTTGATATCCTGCTGCGTACGCAGGATAGACGTCACGTAGAACCGATAGTGCGGCAGCCCGTTGCGCTGCAATATGTCCGCCCACTCCTCGCCTATGGCATCCAACTCGCGTTTGGCTGCAGGAATCAGGTAGGGAACAGAGTGCGTCAACTCGTCCACGATGTAGTTCTCGTTCGTCTTGACCTCAACCAGCCGACCGCGCATCGATGACGCGTCGTCGCGATCCTTAGGCGGACGAGGCAGACCGATACGGCTGGCTACGGCGTGCTGCTTCGACTGCAGATCGTTGAATGCTGTCTTGTAGTTGAACGTACGCCCCGGGTACGAAACCCTGTTCGTCTCGGCTATCTCCTGTTCTTCCGTCGATGACTTACTGCACCCACTGCAACCTGTCAGTACGCATAGGCTCAGCACACCGACTGCTATCAATGTATATATTTGTTTCAAAGCTTCTGTATAGCGTTTACTATTTCTATGTATGGCTTTTTCTATTTCCGCCCGCAAAGTTACGAAAAAAAATCGACATTTGCAAATTTTCTCTCAAAATAAAACACCCCGACACGTTTTTTTTTACATTTTAACAATTCAACACCTAACACCTTAACAGCTTAACAATTTAATGCCTTAACAATTTAACAGCTTAACACCTTAACAATTTAATAGCTTAACATTTTAACGCGAAACCATTTCCCCGTCATCTCATTGTCATCTACCTGCCAATCCTAGACAATACTCGAGACATTCTGCTGACGTTTACCTGCCGTCTCCGCAACCTCTTCCCCCCATCGCACCTCTTCGTCAACTGCTCGGTGCGTGTGGGGGGCCCAGAGAGCTTTGCTCGAATGGGGTGCTCTGACAGCTTTGAGTTGATTTTTTTGCATGTCTAAATTGTCTAAATGTCTATTTTGTCTATTTGTAATACATTGCATATCTTGCTTTTATATTCGATTTAGACATTTAGACAATTTAGACAACTTAGTCATTTTGACTGACTATTAGTTGTAGCTAATCATTGTTGTCCATTTACCTTTTTCATATGCCTATGAATCTGCTATACCATAAGCCTTTACATAAGCAATGCTTTGAAACGAACATGTTTTTTATGTTTATTTCTTTTGAGTGTTTTGCTCTCAGAGGGGTGATAATTGGTGATAAAAACTATCCGAAAGTTCACTTTCGAGGAGTTTTTAGCGGCAATTAGCACATGAAACGTTAGTTTTAAAACGCTCAAAAGGGTTTATGTATGTTTTTGTTTTATTTTAGTGGACACTTATGGTTCGGAATAAAAACACAAAAAAGTTCGGAGTGAAAACGCAAAAAAGTTCGGAGTGCCTTGATTTTTGGAAGGATGGTTATTGATCTCTTGGCCTAAAGTTGGATTTTTCCTATTATGGGGTGATTGTTCTGAAAGTAATATTTTTATGCTCTCGTCGGGAGATGGTCCCGTGATGGTCCTGTTCTAGACTTCACTTTTTCCTATATCTTTCTGCAAACGAACGCAGGCAACCCATCGGCTGCCTGCTATTCGAATAGGTCGTTTTACTCTACCTCTCGCACAAGACGCACGGGTAGGCTACGTTGCGTTTAGTCCTTGATTATCCGCTGTGTGAAGTATGCGTTTTCGCCGTTCACCACCACAAGATGGATGCCGGGCTGCAAGGCGGAGGCGTTCACACGGCGGCCGCTCTGCATCTGCTCTATCTTCATCAGCAGTTTGCCCGACATGCTATAGACGCTCACGCTGAACGTGCCGTCCACACCGGTCACCTCAAACGAATCATGGACGCGGACAGGCGTCACTCTTCCTTCGCTGCCGGCGAGGTCCGTGATTTGCGTGCCGACCTTCACGGTGTAGTGGAATACAACCACCTCGCTCTCGCCCTTGCACGCACACAAGGACACAAAGAAAGAGGCGAAGCACCGTCAAAGTGCTCCGCCTCTGGGGAGAATATCAGAAAAACTATGATTTATTTCTCAGACACTCTCTTGCCGGTGGCATCGTATTTCTCTCCGTTGCGCTCGATGTAGAGAATGCCGTTGATGAGGATTTTGCGGTATCCGCCAAGCATGGCGGATGCATCGACTTCCTCAATGCCTTCTGCCACATTGAGTTGGAT
>DBXI01000055.1:9041-25601 GCA_002309255.1 Bacteroidales bacterium UBA1216 | reverse complement strand
AATCGCGCGGCGGTGGCCTATATAGCAAAGATAGATGCTGCCGGTGGACCGGATGATACAAACAATGCCGTTTATGAGTCTGCAAAGAACTTGAAGACCGAAACGGACCAGATGATAGAATCTTTCCAGATGCCTAGAAGCATGTTGTCGGCCTTCATCGCCATCATGAGGCCGTTGTTTAACGACTTGTGTACGAAATATGCCTTAACCGCTCAGCAGATAGGTGCGGAGATGGTTCCCGTTGAGGATATGTTAGCAGAAGATATGGTAAAGACGATCCGTTTCGCGCTTTTTGATGGCAACATTGCCTATCTGCGTTTGGGTGCGTGCGGTCTGACAGGACATTTTAATCCAGTCTACAAGCAGAAACCGATACCCGGTTCGGTGTACGAGTCATACCACCTGGCGGTGGAGCGCGTTTGGCATCATTGGTTCGACACCATTCAGACCTTACACAAGGCAGGAGAATTGGGCGGTGTGATCATCGATATGCGTAATAACGTTGGCGGCTATGTGTTCGACTATCAGTACCTGTTGGGTGCGTTGTTGCCTTCCGGAGGCTGGGAATCTCACCGCTTGCGTGTCAAGGACGGTGTCGGACGCTTGGATTTCGGACCGATCACGCCGTTCATGGTACAGACCTATGAAGGGGAACACGAGGTGATTAACGATCGTCCCATTGTGGTGCTGGCCAACACCAATTCGATGAGTATGGCCGAGAACACCACGTATGGTGTCAAATCACAACCCAACGGTTGCTTCATCGGTACCCGCACCTTCGGAGGACTGAGTGCGCTCAACCCTGACCCCGAAGCGTACAGCGAGACCTATTCGGGTGCGTTCGGTGTTAATGGCACAACACCCATATATGGATATATACCGAAATATGTGTGCCTTTATCCGAACAAGAATGGCGAATATAAACCCGTGGAAGGGTACGGCTTTGAACCGGACATCGAGTGCCCGCTGGATGTTGACCTCTGGCTATCCACCGGTCGTGACAACCAATTGGAGAGGGCTGTGGACTATATTATTCAAGGCAAATAATATCCGACTGATCCTAATACCTACCCATGACAAAGCGGTTCAACATAGTGCTCCTGCTGATTGTGGTGCTGCTTGCCGGCTGCACTCAGCAGGTGCCGGAGAAGAGTCTGTTTGAGCAACAGATGGACCGTGCGTTGGCGCTGGCGCAGCAGTATGGGCCGATTACGGAGGACATTGCCCGGCAGACCGCCGAGGCATACGACGGCGTGGCGACTGACATCAACTACAAGTCCCGCGAATCGGCTGAGCGCAAGTGCCAGACGGACAACTGCATGCCCTTTGACCTCAAAGACCTTGCCCGTACCACGGTGGTGGCTTCATGGGACAGTACCGCAGTGGGCGAGGTGGTAGAGTACCTGATAAGCGTCAGCAAAGAGCAGGAGCTGTTCGGGCGGTACAAGCACCAGACATCGGATTACGGCTATTGGGGCGATATTGTCAACCTGCAGTTCGACTCGCTGATGACCGAGGTACAGGTCAAGACCTACGGCATGTTCTACGCCGCTGACCCCGAGCAGATGGTGCGCGAGACGATAGGCTATGAGCGGTACGAGTATATCTACTCCGTCACGGGTGTGGAGCCGGGGCAGGCGCATGTGTACTATGAGGTCATTCGTGCCGACACCAGCAGCGAGGCGACCATCGAACGCTACAAGCAGCTCAGCCGCGAGTACTTCAGCAAGTTGCAAAGCATCGCGCCACCGGAAGAGTAGATTTTGTTAAATTGTTAAATCGGTGAAGTGTTAAATTGTTAAATTGTTATGAAGAAGATAATTATTGCAGCGATGATGATTGTATGCGGCGCAAGTGTAGTATGCGTGATGAATTTCTGCAAGGACAAGAACGCTGCAAAAGGTCAGCTGCTGGAGGTATATGATGTACAAGGTAGTGCAGCCAAGGCTCGTCTGACCGTGGACGGCAAGGTGCTGTTCGAGACTGACGTGTTTGTCGGCAAGAACGGTATAGGCAAGACCGGTGAGGGCGACGCCAAGACCCCTACCGGCACGCTGCGTCCGTTGTCGGCGTTCGGTATCAAGCCCAATCCTGGCACAACGATGCCGTATATCGACATCACGCCGTCGCACTTTGCCTGCGACGAGGATTGCGAGTACTACAACCAGATCATCGACACCGCCGCCGTGCATCATCCCTGCAAGGGTGAGGATATGTACTCCTACCAGCCGCACTACAACTACGGCATCGCTACGGACTTCAACAAGGAGTGCGTCTATCCCAACGGCAGTGCCATCTTCGTGCACGTGAAAGGCCCGAAGCCCTATACCGGCGGCTGCATCGCCTTCGACGAGGACAAGATGATTGAGATCCTCAAGAACTGTGACCTGTCGCTGGTGATTACGGTGAAGGAATAGCCCACATCTATTTGGAGGATAATTTGGGTAATTTTTGACTAAAAGTATCCAATTTGACTTATGCAATAGACAGACAAATTAACTATATTTATTAACCAAAACCCAATTTATTATGAACAAATCAGCATTGATTGAAGCAGTTGCCGCAAAGGCACAAGTATCGAAAGCAGAGGCAGCAAAAGTTATTGACGCAGCGTTGGAAGCAGCCGTTGAGGCAGTAAAGAAAGGTGAAGGCGTTCAGCTCACGGGCTACGCTAATCTGACCATTGTTGAAAAAGCCGCTCGTAAGGCTAAGAACCCCGCAACCGGTGCTATCATCGACATTCCGGCTCGCAAGGTAGTTAAGATCAAACCGGGTGCCAAGTTCGCACTCTGATCATTCAGCCCTGCGGGATTGGCTTTCCGCAGGGTTACAAAATAAAAAAAGAACGTTATGATACGATTGAATTGTTTCTTCCAGGCGTCAGAGCCGGAACAGTACAAAGATGCGCTGCGTGCAGCGGCGTGGCTGGCTGACAAATCCCGCAAACATGCAGGCTGCATAGCATACGACGTGTTTGTAAGCACCACACGTGCTGATGTGTTTATGATTTGCGAGACATGGAAAGACCAAGACTCGCTGGACAAACACTCAGCCACAGCGGATTACAAGCGCTACAGCAAACAGATGACCGACTGCGGACTACTCAAAATTGAGAAGTTTGAATTCTGATTATATGGACAATATAAATTTTTGGTTATTTTTTTAGTCTTTTTGACTGAATCTTGACCATCGTAATATTGGTATATATTGGAAAATGAAAAACGAAGTTAATCGTGCCCTCGTGGCTAAGAATACTAAATTTTTGGCCCTCGCAACTTGCGCCCTGCTGCTCCTCGCAGCAGGCTGCAAGAAGAACGACGAGCCGCAGCAGCCGCTGACGCCGGTTACGCTGCAATGTGCCCCACCCGCCTACTTGAAGCCCGGCGACAAGGTGGCACTGATCTCCCCGTCGTACTTCACCCCGATGGAGAACGTCACGAAGACAGCCGACGTGCTCCGCTCATGGGGACTGGAGCCCGTTATCGGACCGAACGTAGGCAAGGATATCATCCTGTTCATCGAAGAGGTGGAGGAATCGATGCACAATATCGACCAGCAGCTGAATATCCTCATGCTCAACGGCGTGCTCGACCGTTGCAAGGGTGTCATCCTCGGCGAGTTTACGGACTGCGGCACGGAGTTCACCTACCCGAATGTGGAAGCCATGCTCCGCCCGTATTTCCAGAAGTACAATATTCCCGTGCTGTGCGGCTTCCCGGCAGGGCACGGCGACATCAACCTGCCGCTGTCCGCATGGTGCTTGCCGGCAAGCGACAAAACTAATTAACATATTATTAATCCCTAAAATAAAAAATTCGCAACTCATTCTTACAGAGACCACTACGGTAAAGGCTGCCGCCTATGATGGCAATGATTGGAGTGCTGTCACCGAGGTAAAGTAAGATAGGTCAACCTATTCGAAAACATGCATTGATGGCAGGTGGTTTTCCTTATCCACCTGCCATCTTTTGGATTTTGCCTCTCGTTCGGCAGAAAAATGGAGAGTAAGAACCCGAGAGGAGAGATTTAGTATCTCCAAATATGAGTGAGCCGGTAGGCATTTTCGTATATCTATCTCACATTTCTTGCGTTCCTGCCTATTGTTACGAATTTATTTTCATTTTTTCTTGCAAATATCGTTTTTTTTTAGTAACTTTGCAACTGCAAAGTTTTTGAGGTAGTCTATGACGCAGAAAGTATCAATACGGTTCTATAAAGACAGCAAAGTACGTGGTGTCTGGGATGACGGGCAGAGCAAATGGTTCTTCTCGGTACTGGACATCGTGGGAGCTATCAATCAGCAAGATGACTACCAGAAGAACCGCAACTACTGGAAGTACATCAAAGCCAAGTTGAAGAAGGACGAAAATGAGTTGGTTAGTGTCACTACCCAACTGAAACTGCTCGCTGCGGACGGTAAGCGGTATAAATCCGATGCCATTGACCATGATGGCGTAATAGCGTTGGCGAAAGCTATCCCGAACAACAAAGCCACGGCTTTCCTGGATTGGTTCACCTATTCGGATAACTCCATTGACGGCCAGAGCCGCAAGAAAGCGTACACGTTCTGGGAGAGTCGCATCATTGCCGATGAGGAGATAGGTACAGTCAAGGCGTTGCAGAAGATACATGCGTATATCTTCGGCGGTCTGTATGATTTTGCCGGACAGATACGCACACGCACCATCTGGAAAGACGGGACAGTCTTCTGTCGGGCAGAGTATCTTCGATACAACCTTGCACAAATAGAGGCGATGCCGCAGTCCACCTTCGAAGAGATAGTAAGCAAGTACGTGGAGATGAATGTGGCACATCCGTTCATGGAAGGCAACGGACGAAGCACGCGTATATGGTTGGATATGATCTTCAAGCACTCGCTCAGGCAATGTGTCGATTGGAGTAAGATTGACAAGAAAGAGTATCTCCATGCCATGCGCCTGAGCATGACAGACGATAGTGCCATCCGCGAACTGCTCCGCGGAGCGCTTACCGACCAAATCAACGACCGCGAGATATTTATGAAAGGTATTGACTATTCGTATTACTACGAGCAGGAAGAATAGAGTTTATCAGCACTTGTTTTGACACCTTTGAATCTGCAAATTCAAGTGTTAGTCAAAAATCACCAACAAGTAATCGTGCCCTTTAGGGCTAAGAATTATCTCAAAATTATTACGATGATCAAGTGTTAGTCAAATATTACCAATATAAACCAAAATTATTGCGATGAATAGTACGTTTCGAATTATAGTGTTATGCTGTGTGCTGCTGATGGCGGTAACCGCCGGCGCATGGGATACGGAGCCGGATGCCGAGGGGCTGTATGACGGGCTGTATGACAGGCCGACGTATTTCCCTGAATGGCAGCAGCCGGACACCTGGGAGAATGCTATGTACATCCTTTGCGATGTACGTGAGGAGGATGCGGACGGCAAGCGCGTGCCGAGCTACGAGGTGGCGGTGTATGACCAAAACGGCGAGCTCAGGCATTGCGGGCGCAGTCTGCCGAGGCAGGATCACTATTGCGTGCTCACTATCCGTGGTGAGGACGGCGTGGACGAGTTCCATTTTCAGGTGCTGTATGGCGAGGATTTTGTGCAGCCGGAGATAGTGGACATAGCGGATGTAACTGTGCCGTTCGTGACCAATATGTCTATCGGCACGACGGAAGAGCCGTTCCTGCTGCTCGTGCCGAAGGAACATACGGGCGTGGAAAGCGTTCAGCAATCAGCAGTCAGCATTCAAAAAATATTGCGGGATGGAATGCTGCTTATCATCCGCAACGGACGGATGTACAATGCGCAGGGCAGCGAATTGTATGGAAGAACAGATTGAACGGATGGCAGGTGATCAAGTGTTGGTCAAAAAGACCCAAGATGTTTCAAAAACAGAAGGGGAAAGATAAGTCAAATATATCCAATATATCCAATATTATTATTGAAAAATATTTGGTAATATCGGTAATATTTGACGGAAAAAAAGAAATAATTGAAAGGTGAAAAGATATGAAAACAATTCATCGTATTAGCAGATGGGGCGGGCGGGTGCTCGCAGGTGTGATGATGGCGGTGGCGGCACTGACGGTGCATGCCGAGGCGTATATCACCGACATCATGGTGCTTGGGGCAGAGACGGGCGGCAGCGCGTGGACTGTGAAAAACTCCTACCGCGAGTGGGGCTGGACGGTGCCGGAGAGCGACCTGAACAACAATGCCAGCGGATGGTGGGTATATATAGCGTACAAGACCTCCTCAAACGCCAATCCGGAGACGGGGTATATCACCGATATCTTCGCCTCCACGGTGTGGATGAACTCCTATACGTTTGAGGGACGTACGTATTACCGTGCAGGGTCGAATGCCGGTTTTGACGGCGACCTAAACCGTGGTGCCGGCGGAAGATTTGTCTATTTGTACTACACCCGTGACCATGCCAATCTCCATTCGTACGGCAGCACCCAGCGTGTGATAGAGAGTCTGAGCATCTCCGGTCAGGCGGAAGACGGTTGGTCAAGCACGTGTGCTGTATTATGGCGCGGTTGCGACTTAGGTGGTGCGGCAGATATGAACGAAGGTGCAGGTGGTGACTTCATCTATATCCAGCAGCATTTTGCCACGCAGACGCTGACGGTGAACAACCATCCGAAGGCGGCGGAAGACATCGTGTACGATGGCACGCCGCAGTTCCTTGTGGCGAGCACCCCGAGCGGCAACTACGGCACGATGAAGTACCGTGTCGGTCAGGAAGGCTCGTTTTCGAGCAGTCTGCCCCGTGCCACAGAGGTGGGCACCTACACGGTGGAGTACATGCTGGACGGCGGCTCGTATGCCTACAACAGCGCCGTGGGCAGCCTTGAGGCAACTATCCAGCCGCCGATGATCAAGGCCGCTACGTTCGATGCCACGTTCAATCAGGCGACCCAATCGGTATATCTGACCTGGACGCTCGGCAGTACGCCGGGCAACTATATGGATTTTCAGTGGGTGCTCTACCGCGGCAACACGCAGATAGCTACGCTCGACCCCGGTCAGCGGTCATACTCCGACAGAGGCTTCCGCAACGAGCAGGAAGAGACCTATACGCTCTATTACGTATCCAACGCGTGGGATATCAACACGCAGAAAGAGCAGGCGGCTGTGTCGAAAACAATCAGTTGCAGCCGTTCGATGCCGGTGAACAACTTCCGGTCGGAGGCGTTCCTCGACTACATCGAACTGGCATGGACATCTGACGGCTATCCGGAGGGCTTCGGGCACACGTTCAAGATCTTTGTCAACGACGAGACCGAGCCTATCTATACCATTGTTCCCGGCGATTACCAGACCGATTACGTATGGCAACACCGCACCACGCAGGAGCATCTGGATCGTCAGAACGGTGTGGACGCAGCTACGGGTGTGCCCTATACGGCGGAGCCGATCAACGGTTGTCAGCCGCGCACCTACCGCGTGGAAGGCTGGATAGACGATGTCAAGCTCAGCGAGGTAACCACTGCCAAGAAAGGTATCGGTCAGGGCACGCTGTTCGTGGATTTCGATGCCGAGAAAGGTGTCTATCCCGGCGTGGTCAAGCTCGCCTGGCAAGTCAACCAGCAGCAGGAGACCAATACCTCCAAGACCTATATCGTTGACCGCCGCCTGGCGGAGCGTACAAGCGATCCGTGGACGACTATCCATCGGATGTCGAGTGCGGATGAGTACCTGCTGTTCACCGATGAGACACCGCTGCCCGGTGTGTATTACGACTATCGCATCACAGTGCAGGACAAATGTCCGGACGGTACGGTGATAGAGAACGAGATCACGGACATCGGCTTTGCGCGCACCACAGGTACCGTGAGCGGACGTATCACCTACGGCTCGACCGGCACGGCCGTTGCCGGTGTGGATGTGGTGGCGATGAAGTCCGATGCTTCGGGCGACGGCAACGAGCAGTACCACTCCATGCACTTCACCACCGACCGCGGTGCGGTGCTATGGCAGTACCCGAGTGAGGACTACCTGGCCGGTCTACTCAGCGGCGACTTCTCCGTCCAGTTATGGATCTATCCGGAGCAGCTGCAGGACAGCTGGTTCCTGTATCTGGCTAACAACAACCTGTTCTCGCTCAGTGCCGACGGCAGTCTGTCGTTCATCGGCGGCGATGACCAGGCTTCGAACGAGTACCCGTTTGCAGGTCTGACCGTACAGCCGGAGACCTACAGCTTCCTGACCTTCACCCGCAGCGGGAACACCCTGACGGCGTACCTGATCAGTCAGGACGAGAACGGCAGCGTGACCCGCAGCAAGGCGGTGCAGACGCTGACAACGGGGCTGGGAGTGATCGACAGTCAGCCGGAGCCGGATCAGTTCCGTCTAGGTTATTTCAAGGGCTACGCCGATGAGTTCCGCCTGTGGACGAAGTGCCTGAGTGAGGAGGAGGTGAACGAGAACTACGATCATCTGCTCATCGGTAACGAGCCGAACCTGGAGACCTATTGGACGTTTGACGAAGGGCTCAAATATCAGTTCTTCGACTATTCGCAGGACGGCACGTTCTACCACCAGCATCACGGCAAGGTGGGCAGCAACGCCGAGACCTCCACGCTCACGCCATCCGCCTTGTCGCTGAAAGCCAAGACGGATCAGGACGGCAACTATATCATCCAGGGCATACCTTTCGCCGGCGCAGGAGCCACCTATTCGATTGTGCCTACCTTTGGCGTTCACCGGTTCAACCCCACGCAGCAGTTGCGCTATATAGGTAATAACTCGCTGGTACACAACAGTGTGGACTTTGACGACGTCAGTTCGTTCCGCGTGCGGGGTGTAGCCTACTACGAGCACACCACCATACCGGTGCAGGAGGCATATATCTATGTGGACGGCTCTATCGCCTCGCGCGACGGTGAGGCGGTGATGACCAATGACTACGGCGAGTTTGAGGTGAGCGTGCCCATAGGCGATCACTTCGTGTCGATCAAGAAGCAGGAGCACACTTTCCTTAACGACGGTCGTTACCCGGCAGACCCGGAGGGCGTAGGTGTGCGTCATACCTTCGACCGCGAGTTGAGCGGTCTGACCTTCTACGACCAGACCACCGTCACGGTGGCAGGACGTGTTACGGGCGGTGATATAGAGAATGACAAGCCCTTAGGTCTGGGTGTAAGCCAGGCCACTATCGGTCAGGCTAAACTGGAGCTGCACCTGTCGAACGAGAACGGCTACCTGAACGCCACGACGCCGGATGCCAGCAGCACCAGCGTATCCTACGACATCAGCAGCGACACCTTGCGCTACGTCAGTCCGCGCGGACATGCATTTGTGCCCGCCGGCAAGAACTATATCGTAGTAGAGACCGATCCCGCAACGGGCGAGTGGGTGGCTCAACTGCCGCCGCTGCGCTACGATGTGACGGATGTCAAGATCCCGTCACGACCCGAAGAGGATATGATCGGCAAGAACGATTTCAGTCTGCCGTCCGTCGATGCCACCCACACCACGGCTATCTATGCCGACTCCGTGCAGGATGAGAAGGGCGAATGGCGCAGATTCGAATACATGGCTGCCGTCAAGATGGAGTACAAAGCACCCTCTGTGATGGAGCTGACAGAGAACAAGAACGGCACGTTCGGCATGAAGACCTACACCGTCAAGGACCTCAACGGCGCAGAGCACACTGTGCCGCTGTATGCCGTGGATGAGCAGGGCGCGCCTGTGCTCGGCGCGGACGGAAAAGTGCAATATACGTTCGGCTATCCAGTATATGAGGAGCTGTCGTCGTACACGTATCAGCTCTATGCGTTCGAGCGCTACGTCAACTACGACGGCGAGCAGCCTGTGAGCTACGATGTGCCGCTGGCGGGCAAGAACGTGACTATCAAGAACCAGTTTGCCTCCACCACCTCCGTATCCGTCAAGAGCGACACAACGGAGTTGGGCGAACTGTACGAGACGATGAACGAGACACTGACCCTCGACGACGACGGCAAGGCCATGTACCGCTTCACCGTAGGCTTCCCGAACATCATGGAGCCTTATACGCGCGGCTTGTCGATCACGTACGACAACAACGGCACGCAGATGTCCTGGAGTGGCAACGAGTCGTTCAAGGTGATCGTACTCGGCGGTATGCCTACGGGTAATAACTTCGTCACCCAAGGTCCGGATGAGGTGCTCATGGTGCTGCGTGACCCGCCGGGATCGAACTCCAATACCACATGGACCAAAGGCAGTTCGGTAAGTCTTACCCAATCATCCACTGCGACCTTTAAAGACAACACCGAACTGAAGACAACCCTTGCCTTTGGGGTCGAAGTCGAAACGGGAACAGGTGTAGGCTTTATGATGATAAGCAGCATGACGGCGAAAGATAACCTAACGGTCGGTGCGGCCTATGAATGTGAGCGTCAGTCCGGCACCACCTCGACCCACACCGTTACCTGTACCCGCGATATATCCACCAGCGACTCGCGCGAGTTCACCGGTGCGTGGGGCGATGTGTTCATCGGTGGATCGAAGAACCTGCTGTTCGGCATGAGTTATAACATCAATATCGACTGGGATCCGCTGACTGAGATGCCGCGACTGGTGCGGGACACCGCAGTAGCCATCGGCGAAGAGTTCGAGACCTTCTTCAGTTACGACCAGTATTACATCATCGGTACGCTGCTACCTAACTACGAGATGCTGCGCAACAACCTGCTCATTCAGGTCAGTGACCCATCCACCGTGTCGCGTCCCGCCAAGGGCGAAGACCCGATCTATGTCACCACGCTCAGTCCCGACGATCCGCGATACGGTACGAGCAACAGCGATGAAAGTGTGTGGGGTAGCGCGGCTGTGCCTATCGATGCGATGCAAGACGGCAGATATGTCGGCCCGTCCTACACCATGATTATGCCTCTGGAGTACGAGAAGGAGCAGGGCTATCAGGACATGATCAACTTCTACAACCTGCAAGTCAGCAAATGGGAGAAGCAACTGGCGCGTAACGAGCAGGTCAAGGTCAACGCCATCAACAACCGTTCGACGCAGCTCATTCAGAACTACTCCATCTCCGGCGGCACAACTATCTCGGAATCATATACCGAAGAGAACAGCGAAGGCATCTCGGAGAGCGATACCGACGGCTTCAATGTGGTTATCGGCAATGAGTTCGGCTACAACTTCGGCGGTTTCGGAATAGGCATAGAAGTATCCACCACCAATGGCGGTACATGGGTGGAGGAGTCGTCTGAGACCGTCACGACAACAAGCACCACCGGCTATACTTTGGCTGATGCGGATTATGCCGACTACTTCTCGGTGGATGTACTCAAGGCCGAAGACGGGTTCAGCCCGGTGTTTGTCACCCGCGGCGGTGCTACCAGTTGTCCGTACGAGGATCAGGACACCACATGGTACTACCAGCCCGGCACGGTCATCTCCGCCAAGACGATGCAGATCGAGAAACCCGAGATAACCATTCAGAACCCCGTAGTAACCGGCGTGCCTGCCGGCGGTACGGCGACTATGGTGATTAACATGAGCAACCTCAGCGAGGTGGGATACGACGTAATATATGATATAGGTGTTATAGGCGGTTCGAACCCCGATGGCTTGTCGGTGATGATGGACGATGCCAGCCTGAACCGCGGTTCGTCGGTATATATCACGCCGAACAAGACCCTGACCAAGACCCTCACCCTTCGGCAGACCAACCCCGATGTGCTCAGTTATGAGAATGTTATGTTGCGTTTGGCGTCGCAGTGTCAGACTGACCCGCAGGAGCCGCGTGGCGAGATGGCATGTTATACTACGTTCTCCGTCTATTTCCAGCCTACGTGCTCGGATATAACGCTCGAGTCCTCGCACACGCTTGTCAATACCGACACCGAGGAACCCGTGACGCTCTCGATGAGCGGCTACAACTACTCGATGAGTTCGCTCAAGGGCATCCGCCTGCAGTACAAGGCAGAGAACGATGCGGACTTCCGCACCCTGCAGGAATATACAAAAGACGAGACACGTCTGGCAAACGACCCGACGCTGCTGCCGCTCACGCCGCTGGAGGGAACAGCCAAGCTCAATTATGTGCTTGACCTCCGTTCGGAAGATTTTGCCGACAAGACCTACATCTTCCGTGCCGTGACCGTCTGCGACCAGGGCGGCAAGGAGGTATTGAACGAGAGCGAGGAGGTACGCGTCATCCGCAACCTGTCGCGTCCGCAACTCATCGCTACGCCCAGCCCGGCGAGCGGCGTGCTGACCGGAACGGAGGATCTGCTCATCACCTTCAACGAGGATATACAATCCACCGTCCTGACCAAGCCCAATAACTTCGATGTGACGGGCGTACTCAACGAGGGCGAGGTGGCACACGATGTGGCACTGAACCTCAACGGCGATGCGGAGGCAAAAACCAGCGCCACGATGAACCTCGCCGGCAAGTCGTTCTCCGTATCGATGTGGCTCAACTACCACGCCGACGGTACGCTGCTCACGCATGGCGCAGCCGGACAGCAGTTCGTGCTCGCCATTGAGTCGGGTTACCTCACCGTAAGCGTGGCTGGCAGCAAGCTGACCGCCACCACCGCACTGCCGGTAGGCAAATGGATCTACCTGCATGTCAGCTACAATGCGGAGAACAACGTCATCGCTGCCGACTACGCGCAGGATGACTTCACCGTGCAACTCATCGACCATCAGCCTGCTGCGGCTTACGAGGGCAACGGTGTGCTTGCGCTGGGCGGCAACGGACTGACGGCACAGGTGCAGGAGCTGGTGCTCTGGGACAGCGACCGCTCGATGGCGGAAGCCCAGCTGACCATGTATACCACCAAGAGCCGTTATACCCACGGGCTGTTGGGCTATTGGCCGCTGAGCGAGGGTCACGGCACCGCAACTGCCGATTTGGCACGCTCGCGACACATAGAGCTGCCTGCCAACGCGTGGTGGATCAATGGCGAGAACTACGCCCTGACGCTTGACGGCACGCATGCAGCTACCGTCACCATCGGCGCACTCAACACCACCGATGAGGAGGATTACCTCATCGAGGCGTGGGTAAAAGCCGAACAGACCCAGCAGGGTGTCGTATCCATCATGGCAACTGACCGGATGAACCTCAGACTGAACCGGAGTGGCTACATGGAAATCGTGATAGGTCAGGATGTACCCGTCGAGGTGCTCCGTCAGGATCTGCGTGACGGCCAGTGGCACCACCTCGCTGTCAACGTGCTCAAATCGACCAACGGCAGCGGCATCATCTATCTGGACGGCGAGCCGTGCAAGCAGTTTGCCGCATCAACTATGCCGGCGCTCCATGGCAACGAACTGACCATCGGTCAGGGCTTGCAGGGCGCGGTGGATGAGATACGTATCTGGAAAGCGCGCCGCACGGCTGATGTCATCAAGAACGCACGCTTTGCACGCCTCATGGGCAACGAGGCAGGATTGGCAGCCTACTATCCGCTGGAGCGCTTCTCACGCGACGAGTATAACCAGGTTGTCACCACATCCACGCTGGCTGATGTCCTCTCGGAGAACGCCATCAGCGCAACAGGCTTGTCGCTCAGCGCACTCAATACGGCACCGCTCAAACCCGCACCGAAAGTGGAGAACGTGCAGTTCTCGTTCGTGGCAAGCGAGCGGCAGATACGTATCGTGCTCGATGAGCAGCCGGCGAAGATAGAGGGTTGTACCGTTTCGCTCACCGCCAAGCGCGTCAAAGACCTCTACGGCAACGAGGCGCAACCTGTAACCTGGAGCGTATATGTGCAGCAGAACATCCTCAGATGGCAGACCGATGAACTCACCGTCACCAAGACAGGTGCACAGCCCGCTACCTTCACAGCTACCATCGACAACCGCGGTTCGCAGAGCGAGACCTGGAGCATCAGCGGCATGCCCGACTGGCTCACGGCTAACGCCGAAGGCGGCGTGCTGATGCCGATCAGTTCGGCTACGCTCACCTTCACCGTAAGTGAGAGCCTGCCGGTCGGCACGTATGAGACCGTCGTTTATCTTACCGGTTCGCAGAATATCGCCGCACCACTGCATATCACTGTGGTCAGCGAAGGCGATGCACCCGAATGGACTGCCGTCCCGGGCGAATCGACGATGACCGTCATAGGCATGCTGAACATTGACGGCATCCAGAGCAGCGATACCAAGGATATGATTGCCGCGTTCCGTGGCACGGAGTGCGTGGGCGTGGCTCATCCGCAGTACTTCAGCCGCTACGACAGTTACATGGTGCTGCTGACCATCTATGGCGGTCAGCAATCCGCATCGCTCACCTACAAGCTCTACGATGCCAGCACGGGTATCATCTATCCGTCCGTCAGCATCTCCAACCAGCAGGCATATACCTTCGTCAGCGACCGGAGCATCGGCTCGTTCGCTAACCCTGTGGTCTTCACGCCGCTCAACGAGATAGAGCAAGACCTGTCGCACAACGCAGCGTCGTGGAAGTGGTTCTCGCTCTACGCCCAGCCCAAGGTCAACAGCGTGCCGGTAGTCTTCCAGCATGCGCAAGATGCTATTGCTGTTGTCACCGACGGTACGAACACCTTGATGCACTGGACGGGTACGCTCCAATCGTTCGCCTACAACCGGATGTACAAACTGCAGGCTACTGAGCCGTATGAGGAGACCCTCATCGGTGCACCGACCGACCCGACGCAGATTGATATCACCCTCAATGCCAACGGCTGGACGTGGATGGGCTATCCCGCACAGGCGGCTAACTCGCTCGATGCCGCTCTGGCAGAGGCTGCGCCGATGGAAGGCGACATCGTGAAGAACCAGACCGGCTTTGCGCTCTACACCGAAGGCGAATGGCTCGGCACGCTCCGCGCTCTGACCCCGGGTGACGGCTACATGTACCTGAGCCATGCCACCACCGCCAAGACCTTCCGCTTCCCCAAGCCGACATCGTTCGGCCGCACCAATGTGCCGATGCGGGTTAGTGGATTAGTGGATGAGCGGGTTAGTGGATTCATCAACCCGAAGGCTTCGAGCAACATGACTATAATCGCGCGCATCAAGGGGATTAGTGGATTAGTGGATGAGCGGATTAGTGGATTAGTGGCTTACATTGGCGATGAGCTCGTCGGCGTAGCCGAACCTCTCACCCTTCAGGGGGAGTCGGAGGGGGCTTATTACTTCCTCACCATCCAGAGCGATGCCACGGGCACACTCCGCTTCGAGACCGCCGAAGGCACACCACTGATGGCAACTGTCAATTGTCCATACGGCGTCAGCAGATCGGAAGAATTGTCAATTATCAATTATCAGCCGGACGCCCATGCCGGCACGAAGAAAGCACCTGTATTGCTCCGTCCTGCGGAAGAAGAGAACGGCGTATATAAGGTGATTGAAGATGAACGTGTCATCATCATCCGTAACGGCGAGCGCTACGATGTCACCGGCGTGCGCCTCGCTAAATAAATTTTTGGATAATTTTTGGTAATTTTTGACGAACTAACATAATCATCGCAAATAAAACAACCAAATATATGAGACAGAAAATTTATCTGATTCTATTGGCGCTGTGCGCAATGATGCTTGTGTCGGAGAGGGCGCATGCGAATGGAATGGACTATCCCCAGGCTGAATGGGATAAGGCCGGAGTCATCCTGATGCATACGCCCGGTCAGGAGCTGTTTGACGGGATTATTCACCCGTCGGCCGGTCTGTTTGAGCAGTATTTCGATGTGGACAAGGCCGCCGAAGAGCACCGAGGCTATATCCGCCTGCTGGAAGCCAATGGCATCCGTGTGCACACAATCACGGATATTCTCAACGAGATGCCCATGGATACCTTACGGGCGCTGGCTGACAAGAGTCTGACCTACTATTTGAATGCGATGCCTAATGCCGACATAGAGAGGAACGAAGCCTATCAGCAGGAGGTGCTTGGGCAGATGAGCCGTGCGGATCTGATACGCTGCGTCCTGCTCAGGCCTGTGGTGCGGCTGTTTCCCACCGATAACAACACCGGCGTAGTGGCGGAGTATATCCATAATCCGCTGATGAACCTCTACTTCACGCGTGACCAGAGTATCACTACTCCTCGCGGGCATATCATCTGCCGCATGAACTCTTCGCAACGCGCTGCGGAGACGGATATCATCGAACTGTGTTACCGTCATCTGGGTGTGGCTCCCGTTCTGCGTATTGACGGAGACGGACGTCTGGAAGGCGGCGATTATATCCCGGCCGGTACAATCGCCTTTATCGGCTGCGGCATGCGCACCAACGAAGAGGGCATCCGTCAGATTATGGAGGCAGACGCGTTCGGGCATGATACAATCGTAGTGGTGCATGACCATAAGCGCTGGCAGATGCAGATGCACCTGGACACGCATTTCAACATCATCGACCGCAACCTGTGTACGATGGTCAGCAGCCGTCTCAACGCGAAGCCCGGCGAACCGGAGTTCGGCACATGTGACATCTACGTGCGCAAGCCGGGCACCAAGCCATACCGCCTGCTGCGGGAAGAAGTGCCGTTTGTAGCATACATACAGGAAAGAGGGTTTGATATCATCCCAATCAATGCCGCCGACGAGATGCACTATGCCAACAACTACCT
>DBXI01000055.1:0-8957 GCA_002309255.1 Bacteroidales bacterium UBA1216 | reverse complement strand
GAGAGCCTGATTGACGGTTACGGCGCAGCACATTGCATGACACAGGTTCTCAAGCGTGCAACCAAATGATTGCTCCGCTCCGCATGAACTGCAATATGTAATTATCATAGCAAATAATAGCAACCTAAAATATGAAACAGAAAATTTTACTGATCGTCGCCCTGAGCGTCATGGTGCTTTTGCCTCAGAAGACGCAGGCCAATGACTTCCTCGAGATCGAGCGTCACTACACGGCGATTACGACGGGTGCAGACAAGGTGCACTTCAAACTGCCGGTGTATTCGCGCGGCAACCGGGACTACTATGTGTCCACGAACGATCAAGGCTCATCGTATGTGTTTTACACAGTAGGCGGGCAAGATTACACTATCTTCACCTTCGGCAGTGAGCATAACAGCGACGGTCCGAGTGCGACTGACAAGACGGGTTACGGTCGCGCCTGGGTGTCCGCTTATGCTGATAGAGGCGTAGTGGAGATCACCAATATCTACGACGGCCAGCGTAAGGTGGTACCCTCAGATGGAGGGCAACGCGCATACAACGTGAAGAAAGAGAAGGAATCGGAAAACGACAACGACTACGTAACCTGGCTCGAGATAGACTGGTACGTACCTGAGGCGCTGGACAAGCAGACCTTCAATATCGGTACGCATGTGAATGTGAGCCTGCGTATGACGGGTAACGTCAATTACACATTTGACTGGACTCTGGCTACAGGTCTGGAAGGCCGAACCAACATGATACAGGCGCAGCTGTTCACGCCGTACTTCTACGCAGTGAATGGTGACGGTGTAACCGGCTACGGCAATGCGGCTGTACCCTATTCTGTTTTCTATGACCCCATTCACTACTCCACTTCGCAGAACCCGACAGATTCGATTCCCACCTCCGAACGTGCCGGCAACCTGATTGTTCCCACCACCGATACGATCCAAAAGGATTTCTATGCCACGTTTAAGGTCTATCGTATGAAAGAGCCTCAAATTGTGACATCCAAGCAGGTGACCACCAAGCAGGATATCCCGCCGTACCACCGTATCTACGACTTCAGTGTGAAGGAGGAGATGGATACCACCGGTACGTACACGGGTAACAACCTGCTTGAGTGGCATATCAAGAACCCGAAGCTGAAAGACCTGGTGGAAGGTGACTATTTCGAGGTGCAGCGTGCCACGCAGCCGGACTTCTCCGATGCCAAACAATTGGATGTCATATCAATGACCTGCAGCGACACTTCGCATACGTATCGGTATGTCGATAAAAGCCGCGAGATGTGGACGGGAAATGTAAATTATCTGGCGGACACGAATGCATACTACAGTGTAAAAGAAAATAATTACCTGGTATATGATGAAGATGACGAACCATTTGCGAGCTTCAATGTAGAACTGGTCAACACCGAGAAAAAGAAACCTTCCTTGCCGGTTTATTACCGCGTGCGTCGTGCCTCGTCAGCCGTGTGGGGATGGGTGGAAGACTTCTCGAAGAATGCCGCGATAGACAAGCACAACTACTTGGCTCCGCTGGATAGCATACAGGAAAACTATACGCTTGATCCTGAATATGAGTCCAACCGCAAGGTGCATTTCAACATCCACATTAACAATGCGGAGGTACCAAAGATGACATTTCATAAAGAAGGAAGTCGCCTTAATTGGGAATTAAATCGTATATTATCTACACGCAACGCTTCCGTTACAATCCGTCATGAAGGGACTGAAGCCGCGACAATGTTCAAGGTAGTGCGTCCTGATGGTACAGTACAATTTGATTTCCAACCGCTTCCTGATGGAACAATCACTGTTCCCATTGGTAGTACCGTATATGTTAAGAATACTATATCGTACCTTCAACCCAAATTCCGGATATTTGATAATAGCACCATCCATCCTATATATTCCGAAGTTCAATTATTCCCATTTGGTGGTCCCACATCGTGTAGTGTTCATGTTGATTTTGAGGGTCCCACTCTTGAAGATGTGGTGAACAGGTATAAAGCAGATATCATAGACAGCTTGCATCAAGTACTACAGGCTACAGTACCGGATTTCGGTAAATGCATGTGGGACCGTACTGCACGTTTAATACTACAGCGTACCATTCAGGAAACCGGATATGTCAGCGAGACCATCATTCCCCAGGACAGCATCATCCGTCTGTCGGACGGCTCGTGGTTAGCCCGTTTTACAGACGTGGCGAACATGGCTTGCTCACACATCAGCTATTCGGTGCGTATTGACCAATCGAACAGTGACCTGCGTGTGGCGGATTCTACCCAGTTGCAGCCAATGGCTCTCCATGGTCCGAGTCTCTATTACGACGAGGCGGCTACCATCACCTCGTTTACTGCCAGCCAGGGGGCTGCAGTGGGACAGCAGAAACGCGGTGTGACGCTGAACTGGACACCATCGTCCACGGCTGTAGATGAGTATGTCCTGACACGCGTCATGAAGAACAGCGACGCCGCTGCCGATACGCTCTATACCGGTCTGGACAACTCGTTCTTCGATGAGACCGCTGTGCCGAACAGGCACTACGAGTATGTCATCACCGCGCTGTACAACTGCAACGGCAAGGCATCCGCCAACAGCGCGAGTGCCGAAGGCTGGCGTTCGCCCTATGGTGAGATAAGCGGTACCGTGCTTATGCCGGACAACAGCGGCATGGCAGGTGTGACGGTGACGTTGTCAGAAATCGGAAATCAGAATTCAGAAATCAGATCTGTGGTGACAGGTGCAGACGGAACGTTCCTGTTCGACAGTCTGACCTATGACATCGGCGGCAGCACACAGTACGCTATCGTGCCCGCGCACACGTATGCGCAATTCAGTTATAACTATACGAGTGCCCAGAGTGCCAGCGTCACCCTTTCGGCTGACCATGCCGTAGCATCGGGTATCAACTTTGCGAACACATCCACAGCACGCTTGACAGGTCGTGCGCTGTACAAACTCTCAACCATACCGGTAGCCGGTGCGATGTTCACGCTGAACGGTGACACGGTGCTGCGCAACGGTGTGCCCCTGCAGACCGGCACGGACGGTAACTTCGAGTTGACGGTGAGCAAAGGTCAGCCTTACGTACTGCGCATCTTCAAGCCCGGACACGTGTTCGAGGGCAATGGTATATTACAGGTAGAGGAAGGTAAGGACACGTTCGCTCTGACCAAGCCGCTGGACGGCGTGAGGTTCTACGACCTGACGAAAGTGCGTCTGGTAGGCCGTGTAGCCGGCGGTATAGACCAGCGCGACCTGCCCGAAGCTTTCGGCTTGGGTACAAACAACTTAGGTGACGATCTGCAACTCGTGCTACAGTTGGAGGGCGACAACGTGGCACACTTCGTGCATGACCCCAATGACCTCAGCCGCGACACCCTTGTGCAGCAAGTGCAGCATGTAGTGTATCAGCCAAGTTTGGCTGATGGTAGTCGCATCGTCGGAACAACCAACACCCTCATCGAGAAGAAGCGCATCATCATCCATCCGGATCCGCAGACGGGTGAGTATGAGGTGGACTTGTTCCCTGTGAAGTACAAGGTGATACAAGCGTCGGCACATGGCTACGCTACACTATTTGCCTCGGGTGCCGGCAGCGAAAGTTTCGACCTGACCAACGCACCGCTGGTACAAATAACAGATAGTCTAACTTCTAACAGCGCCAGCGGTCAAACAGGCGAAGCCGGTCAAACTTCTTATGTCCACTACAACGCCATTTATGACCGCATCTTCCGCACGCCGGTACGCGTGCAACTCAAGCAACTGCTATACGGTCTGGAGCAGGACGGCTACGGCGAACCGAGCATCGTTGCCAACAGCGTCAACCCGAACGTCAAGGAGAAAGTTGCGCTATACACCAAGCAGGAGGACGGCTCGGTGTGCTACACGATGGGCTATCCTATCTTCTGCTACAACCGCCGCTACCAGTTTGAGGCGCAGGCCTACGAGGATTACTACTACAACAACGATGTGACACAGCGTCTGGACCGCGTACCGCAACGCGGCGGCAAGGTGACCGTGCGCAACGGCATGCACAACTCCACCAACCACACCACCTACGAGCTGGACAAGAACGGCTCGAACCGCAACGTATGGCTGGCGGTGGATCATATCCAGACGCAGACCTACGGCGAGAATGCCCTCTCCACGGTGAGCATCGCGCTGGAGCAGGAAGGTAACACCGTGGAGACCGATGCGTTCCGCGCATACGTGACAGGTGACCTCGTGCTGGGCAACGAACTGACCGCTGTTGATGCAGGCGTCACCCTGCTCGACATCATCCGTGATCCGGGCGGCAACGGCAGTTCGGCATGGATAGAGAGCGGTACGACCTACAACTACTCCTACACCGAGAGTTATGACTACAAAGTAGGTATGAATGTGTCGCCGGAGTATGGTCTGAACAATTCGAACAACATAGGTACCGTGTCTGCCCCCAACGGAGTAGGTTCCTATCTGGGCGGCACCTTCACCACCAGCAAGCAGTTCTCCTTCACAGTACCTATCGTACACGAGGTATCGTTCGGCACCAAGTTCACCTATCAGTTCACCACGAGTGAGAAGATCAGCACCTCATCGAAGAAGAACAAGACCGGTATCGGTTCGAATGCCGACGTGTTCGTAGGTACCACCCTGAGTCAGCTGACCGGTAAGGCGAAATCCATCGCGGTGATTGACGACTCGCTGTATAGGGCACGCCGTCCGGCTATCGAGGCGGGTACGATGCACGTGCATGCCAGCGGCATGGGTGCTGACGGCAAGCCGTACTATCTGGTGACCGGTGAGAAAGTGGTGATGGGTTCGACCATCACGAACACGTTCGCCTACTCGCAGTACTACATCCTGGAGACCGTCATCCCGCAACTGGCGCTGCAGCGTCAGAACCTGCTGATGACCTTCCCTGACTCAACGGCAGCACGTGCTGCAGCAGATGCGACAGGTGATGCCGTATATTGGTATATTGACTCGCTGACCGCCGTCAGCTTGCAGGACACGTTAGCACGAGACTCGTACCGCATCATCCTGCCGACAGGCAGCAACAAGGCTTACCCCGACCGCATTGCTGCGCTTGACCGTGTGTTGCTCGGATGGCTGGATATGGTTGTGTTCAACGAGAAAGAGAAAGTGATAGCCCGCCAGTCGGGTCAGCACGTGGGTACGTACAGCGTATCGTTCGGCAACAGCCTCTCCCACACCGACAGCTACACCTCCACCACCAACTACAACGAGGCACCGCAGGGCTGGCTGGCTCTGGGTGAGGCCGGCAAAGCCGGCGCATCCGCTGCGCAAAGCGCGCTGAACAGCACCATGAAAGGTCTGGCAGACTTCTTTGATCAGGCAGGCGAGGCAGTAATCGGTAAAACGGTACAGAAAGTGCTGGAAGACCTGCGTCAGGGAGGAGACGGCACGGATATCACTAATTTAGGCACGGTAACCAACCAGTCGTCGTGGAAGTGCAAGCTGGAGCCGGTGCTGACCTTCAGCGCCTCCATGCGCGATAGCCAAGACAAGACAAGGAAGAAGTCCTGCGGCTTCACGCTGGGAGCTGACGACCAGGGCGACATCACCGTGAGCGTATATCGCGCACCGGCAGACAGCTTGTGGGAAGCCAATACGGAAGCCGTTCGCGAAGAAGTGGGACAAAGTGAAAATGACGATATCCTGTATGGCTCATATGTGTTCTTCACACAGGCAGGTGCCACTTACTGTATCCATGAGAAGGAAGAGAAGACCAAGTTCTATAATCCCGGAACAGTGATTAACAACGGTACGATGGCTATCGCCGTGCCGGAGATGAGCATCGACCGCTACGAGATAAGCAACGTGCCTGCCGACCAGCGTGCTGTGTTCCATCTGGAACTCAAGAACGAAGGTCAGGTGCAGTTCGGCTTCCCGTCCACCGGTACGGGCTTCTCGCTCTCGCTCACCGGCGACAGCAACCCGCATGGGGCGAAGGTGTATATCAACGGCGCTCCGCTCTCGCAGGGATTGGATTACTTCCTGCTGCCGGGACAAGTGATCAGCCAGGTGATGGAGGTAGAGCGCGGCGAGGTGGATGACTACGAGAACCTGTCGCTGTACTTCAACGTAGGCGACTGTATGAAGACCTACGCGTTCCTGAACTTTAGCGTACACTTCCTGCCCGAGTCCAGTCCGGTGAACATCGCTTCGCCGCGGCAGAACTGGGTGATGAACACCCTGTCGCAGCACGACAGCGTAGGCTACTACCTGCCTATCGACATCGACGGATTCAACATCCATCACAAGAACTTCGACCATATCGAGTTCCAGTACAAACTCTCGAAGGAGAGCGACGAGATGTGGGTAACGTCCTGCTCGTTCTATGCCGATGACAGCCTCTACAACATGGCTACGGGCAATAAGGCGATGATCGAGAACGGCCGCATCGTACCGTTCCGCTTCTACGGTGAGCGTGACCCGATGGAGCAGGAGTATGACTTGCGCGCTGTAAGCTTCTGCCGCTACGGTTCGGGCTTTGTAAGCAAGTCCTCGCCTGTCATCAGCGGTATCAAGGATACGCGTCCGCCGGTACTGTTCGGCGACCCGCAGCCCGCCAACGCCGTGCTCGGCATAGGCGATGACATCAAACTGCGATTCAGCGAGCCTATTGCCGGTAACTACCTTGATGAGGACAATAACTTCCAACTCAAGGGTGTGACCAACGAGACGGGTATCACCGCCGGTACGTCAATCCACTTCAACGGCACGGTTGACTCCTACGCCAAGACGCAGATCAACCGTTCGCTCTCAGGCAAGTCGTTCTCGCTCGACATGCTCGTGCGGCCTACCACCCCGAACAAGGAGGAGAAGTTCTTCTCCTACGAGGTGGTACCGGGTATCGACTTCCTGTTCGGCAAGACCGCTGACAACCGATTGTTTGCACAGTCAGGTAAGGAGCGTGTGCTGTCGAAGCAACTGGAGTCGCCTATGCTCGCGTTCACGCGTGTGATCATGACCTTCAACCATGAGAAGAAGACCGTTCGGTTCTTCACCGGCACGAGCGAGGTGACCGACCCCGCATCGGGTGCGCTGCCCGACGAGACGGCGTTCAACGTATCGTCGCCGCTCGTGTTCGGTCAGGGCTTCACGGGTGACATGCTCGAGGCACGCCTCTGGACCAAGGCGCTGAACATCGATGAGATAGCCGCCACCAACGGCCACTACCTCACCGGTTACGAGCGCGAACTGCTCGCTTACTATCGGATGAACGAAGGCAAGGGCGAGGTGCTGACTGATAAGGCGAACGGCGCGAACCTCTACCTCAGCGGTACGACATGGGTGCTGCAGAAGGGCATATCGCTCAAGCTCAACAACGAGGCCGTGCAACTCGCCGGCGACCTGCTCGCCCGCTCGGAGAACTACGACGAGACGCTCATGTTCTGGTTCAAGACCAGCTCGACGGATGCACCTATCTTCCGCGCAGGCTGGATTCACAACGACAGCGTCACCAAGGGCACATCGCTCGAAATGGAGCTGGGCGGTCTGGTGCTGTATAGCGGCGAATATAAGATGTCAATTGTCAATTCTCAATTGTCATTGGGTGAGTGGCATCATGTGGCTCTCTCGCTCAGCCGCTCGTTCAACACGGCAGCCGTGTTTGTCGATGGCCAACTGACCAATACCGTTGCGGCTACTAAGCTTTCCGCCATCAGCGGCGCGATGTACCTCGGCGGCGAAGGATTCACGGGTAACATCGATGAGTTTGCCATCTTCGAGCAGGCACTGCCCGCCGCGATGGTACAGGAGTACTACAACGCTTCGCCTGTCGGCGACGAGATGGGACTGATGGCGTACCTACCATTCGAGGAGCAGAAACTCAACCCCAACGGCATCCTGGAGCAGGTGTTCAGCGTGAACGACCGCCGCGAGTTCCGCGACGCCAACGGCAATGTGGTGGAGAAGGTGGTACCGTTGGTTCTAGGACGCCTAGACAACCTAGGACACCTAGGCAGCCTAGATAACCTCGCTGATAAAGCCAACTTCGCCCCCACCAGTGACAAAGGTCTGCTGAGCAAGCTGAACTTCGGCTGGACGTTCAACCAGGAGGAGCTGCTCATCAACCTCAAGATGCAGAACAACGAGATCAACAAGCAGAACATCTACATCACCATTCGTGACGTCGAGGACCTACACGGCAACCCGATGCCGTCGCCCGTATCATGGACGGCGTTCGTTGACCGCTGCCCGTTGCGTTGGGATCTGAATACGCAGGATTACTTCGCTTGGTACGGCGATATGGACAATGAACCCGGCACGAAGTACTGCTATCAGGACATCATCATCAATACCACCGGCAGACGCCATCAGTTCAAGATCGAGTCACTGCCCGAGTGGCTGACCGCCGAACCGGCATACGGCTCGATTGACCCGCTGGAGACCAAGGCAATACACTTCTGCCCGGACTACGAGATGCCTGTAGGCTTCTATACCGACATCGTCTATCTGACCGATGAGGACGGACTGAGCGAACCGCTGTATATCGAATATACGGTGGAGGCACGCAGCCCGTGGGACGATACGGAGATTGACCAGCAGGGCAACCCGAACACGATGTCGCTGCGCGGACAGGTATATATCGAGAACGAGTATGGTGCAAGCTACTACGACAGCGACGAGCTGGATCAGGTGGCTGTATTCTGCGAGGGACAGTTGGTAGGCTTGGCTAACAACACCTTTGCCAGTCAGACCAACACCAGCTATGTCTATCTGACCATCTACGGCAACACGGACATGAACGGCAAGCCGCTGAGCTTCAAGCTCTGGCAGGCATCCACGGGTAAGATATACAACCTCACGCCCTCGGCTCGTCAGAAGTTCCAGGCGAACGCCATGCGCGGCATATCGCCCGCTGAGCCGATCCGCCTGAGCACCTCGGCCGGCGAGATACAGCAGTTGTCGCTGCTGCAAGGCTGGAACTGGGTATCGTGGTACGTGCGTCCG
>DBXI01000060.1 GCA_002309255.1 Bacteroidales bacterium UBA1216 | reverse complement strand
AGTAATTATCCTATCCGCACTTGCAGCCTGTATCGGCGCTCTCGCCCTATCATCCTGCAACGTGACGCGTACGATCACCACCACCTCATCCAGCATCCAGCGTGGTGACACGACGGTGATCATCCAGACCAAAACGGTGGAGTCGTACGACGCAACGAAAAGGCTCTACTGAGGGAAATGAAAGAGAGGGATGCGAAAATTGCGAATGAAACGCAAATGCTTTGCCGAAGCCGAGATAGCGGATAAGACACAAAAGCATAGTGGTTCATCGCAATAATCGTTCGAGCGAAGCGAGATAAGAACTCCCGTCCGGGGAAGGAGAAGGCCCTTTCCTTCTCCTAAAAGTATCAGGAGCGTCCCTTATTAGGATGCTCCTGATACTTTTAAGCGGAAAGAGAGGGATTCGAACCCCCGGACCCTCGCAGGTCAACGGTTTTCAAGACCGCCGCGATCGACCACTCCGCCATCTTTCCTTCGTTTTTCGCAAACGCGGGTGCAAAGATACACTATTTTTTCGAAAAATGCAAATTTATTTGTTCAGTTTCTTGCAAATTTGCGAAAAAAAGTGTATCTTTGCAAAGTCTTTTCAGCAATCAAATAGATATGAGAGCAGAATTTACGATGATAGCCAAGACTTTCAAGGGTCTGGAAGATGTGCTGGCGGGTGAGTTGACCGCACTGGGGGCGAACGAGATAGAGATCGGTCGTCGTGCAGTGACATTCACGGGCGACAAGGGGATGCTATATCGAGCCAACCTCTGGCTGCGTACCGCCTCGCGAGTGCTCGTACCGATAGCCTCGTTCCGAGCAGGCGATGCGGATGCCGTATATGAACAGGTGAAGCAGATCGACTGGGAACAATACATGGATCTCACCACAACGTTCAGCATCGATGCCACGGTCTATTCAGAAACATTCAAGCACTCGCGCTACGTAACATACAAGGTCAAGGACGCCATTGCCGACCGCTTCAACGAGAAGTACGGCAAGCGTCCAAGTGTGCGAATCACCGATCCGGACCTGTACATCAACGTACATATAGCCGAGCAGCAGGTGACCGTGTCGCTGGACAGCAGTGGCGAGAGCCTGCACAAACGCGGCTGGCGCGTAGCCAACACCGAAGCGCCCATCAACGAGGCACTGGCGGCTGGAATGCTCCTGCTCGCAGGATGGAATGGACAATCCGACCTCTACGACCCCATGTGCGGCTCGGGAACGATTCTGATCGAAGCGGCGCTCATAGCCCTGAACATACCGCCCGGAATCTTCCGCAAACACTTTGCCTTCGAGCGGTGGAAAGACTTCAACCCAGACCTGTTCGAGACCGTGAGCGAGGACGACAGCGACGAGCGCCAGTTCACGCACCATATATACGGCTCAGATGCCGGATTCTACGCCGTGCAAGCCGCACTGAAGAACATCCGATCCGCTGGCGTGCAGAAGTACATCGACGTCAAACAGATCCGCATGGAAGAGATAGACCGCTCCGCTCAAAGACAAAAGACCGCTGACGCTCAAAGAGCAAAGACAACAGAAGGAGCACTGGTGATGATCAATCCGCCATACGGCGAACGACTGGGGCAGGACAAGAACATCATGGATCTGTACGCGAACATCGGACGAACGCTTAAGTTCCAGTTCACAGGCGCAACCGCGTGGATCATCTCCGGCAACGAGGACGCATTGAAGTGCATCGGATTAAAGCCTTCCGAAAAGATACACCTGCTGAACGGAGAGATAGAGTGCATGTTCAACAAGTACGAACTCTTCCAAGGCGAACATAAGGAGTGGAAAAAGACCGCTCCGCTAAAAGAAAAAAGACCGCAACCATACATGGCTGCTCAAAGAAAAAAGAATGATTACAACAGAAAAACCCATACTGATAAGCGAGTACGATTATCCGCTACCGGACGAGAGAATCGCCAAGTACCCGCTCGCGGAAAGAGACCACAGCAAGCTCCTCGTGTACCGCGACGGACTGGTGAGCGAAGATAAGTTCTACCGAATAGGCGAATATATCCCGACAGGCTCCCTGCTCGTATATAACAACACACGCGTTATACAGGCGCGACTGGTGTTTCATAAGTCTGCACCTGCCGGAACGCAGGCGGCAACAGGTGCGCGCATTGAGGTCTTCTGCCTGGCACCGATAGAGCCGTACGACTACCAGCTCTCGCTCAGTTCGACAACCGGTTGCGTATGGAAATGTATGATAGGTAACGCAAAGAAGTTCAACACTGAGTACGTTGAACTACCTATTATTTTAGGCGCGCGCACTATACGCCTGCGCGCGAAGAAGAGGGAACAGCAGGGTAACACCTACGCCGTGCTCTTCAGTTGGGACGATCCGAGCGTGGCGTTCTCTGAGATCCTGGAGGCGGTAGGAGAACTGCCTATACCGCCCTACCTGAACCGCAAGAGCGAGGAAAGCGACAAGACGACCTACCAGACCGTCTATTCGCGCATCAAAGGCTCCGTGGCAGCCCCTACTGCCGGACTGCACTTCACCGAGGCCGTGCTCAACGACCTGCGCAGCCGCGGCATTCAGACCACCGAAGTGACGTTGCACGTAGGTGCAGGAACGTTCCTGCCCGTGAAAGTGGAGGATGCTAACCAACACCCCATGCACACGGAGATCATCTCCGTACCAAGGCAGGCTATAGCCGACATACAAGACAACTTAGGCCACATCGTAGCCGTCGGCACAACATCGATGCGGACAATGGAGAGCCTGTACTTCATCGGATGCCAGTGTCGTGATCACAACATCACAGCATCACGTCATGACGAGACGCTTCACATAGCACAGCACGAGCCCTACGAGCGCGACTACAACATCAGCCCCCATGATGCACTGCAAGCGATACTCGACTACATGGACGCAACAGGGATAGACACTCTGCATGCCGAAACGCAGATCATGATCCGACCCGGGTACACGTTCCACATCGTGGATATACTGATTACAAACTTCCACCAACCCAAATCAACATTGCTGCTACTGGTGTCTGCTTTCGTAGCAGGCGACTGGAAGACGATATACAACTACGCCCTCTGCCACCACTTCCGCTTCCTCAGTTACGGCGACTCGTCAATATTATTCAAAAACGATGCGCTAAAAGAATAAAAAACGCTGCGCTAAAAGAAAAGGATTCATAACAATCATACATTACATATGAAACGCACACTCATATCCCTTGTGCTGCTTACAGCTATCAGCATGAGTCTGCATGCGGACGAACAGGTTCAGCGTCTCGCAGGAGGCGACATATCGTTGCTGCCGTCATACGAGGAGTACAATACCCCGTACAAGGATCAGGACGGCAAAAAAATCGATGACCTGGTGACATACGCAGCCGACAATCTGCACTGGAATGCCTGCCGCGTGCGGCTGTTCGTCAATCCATGCATCATCGACCCCGACACCCACGACCGCCAAGGAGAGGTGCAGGATCTGGATTATGTCACCAAGTTAGGCAAACGCATCAAGGAGGCAGGCATGTCATTCCTACTGGACTTCCACTACTCTGACTCTTGGGCTGATCCTGTCAAGCAGCGCATTCCATTAGCCTGGCAGGCGCTGAGCGAGGAGGAACTATTAGATACAATGTACACGTACACGCGCATGTGTCTGAAAACGCTGGTCGATGCCGGAGCAACACCCGACTACGTGCAGGTAGGCAACGAGATCAGCTACGGAATACTGCTGCGCGGCAACTCCGCCAAGTCGGAGGATCGCATCTTTCCGCGTGATCCGTACGACCAGCACCCCGAACAATGGGACAGGTTCTGCAAACTGATCAATCAAGGCTCGAGTGCCGTGAGAGAGGTGTGTCCAGAGGCGAAGATCATCATCCACATCGAGCGTACTGGCGACTATGTGGCATGCGTGCAGTTCTACAACAATCTGGAGCAGGGGAAGGTGGATTATGACATCATCGGACTGAGTTACTATCCGTTCTGGCACGGACGTCTAAACGCCGAGCTGCCTTCCACGCTGACCAATCTACACAAGGCTCACCCCAACAAACCGATACAGATCGTGGAGACCGCCTACTACAACAGCAACTGGCCGAAGGATGGCATCAACTTCGACACACGCTCCACCTACCCCGCTACCTCCGAGGGGCAGAGCAACTATCTGGCTGACCTGGCTAAGACACTCCGGCAGTACGACTACGTGACCGGACTCTACTACTGGTTCCCTGAGGAGAACGGAAACGGCGGACCGAAGTGGAACGAGAACACGATAGTCATCGACGGATGGATCAACCGAGGCCTGTTCAACCCGAACAACCACAAGGCATATCCCGGTCTCTACCGCCTGGGCGCGTTCCTGGGCATAGATGCCGCAGCGGAGACGGTGACCGACGATGCTCCTGCCGGCAACGGAATCTACTACACCCTGCTCGGCGTTGCTATGGGAACTGACCGAAACCTGCTGCCCGCAGGCATGTATATACATAACGGTAAGAAGATACAGATCAGCGAATGATTGACAGCCATTGCCATATTGACGAAGAGGCCTATGCAGCCGACCGTGAGGAGATGCTGCAGCGACAGATGGACGGCGGCATAGAGGCCATCGTTATACCAAGCGTGAATGCGCAGTCGATAGAGCCCATCATGGACATCTGCCGACGATGGCGCGGGTTCTGCTACCCTGTACTCGGGCTTCATCCGCAGGATGTAGCCAACGATTGGCAGGAACAACTACGAGTACTGCATCAAGCCATGATTGCGCACACAGCGGACGGATTAGATATAAGCGAGCGCATAGTAGCCATAGGAGAGATAGGATTGGATTACCACTACACACGTGATTACATCGATGCGCAGCATGAGGTGTTCAGAACACAGCTCCAGTGGGCACAGGAGCTCGACCTGCCCGTGATCATCCACTCACGCGACGCAATAGCCGACTGCCTGAACATTGTCAAAGAAGAAGTTAGAAGTGAAACGGTAGACGTTAGAAGTCAACACGGCTTCGACGAGCGAAAGAAATCAAAACTCAGAGGGGTTATCCACTGCTTCAGCGGCAGTGCGGAGGTAGCGCACGAGTGGCTGAAGATGGGGATGTACTTGGGCATAGGCGGTGTGTTGACCTTCAAGAACAGCCACTTGGCGGAGAACTTAGCGAATGTGCCGCTGCAGCGACTACTGCTGGAGACCGATGGACCTTACCTTGCACCCACTCCGCACCGCGGAGAACGGAACGAACCACTACTGATGCAGTACGTAGTAAATAGACTGGCTGAAATATACCATTGCACACCCAAAGAGGTGATCGAGGTGACTTCCAACAACAGCAGGACTCTGTTCCGACTTCCAACAAAAAACAAGTAAAAATAGGTGCCATTTTGTACACTTTTTTGCGCAAATGGCTACAATTTGCAAAAAAAATACACAAATAGCGATTTTTTTTCGCAAAATGTTTTGAAATATCAAATCTTTTTTGTACCTTTGTAGTCGATTTTGCAAAAAACCCCAAGATTGGGTCCCCGACACGGGGTCCCCAACGCGAACCAACGTAGTGTTTGCGGTGGGGAGAGCGAAGGCACGCGTCGCCTTTATTGCGCCAAACGCAATCCGATGCGACCGCGTTGCCGAACGCGATGGAGAGATGCTCGAGTGGTTGAAGA
>DBXI01000020.1:3436-27124 GCA_002309255.1 Bacteroidales bacterium UBA1216 | reverse complement strand
TGTTTTTTGTGTTTTTTAGCATATTTATGCAAAACAAAGATTGCAAACGGCGGCAAATCAGTCAACAATTACCCGCAATTAACCCAAAATTACAGGGGATCATATTTGGTCAAATATTCCCAATATAAACCAATATTTTTTCTCTCAGTCCAAAAAGGCCAAAAATGTTCCCCAAAATCTTTTTTCAACAGAGAAAAGGAGGGAACGGAGAGAATGGGAGTTTGAGTACGGAACTCACGGAAAGAACGGAAATATATAGAGTACGAATTTCACGAATTGAAACGGATGAATTGTATAGACAATGCAACAATAAGATAAAAACTAATTGCACACGCAGAAGGGATGCGCATAGTCAATGTACTCGCGGAACGCAGTCAACTAGAAACAAATTATTATAACACGGGAACATGACTAAAAAAGCCCGCCCGAGTTTCCTCAAGCGGGCTTGGATGTTCAAAAATACACATTAGTTGCTCCACGTCTGAACCATATCATAAGTAATACTCAAAGATGTTACCTGGTCCAAATAGTAATAGGGTGAGAACAGAAAATCACTACCATGGTTAACATAAGCTCCCATATAGAACCTTTCAGCCCCTACCGGAATAGACATTGAAGCGGAGTTGCCGGGATTAAGATCTCCAAAATCCTTCTTTCCCAACACTTCATCAGCACGATTAATGAAAACAATCGTGAAGCTGTTGAGTGACAAGCTACCTGTGTTATTAGTAACGTTCACACTTGTAGGTTTAGCCGGTTCCTGGTCAGTTGGCTGTGTTGGTTGGTTTTGCTGTTGGCATGAAGTAAAGCCAATAGCCATGGCACACAGAGCGATAACACTCATGACGCATAAAAATTTTTTCATTTTGTTCATTTGGCGGTTATATCCCATCGCCACATCGGTTTTGAATGATAGTTTTCTCCTGCTCTATTGGCTTCGCAGGACTTGCCCCGTTTGGAGAGTGACGGTTCTCTATAGAGCCGTCTGCGACGTTGGGATAAGGGACAACAAAAATATGAGCGTTTCCTTATCCATTTCGAGGCTGTAGGAATTGCCCATAACACCGATAAGTCACGCCCATATACACTATGGACGTTTGCAGACTTATTATTGGTGTCATTTAAAAACTTCCTACATTCCGAAATGCCCAATAAATCGCAAACGCGAAAAACAATATGTCTGAGTTGAGGAAAAGCGGCTGTGGAGCGCGGAATTCGTCAATTCGGATGCAAAGATACAAAAAATAATTGAAATATGCAAATAATTTGATAAAAAAATGCGTTTGAGGGCAAAAAAAGTGAGAGATTGAAGGAGAAATGGCGGAAAAGCGGCAGTTGATGCGGGAAAAAATTGATACAATATCGTGCGAAAATGTTCTATGCGTTTAGATGATGATGAGTTGGATAGTGAGCTATGCGCTTGGGGTCAGCGAAATGACTCGTGAACCACGCGCTTATAACGGACTAATAACAGACTAATGACAGACTAATCACGCACTTATCACGCACTAAAATTGGCGGGGATTTGGCTTGGTATTATATGCAATGTATATAATACTGGAAGAATGCCACGGAGAGAGAGTATATGATAAATGGACAGTTTAGGTGTGGAGTGTGCGGCCGTCGCAGTGGAGAGGAGTGGCGGTGGTGAGGTGAGACTGGAGTTCGGCGGGATCGACGCGCTGTGCACGGGTGCCCATGGATACGGGGAAGAGTGCAAAGAAGGGATCGGTGGAGAAGTACCAGTCGATGGATGTGACGATGGGCGAAGAGGCGAGGCGTTGGTGCATGGTGAGGATGCGTTGCTCAATGCGCGGGACGGCTTTGATGTAGTGGTAGCCGTCGGTAAGGGTGAGGACCGCGAAGATGCGTGGACGGGGTTGCGAACCGATGACCTGCAGGCGTTCCTCGCGCGAGGTGCGGTGGGAGATAGTTAGATGACGAGAGAAGCGGGTGTTGATGTCGTTCATCATCTGACGGAAGGTGTCGCCGTGTGCGGAGGTGTCGTCGATCTGGTTGTAAGCGATGTAGTAGTGGATCATCTCATGGATGATAGTGTCTTGAAGTTCGGTTTCTTCGAAATCAAAGCGTTGGCTTATACGCAACCGGAAATCTGAGAAATGCTTCTTGCCGAAGAGCCCTACTTTCTTTTTGCAGACCATCTGTCCCATATACGTGCGCGCGTTTGTTAAATGAATAGGGGGAACAGGTAGTGTCCCGCCAAATAGCTGACGATTGTACAGATCGAAGTGCTCGCGAATATATTCAACCGTGGGTTTCATATCAGACCGCTTCGCTAAAAGAGCAAAGACCGCTTACGCTAAAAGAAAAAAGCCTAATTACTTATCCTTTAATCTAATTTCAAAACGGCGAGGAAGGCTTTCTGTGGTACTTCGACGTTGCCGATCTGTTTCATTCGTTTCTTGCCTCGTTTCTGCTTCTCGAGGAGCTTGCGCTTGCGGCTGACGTCACCACCGTAACACTTGGCGAGGACGTCCTTGCGGACTTGCTTGACAGTTTCACGGGCAATGATCTTCGCGCCGATAGCAGCCTGTATAGCTATGTCGAACTGCTGACGCGGCAGGAGCTCCTTGAGTTTCTCGCACATGCGCCGACCGAAATCGACGGCGTTGTCGCGGTGTGTGAGTGTGGATAGTGCATCCACCTGTTCGCCGTTCAAGAGGATATCCAGTTTGACGAGGTTGGAGGGTCGGAAGCCGTTGTGGTGCCAGTCGAAGGATGCGTAGCCCTTGCTGATGGATTTGAGTTTGTCGTAGAAGTCTATGACTATCTCACCGAGGGGCATATCGAAGAGCAGCTCCATTCGGTTGCCAGAGATGTACTCCTGCTTGACGAGTTCGCCGCGTTTTCCCAGACAGAGCGTCATGATCGGTCCGATGTAATCCGCCGTGGTGATAACCGATGCACGAATATACGGTTCTTCGATATGATCGATCTCGGTGAGATCAGGCATTCCTGCGGGGTTGTGTACCTCGGTCATCCTGCCGTCCTTGGTATAGACGTTGTAACTAACATTGGGGACGGTGGTGATCACATCCATATCGAACTCGCGGTCAAGCCGCTCCTGCACGATCTCCATGTGCAGCAAGCCCAGGAAGCCGCAGCGGAAGCCGAAGCCGAGTGCCATGGAGCTCTCGGGCTGGAAGGTCAGGCTGGCGTCGTTGAGTTGGAGTTTTTCCAGCGAAGAGCGCAGATCCTCATAATCCTCCGCCTCGATAGGATAAACACCGGCAAACACCATCGGTTTAGCCTCCTCGAAGCCAGCAATGGCTTTGTCACACGGGCGCGCCACATGGGTTATTGTATCGCCGACCTTGACCTCGGTGCTTGTTTTGATGCCTGAGATGATATATCCCACATTGCCAGCACTGATGGCCTTGGTAGGCTGCATGTCGAGTTTGAGCACGCCGACCTCGTCAGCATCGTACTCCTTGCCCGTATTGACAAACCGGACGCGGTCGCCGGTATGCATGGTGCCGTTGACGACCTTGAAATACGCAATTATACCGCGGAACGAATTGAAGACCGAATCGAAGACGAGGCATTGCAGCGGCGCCTCGGGGTCACCTTTCGGTGCGGGAATACGTTCGATGATAGCATCCAGGATAGCCTCTACTCCTTCGCCTGTCTTGGCTGAGCATCGGAGGATCTCTTCGCGCTTGCAGCCGAGCAGATCGATGATCTCATCCTCCACACGCTCGGGCATAGCATTGTCCATGTCGCACTTGTTGAGCACGGGTATTATCTCCAGGTCATGCTCAATGGCCATATACAGGTTGCTGATGGTCTGCGCCTGGACGCCTTGCGTGGCATCCACGACAAGTACAGCTCCCTCGCAGGCTGCAATGGAACGACTGACCTCGTAGGAGAAATCCACGTGCCCCGGAGTGTCGATCAAGTTAAGAGTGTAGCCCTTGTGCTCCATCTGGATGGCGTGGGATTTGATGGTTATACCACGTTCCTTTTCCAGCTCCATGTCATCGAGCACCTGGTTCTCCATCTGCCGAACGTCAACCGTGTGGGTCATTTCGAGCATTCGGTCGGCGAGTGTTGACTTGCCATGGTCAATGTGGGCTATGATACAGAAGTTACGGATGTGATTCATTCTATCGCTGCAAAAAATCAGCCAATCATGTATGCACCCCATGCGAGCACAGCTCTTTGGGGCCCCTGGTAGCTGATACATACTAAACAAAGAGTGGAGATAGCGGGAGTCGAACCCGCGTCCAAACAAGGAATCAATACGCTTTCTACACGCTTATCTTGGCCTTGATTTTCGTCCGGCAGCAAGACCCAAGCCACCAACTACCGGCTTATCTGCTAAGGATTTCGCACGCGCATCGCAGCCTGCGGGTGCTATTCTGTGAATTTCCGCGCCACTTGATCCATTGAGCCCACAGACTCGGCTTGGAGTGACGTCTCGGGTCAGTACCTTGTACCGACGCTAAGCTAATCTACTATACTTCGATTAAGCGGCGAGAGCTACATTGTAGTTGCCAGTTATAGTTTTACAGACGATATTAACGAGCGTCTCTGCAGTGCTCGGCGTGCTTACATACCTATTCACCTGCTGTCAAAACCAATTATCCCCTCGCGTTCGGCAAATCGTGCTATCGGATGACGTAGCATGTCAAAAAGCGCACGATTGCCTCCGCTCTTCGAAAAACAACCTTGCCAGGTTCTTTTTCGAGTTTGCGATGATCAAGTTGTGATGATCAAGCAAAAATGTAAAGCGAGCGCAAAGGTACGAAAAAAAATTGATATTTGCAAATTTTTGCGATACTTTTTTCAAAAAAGAAAAAAAAATGTCATTTCTCTTGCAAATATCGATTTTTTTTTGTAACTTTGCAGGCGCGTTTGGCAAATCATGTGTGCAAAGCGAAAAGAAATGAAAAAACAATAGCAAATAGTGCTAACAAACGTTATAAAACTCATTGATTAACCATATGGATTCAAAGTACAATCCTACCGACATTGAAGCACGCTGGTATCAGTACTGGCTTGATAACAAACTTTTCCACAGCGAGCCTGACGGCCGCGAACCGTTTACCGTAGTTATTCCCCCACCCAATGTGACCGGTGTGCTGCATATGGGGCATGTATTGAATGAGACGATACAGGATATCTTGGTTCGCCGTGCACGCTTAGAGGGCAAGAACGCCTGCTGGGTGCCGGGGACTGACCATGCATCTATAGCCACAGAGGCAAAGGTGATCAAGCGATTGAAGGAGCAGGGCATCAACAAGAGCGATCTGACGCGCGAGGAGTTCCTGAAGCACGCATGGGCTTGGACGGATGAGCACGGAGGAATTATCCTGAAACAACTGCGCAAGCTCGGCTGCTCGTGCGACTGGGACAGGACGGCGTTCACGATGGATGAGACGCGTTCGAAAGCCGTGATCTCTGTTTTCTGCGATTTGTACAGGAAAGGACTGATATACAGGGGTCTGAGGATGGTGAACTGGGATCCGGAGCGTCAGACGGCGCTTAGCGACGAGGAGGTGATCTACCACGACGAGCACTCGAAGTTCTACTACTTGAAGTATGAGGTGGTTGAGGAGCCCGGCAAGTATGCCATTGTGGCCACAACGCGTCCGGAGACAATCTTCGGCGATGTGGCGGTGTGCATCAACCCCAAGGAAGAGAAGAACCAGTGGCTCAGAGGCAAGCATGTGCGCATACCTATCGTTGGCCGAGAGATACCTATCATTGAGGATCGGTACGTAGAGATCGGCTTTGGTACAGGTTGCCTGAAGGTGACCCCGGCTCATGACGTGAACGACTACATGTTAGGGCAGCAACATAATTTGATTGCCTACGATATCTTCACGCCGGACGCACATATCAACCTGGATACTATTGAGCCGGAGATCAGGCAGAACTGCGCAAAGTTCCACGGCATGGATCGCTTTGTGTGCCGCAAGGCCATGGCTGAGGATCTGCAAGCCGCCGGACTGATGGATCATGTGGAGGATTACGACAACAAGGTAGGATATAGCGAGCGCACGAACGTGCCTATCGAGCCGCGGTTGAGTCTGCAATGGTTCATCCGAATGAAGCACTTTGCTGACATCGCTCTGCCTCCTGTTATGAACGATGACATCGTGTTCTACCCCACCAAGTACAAGAACACCTACCGCAACTGGCTGGAGAACATCAAAGACTGGTGCATCTCGCGTCAACTATGGTGGGGACATCGTATTCCTGCCTATTACGACGCCGACTTGCTCGCCGAAGTAGGTGCAGAGAACTACCCCGACGACAAGATCATTGTGAGCGAGACTAAGCCCGAGGGCAACTATGTGCAGGACGAAGGCGCGCTGGATACCTGGTTCAGCAGTTGGCTGTGGCCGATCAGTCTGTTCAACGGGATCGAAGAGCCGAACAACAAGGAGATTGAGTACTACTACCCCACCGCAGACCTGGTGACGGGACCTGATATCATCTTCTTCTGGGTGGCCAGGATGATCATGGCGGGCTATGAGTACCAGGGTAAGATGCCGTTCAAGCACGTGTACTTCACCGGTATCGTGCGCGACAAGTTAGGCAGGAAGATGAGTAAGTCGCTGGGCAACAGTCCTGATCCGCTGGATCTGATTGCCCGCTACGGCGCAGATGGTGTTAGGATGGGTATATTGCTATCGGCACCGGCGGGAAATGATATCCTGTACGATGATAGTTTGTGCGAGCAGGGACGAAACTTCTGCAACAAGATATGGAACTGCTTCCGTATGATGAAAGGATTGGAGGTAGAGCCTACCCAAGCCCTCCCTAAAGGGAAGGATACAAATGCATACGCGATTGAGTGGTTTGAGGCCAAGCTGCAAGAGACAGAAGCGGAGATAGCCGACCTGTTCAGCAAGTACCGCCTGAGCGAGGCGCTCATGGAGATTTACAAGCTCTACTGCGATGAGTTCTCGGGTTGGTATCTGGAGATGATCAAGCCGGGCTATCAGCAGCCTATCGACCGCGCGACCTACGAGGCAACGATGGCATTCTTCGATCGATTGCTCGTTCTGCTCCACCCGTTCATGCCGTTCATCACCGAGGAGCTGTGGCAGAACCTGTACGAGCGCAAGTCGGGCGAGAGCATCATGACTGCGTCATTACCGGTTAGCGGTGAGCGTTTAGCTGTTAGTGGCATTTTAGAGGAGGTAGAGAACCTCAAGCAGATCATAGCCGGAGTGCGTAACATCCGTGCATCGAAGAACATCCCGCCGAAAGAACAGTTGACGCTGATCAGTCCGGTGGAACTCAATGCTCTCGTAGCCAAACTGGCAAATGTAGCCATCAGCAATCAGCAGTCAGCTATTATCGGCAATGCTGCAAAGTTCATCGTCGGTACGACGGAGTTCGCGATACCGATGGATTCGTTCATCAATGTGGACGAGGAGATCAAGAAGCTCGAAGCTGATTTGCAGCACCAGCAAGGTTTCCTGCGCGGCGTACAGGCCAAGCTCAGCAACGAACGCTTCGTGCAGAACGCCAAACCCGAGATCGTAGAGCTGGAGCGCAAGAAAGAGCACGATGCACTGGCACGTATAGCTGCCATCCAAAATCAATTAGACCACTTACGTTAAAAGATAAAAGACCGCTAACGCTCAAAGAAAAACGCCTGATTACTTTCGACTATACAACACATTATAGGCTTTTGTCTTTGAGTGCGAAGCACGGTCTTTCGACTAAATATTATGAAAAAGCATATTCCAAACATCATCACTTGCTGCAACCTGCTATGCGGCGCGTTAGCCGTGATGCTGGCAGCGGAGGGTCTGTTCCATTGCGCGTTCGGAATGATTCTGCTGGGCGCGGTGTTCGACTTCTTCGACGGCATGAGTGCCCGCGCACTGAAGGTGCAGAACCCCATCGGCAAAGAGATCGACTCGCTGGCAGACGTGATCACGTTCGGTTTAGCGCCGTCCGTTATGCTGATGCAGGCTATCCGTCTGGCAACAGAGAACAGTAACTACGCCTGGGGTTGGATTGCAGCTGTAGCACTGATCATGGCGGCTTTTTCCGCGCTACGCTTGGCTAAGTTCAATATCGACGAACGCCAGACGAGCTCGTTCATCGGGCTGGCTACGCCTGCCAACGCTATCTTCTGGGGTTCGCTGATAGCAGCGTTCCCCGAGATGGCCTCGTGGGCAGAGTGGATACCATGGGCTATGCTGGCCGTAGCGGCATTGAGCTGCTGGCTGCTGGTATGTGAACTGCCGATGTTCTCGCTTAAGTTCAAGAACATGAGTTGGCAGGACAACAAGGTGCGGTACATCTTCCTAATCGGTTGCCTGCTGATCGTTGCCCTGTGCTGTGCGTTTGCCGTTGTTCGCGGCAACTGGCACTACGCTATGTTCAGCGGTGCTGGAGTGATACTGTGGTACATCATCGCGAACCTCTTTCCGAGTGAAAGATAAAAGATGAAGGATATACAACCATTAAATACTAATATCATGAAAAATCATTTATTTCTTATCTTTGCAACTCTGCTATGCATTAGCATGAGTGCAGAGAAGTACACGATTGTGTTCAACAGTAGCACGGCGGACTCCAGTTCGCCTACAAGTGATCTGACATCCATAGTGCTGAGTGCCACTAACAACTGCGTGGACGCAATCCGGCTCTCGAACAGTATCTATCGTGCCAAAGAGGGCTACGGCATCCGTGGCGGCAAAAGCAACGGCAAGGGCGAATTGGTGCTGGGCTTGGACGACACCTACCATATAACCACGATGACCGTATATGCAGCAGCATACGTGAGTGCCAATGGTGCAGACACGGCCGACTTACGTCGTTTTATTGTATATGATAAGGAGATTCAGTGGGAAAAGAACCACCGTGCAGAGTTCCGTCCGTATGAAGTGGAAGTAAACGCTGATGTGGATTCGATTATGATATTGTCAAAGGTTGCATCCACCAACCGCTGGTACTTGCAGAAGATAGAGTTTGAAGCTGAGTTTGATGCAGATTCACCTCACGAGCAGAAAGCCGTGCTGGAGATGCAGTACCCGAAGATGGACTTCGGTGGTGCCAAGTGGCAAAGCAAAGACGAGCCGCTGGAAGATGTGCTGAGCTTCAATATCGTAGGCAAGCATATTCAGGGCGATATATCACTTACTCTGACCGGCAGCACTACGGTGTTCTCGTTGACAAGTAACACCCTTCCTGCGGAAGGCGGCGAGGTGGATATCTTCTACAGCATCAAGATGGACACGGTAACCAAAGCTATCCCGTTCAACAGTACGGTTACAGCTACGGCAGTGGGGCTGGATGGTATAGAGCGCTCGCGTGAGTTGCCCATCGTGCTGACTGTCGTTCCTCCTTCCTCAGGCGGTGCAAGCACGTTTGATCTGGATACGACGCGCATGTCGGTTGGTTCAATGCCGGGTAACTATTATCAATACGCACAAGGCACAGCCGACTCAACCCTGAAGAATCATATCGGCTATATCATCTGCTGCGGCAAGCGCTATCGCTACGGTAGCGGTTCGAAGAAGACTTGGGATGCATTCTTCTACACCGACCGCGATCCGCAAACCAATCAGGTGCTGGATATGTACTCGAACAATGTTCGCTACTTCGATCCCGAGAAGCCGACCGCCAGTGTAGCTGATTTTGATATTGAGCACATGCTACCCAAGTCATGGTGGGGCGGAGATGTCAATCCGGCCTATTGCGACCTGTACCACCTGGTGCCGGGCGACTACTCGGCTAACCGCAGTAAATCGAACCATGCACCGGGTATACCGGAGGATAGCACGTTCAACAACGGCTCATTCGTCACCGGTAGCGGAATGAACAAATATGGCTTGCAGCGCGTATTCTGCCCTGCAGACGAGTACAAAGGCGACTTTGCTCGTGCATACTTCTATATAGCAGCCTGCTATGGTGACTCACTTGTATGGATAGAGACCGGCGAACCGAAGGTGGCTATGACCAACGAAGGCTGGGAGGAATTCCGTCCTTGGCTGCGCGACCTGCTGCTGGAGTGGCACAGGATGGATCCTGTCAGCCAGAAGGAGTTGACACGTGCCATTGAGGTTAACAAGATCCAAGGCAACCGCAATCCGTTCATCGATTATCCGGAGTTGGCGGAGTATATCTGGGGCGAAAAGAAGGGGCAGGTTGTTGACTTCCGCAAGCTCACACAGAGCTACGGCGATGAATACAACGATACGACCACCGGTTTGAGCCAAACGGCAGATGCTCCTGCCGCACGTAAGTTATTGCGCGACGGACAGTTGTACATCATCGTTGGTGAGAAGACGTACTCGGTGCTGGGGAAGTGAAAAGTGAAAAGTGAAAGGTGAAAGGTGGAAAGTGAAGGGGATACGAGATAATAAGATATTCCTTGTGCTGTGGTTAGCTACAATCATGGCGCTGACTATAGCGATAGGTTTCATCGACAAAGGCTCGCTGCACCTACTGCTATGCGACCATCATTCGGCGTGGGCAGACAGAATGATGCCCGTGCTATCGGATACCTGCAACTGGCTGCCGTATGTAACGGCTGTGGCACTACTGCTCTGGCGCTGGCAAGCCGGCTTGCTAATGAGCGGATCGCTGATCTTGTCCACCCTGATTGCGCAAGCGATTAAACATCTGGTACAAGCGCCACGACCGCTGACGTGGTTCGCGGAGAACATGCCGCATGTAACGTTACCGCTGACCGAGGGCGTAAGGATGAATTATTATCTAAGTTTCCCCTCGGGGCATACAACCACGTTCTTCTGCCTGTACTTCGCGCTGTGCGTGATCTATACCTATTATTTCGCGCATATATCCACGCGCGCACGCAACGCAATCGCGCAGGTCGTACTGTTCGCACTGGCGGCCGTCAGTTCGTACTCGCGGTTGTACCTGAGTCAGCATTTCGCGACGGATGTGCTGGCCGGGATGGTGATAGGCGTGGTGAGCGTGGCGATTGTGGCGGCACTGTTTAAAGTATTCACACAAAAGAAACAACAAAACACTTAATCATAACACATGGAAAGAAAAAACATTGTAGTTCGGTTTTGCGGCGATTCGGGCGACGGCATGCAGTTGACGGGCGGATTGTTCTCGTCGCTATCGGCTATCCTGGGTAACGAGATCAGTACCCTACCCGACTTCCCCGCCGAGATTCGTGCACCGCAAGGAACGCTGGGCGGCGTGAGCGGTTTTCAGGTGAACGTAGGTCAAGGTGTGTTCACCCCCGGCGACAAAGCCGACGTTATTGTGGCTATGAACGCAGCTGCGCTGAAGGTGTGCGCCTTAGGCTCTAAGTTCGGCAAGCTAGATGCGACGTTCAACGAGGCAGATGCACTGTTCAAGCGCGACGCGGTGGTGATCGTCGATACCGACTCTTTCACCGATGCCGACCTGAAGAAGGCACTCTACACGACTGACAATCCGTTTACGGAGCTCGGTCTGCCGGAATCCGTGCAGGTGGTTTCTGTGGCGCTGACCACGCTCACTAAAGAGGCGCTGAAGGACAGTGGCGTGGACAACAAAGCGGCACTCAAGTCGCGGAACATGTTCGCGTTGGGTATCGTGTGCTGGCTGTTCGACCGCCCCATAGACAAGGCTATACACTTCCTGGAGGGTAAGTTCGCCAAGAAACCCGCACTCATCGCACCGAACGTAAAGGTGCTGACCGACGGCTATAACTACGGGCAGAACCTCGCCTTGTCAATCCACCAGATACGGCTGACACCTGCCACTGAACAGGAGCATGGCACCTATACCTCGATTGCGGGTAACAAAGCCACGGCGTGGGGACTGATAGCTGCTGCCGAGAAAGCCGGGAAACGGTTGTTCTTGGGCTCGTATCCTATCACACCGGCTACAGATATCATGCACGAACTTGCCGGAAGGAAAGACATGAACGTGATGGTTGTACAGGCTGAGGACGAGATAGCCGGTGTGTGCACCGCTATCGGCGCATCGTTTGCAGGTGACTTGGCATGTACCTCAACTTCCGGTCCGGGTCTGTCGCTCAAATCCGAAGGCATCGGTCTGGCTGTTATGGCCGAGTTGCCGCTGGTGGTGATTGATGTGCAGCGTGGTGGTCCTTCGACAGGACTGCCCACCAAGACCGAGCAGACCGACCTCTTGCAGGCACTCTACGGCCGCAACGGCGAGTGCCCGCTGGTGGTGCTGGCGGCTTCTACTCCGGCTAACTGCTTTGAGTACGCATACGAGGCATGCAAGATAGCGCTGGAGAACATGACGCCCGTGATCCTGATGACCGACACCTATCTGGCTAACGGCAGCAGTCTGTGGCGCATACCGCAGCTGGCCGAACTGCCGGAGATCAAGCCGCAAGGCGTGCCGGAGGAGCTGAAAGGCAAGTACAACGCTGCGCTGCGCGACGCAAACGGCGTGCGCTACATGGCTATCCCGGGCATGGAAGGCTTCCAGTACAGGAACATGGGATTGGAGCGTGACGCAGAGAAAGGCTCCATCAGTACGAACCCCGAGAACCACCAGAAGATGATCCTTGCGCGTCAGGCGAAGGTGGATCAGGTGGCAGACCGCATCCCGGAGGCTGAGGTGTGGGGCAACAAGGAGAGCGAGACGCTGCTGGTAGGTTTCGGATCGACGGAAGGTCATCTGCGTGCCGCGGCTCAGGAGCTGGATTGTGCGCTGCTGCAACTCAACTACATCTACCCGCTACAGCGTAACGTAGGCGACATACTGCGCGCATACAAACGCGTGATCGTTTGCGAGCTCAACTCCGGGCAACTGGCTGCATACCTGCGCTCGCAAGTGCCGAACGTCACTCTGCTGCAATACAACCAGATGACCGCCCAGCCCTTCCAAGTAGAACAAATTGTTGAATACGTCAACAATTTGTAATTGACAATTGACAATTGATAATTGATATTTCGATGCAAAGTGCCGTTTGTCAATTATCAATTAATGGAAATGTCATTTATCATTTATCAATTATCATTTAGTATTATGACAGCACAAGACTATAAATCCGATCAATATGTACGATTCTGCCCTGGCTGTGGTGATCACGCCATCTGCGCGGCGTTGCAGAAAGCGATGGCACAGATAGGCGTACCGCCGCATCAGATAGCCGTGATCTCGGGTATAGGATGCTCGAGCCGTATGCCGCACTACCTGAACACGTACGGTTTCAATACGATCCACGGTCGCGGTGGCGCTATAGCCACCGGCGTGAAGACCTCACATCCCGAGTTGAGCGTTTGGCAGATGTCCGGCGACGGCGACTGCCTGGCAATTGGCGGCAACCACTTCATCCACGAGATTCGCAGGAACGTAGATCTGAATATCTGCATGTTCAACAACCGCATCTACGGTCTGACAAAAGGCCAGTACTCCCCTACCTCCCCAAAAGGCTTCGTAAGCAAATCGTCGCCTTTTGGCACAGTAGAGCGTCCGTTCATCCCGGCAGAGCTGGTGTTGGGCGCACGTGGTACGTTCTTTGCCAGGACACTGGATGTTGATCTACCAACTACAATAGATTGTATGGTACAGGCGCACGCGCACAAGGGCGCGTCCGTGATAGAGTGTCTGGTTAACTGCGTGATCTTCAACAACGGCACGCATGAGTGGATAGCCAATCGCGAGCAAAGGGCTGAGCACTCGATCGTGCTGAAACATGGCGAGAAGATGATCTTCGGCGCAAACAAGGACAAGGGTCTGGCTATCGAGATCGACCCAAAGACGTTCATCCCAAGAATCATCGTTGTACCTGCTGAAGACGAGCGTGTATTGGTTCATGACGCAACCTTGCAAGATCCGACCCTGCATCGTCTGCTTGCCTTGATGGGTCAAGAGCGGTTCACCGACACCACCATTGAGGCTGAAAGCGAACTGCCGGTAGCACTGGGCGTGATCCGCAACGTGGAGGCTGAGACCTATGACGAGGCTGTGAACAAACAGATCCAAGAGGTGCGCGAGAAATCGAAAGCCAAGTGCTTTGACGAACTTACATTGTCGCTTGAGAGGTGGACAATGTAAGGAATAAAAATAAAAAATTAATATCGCTATTAACTAAAAATCATGATATTATGAAGACAAAAATTCAACTGATTATCTTTAACTTCCTGGAGTTTGCCGTATGGGGTGCTTACCTAACGGCTATGGGACGTTATCTGGCCAACGTAGGTCTGGCTTCACACATTGGCTGGTTCTACTCCATTCAAGGAATCGTCAGTCTGCTTATGCCTACGCTGATGGGTATCGTGGCCGACCGCTGGATTGAGGCTCAGAAGTTGCAGAGCCTGTGCCATCTGCTGGCTGGTACGTTCATGATTGCCGCCGGTTGGTATGCGATCGGAGCGGGAGACGCTGTAGAGTTCGGTACGCTGTTCACGTTGTACACGATCAGCGTGGCATTCTTCATGCCGACGATCGCCCTGACGAACTCCGTGGCATTCAATGCCCTGATCAAGAACGGTATGGATACGGTGAAGGACTTTCCGCCTATCCGCGTGTTCGGTACGGTTGGCTTCATCGCATCGATGTGGTGCGTAAGTCTGCTGCACTGGGAGGCTACGCCGAATCAGTTCCTGCTGTCCGGCGGACTGAGTATAGTGATGGCTGTCTACTCGCTCACACTGCCTAAGTGCGAACTCAAACTCAGTGCCGGCAACGAGTCGCTGGTGGATGCACTCGGATTGAAAGCGTTTGCTCTGTTCAAGCAGAAGAAGATGGCGTTGTTCTTCATCTTCTCTATGCTGTTAGGTTTCAGCCTGCAGATCACCAATGGTTACGCTAATCCGTTCCTCGGCAGCTTTGAGTTCTTCCGCGACTGGAGTAACTCGTTCGGCGTGCAGTACTCGAACATACTGATCAGTATCAGTCAGATCTGCGAGGCACTGTGTATCCTGGCAATCCCATTCTTCCTGAAGAAGTTCGGTATCAAGAATGTGATGCTTATGGCTATGTTCGCCTGGGTGTTCCGCTTTGCGTTCTTCGGCATGGGTAATCCGGGCACAGGCGTTTGGCTGTTCGTACTGAGCTGCATCGTTTACGGCTTTGCGTTTGATTTCTTCAATATTTCCGGCGCGTTATACGTTGATCAGGAGACCGATGTATCGATGCGTTCGAGTGCACAGGGTCTGTTCATGATGATGACCAACGGTTTTGGTGCTACTATTGGTACGCTGAGCGCACAGGCTGTGTTCAACAAGGTAGTGCCTGTGATTGATTTTAGCGCGCTGGGTATCGTTCGCGATGAGGCCGGTAAGATCGCTTGGGATCAGATCATCGACGTTCAAGTGTTGCAATCCATCCACGACGCCGCTATCCACCAATGGCTTGGCTGGCAGACGTTCTGGTACATCTTTGCCGCATATGCGCTGGTAGTAGCTGTGCTGTTCTGGATCTTCTTCCCCAAGACGCCGGTGAACAAAAACATTGAAATCAAACATTGATTTCAATTGAAATGACAATTGATAAATGATATTTCGATGAATAACTTAGGTGTATTAGGAGAAAAAACATATCGTTTTGCACTACGAGTTGTAAATGCATATAAATTTCTATGAAAACAAAACGAATATGTACTATCCAAACAGTTACTACGATCCGGCACATCAATAGGCGCAAATTGTAGAGAAGCAATTAATGCACAAAGTAAGTTAGATTTTATCAATAAGCTCAACATTGCTCTAAAAGAAGCAGATGAAACTGCATATTGGTTAGAGCTACTAAAAGACGGAGAATATATTACAGAAGACTGTTTCACTTCTATTCACGATGATTGCGTTGAAATAATTAAACTATTGACCGCTATTATCAAAAAGACGAAGAGAAACTTGGACTCATAGTAATCAGTTCCCACGAAATATCAATTGTCATTTATCAATTATCAATTATGTATAGGAAGGAACTGGCATATTACTTCTCCACGCCGATAGCGTATATCGTGATTGCGTTGTTCGTATTGGGCATCAGTCTGCTGCTGTGGGTTATACCGGGCGAGTGGAATATTATTGATGCGGGTTATGCGAACACGGACGGACTATTTGCTGTTGCGCCATGGCTACTCATCCTGGTGTGTCCTGCTTTGACGATGCGGCTGTTTGCCGAGGAGCGTCAGCTGGGCACCTGGGATGTGCTGCGCTCGCTTCCAACAACCATCGGTCGTATCGTTTGGGCGAAGTACCTGGCGGCGCTGACGGTTATGGTTATAGCGTTGCTGCCTTGCGTAGTGCATCTGTTTATCGTATATGCCATCGCCGAACCGGTGGGTAACGTCGATACAGGCGCTTTCGCCGGTTCAATGGTGGGGCTACTGCTGTTGGCGGCGGCTATGTTAGGCGTGAGCCTGCTGTGCGCGGCAAGCACGACGAATCAGATCGTGGCGTTCATCCTGGGTGCGCTGGTCTGCTTCGCGCTGTACTGGCTGCTGATGCAGGAACATTTCCAGAGCCTTGCGCGCGGCGTGATTGATGCCAAAGATGTGTTCTTCTTTGCCGCTACGGCTATCGTAAGCGTAATACTGACTACCCCACTCATCCGCCACCTCACAAGGCTTTAATTGACAATTGATAATTGACAAATGACATTTCGATGCACAAAAAAATATCAATTATCATTTATCATTTATAAATTATGACTAAGATCGGCCTCATAAGTGATACACACGGCTTGCTGGATAAGCGGGTGTTCGAGCACTTTGCTGTGTGCGACGAGATTTGGCATGCAGGCGATATAGGCTCGGCCGAGGTGCTGCGTGCGCTGAGGGAGTTCAAGCCTACGCGTGCCGTATTCGGTAACATCGACGGCGGCGAGGTGCGGTACAGCCTGTCAGAGTTCTACCGCTTCCGCGTGGAAGAGGTGAACGTGCTGATGACGCACATAGGCGGCTACCCGGGCAAGTACAACCCGTGGCTCATACCTTGGTTCGAGAAGAGCTTGAAAGGCGATGACCCTATTGACCTGTTTGTATGCGGACATAGCCATATTCTGAAGGTGCAGTACGACCATCACTATCAGTTCCTGACACTCAACCCGGGGGCCGCAGGCAAGAGCGGTTGGCAGACCGTGCAAACCCTACTCCGTTTTAGCATCAACGGCAAGGATATTTCCGACCTTGAGGTGATCGAATTGGAGCGCCATTAGTACCCAAAACGCTCTTATAACATAAATATCCACCAAAAAGCGCGAATTTTATGTTGCTAAACATAATTTAGGGTATTGCAAAATTGAAAAATTTGTTGTACCTTTGCATACGGAAAAAGACAAATACCAATCTTTTATTACCTTAAAGACTAATACCTGAAAAAAAAGAGCCATCGTGAGATGTCTCTTTTTGCTTTTGTATGGGTTAAGATTTTGCTTTTGTATGGTGTAAGAATAAGGTGGTGCATCCGATGACACACCACCTTAGCAGGAATAGATCCGGGATGTTTATCGTACCTCAGCTCCGAGAGCGTTGTAGCGCACACCACCACGGATGATGATGAGCTGACCATCCTCTACGCGCTTCACGGAGTTGGCGTTGTTGTAGATATTCTCCACAGCTGATTCTACGAATTCAATCAAGCCACCTGCTACAGTTTCAGCGATGTTCTTCTCGGGGTCGGTATCAGTAGCAACCTTGTAGTAGTGCTGGAGCACGGCGGTAACTTTGACTTGAGCGCCTACGGCTACCTTCGGTGCATCGTCCTTGCTGACCTTAACGCGGTATGCGAGGAAGTCACGTTTCTCGCTGTCAGCATCGTCAGCCATGAAGAACGAGATATTCTCATACTGCTCGCTGAACTCGGTCTCAATCTCAACAACATAGCCGAAAACAGCATAGCGGTCGTCGGTGGTAGCACCTGCCGGCATATCCATTGCGAGCTTGATAGCGTCTGTAACGTTCACCTCACGGATCACTTCCTCCTGAGCGCTCTTCTCGATGAGTTCAACAGTACCGTTGGAGATCTCGATGACGCCATGATAGTTGTAGAGCTTACCGATAACCACAACCGAGTCACCCTTGCCCAGTTCGAGTCCTTCCGCGCCCTTGCAGTTGTAGGGTTTGAAGATCGCCTCGCCGCAAGCCATCTCGAAGGTGTGCTGACCGTTGTTGTTCACAGCGTCAGCACCTTTCAGACGGCCATATACACGGAATACGTCGTCGGTGTAGTCGCCATCGGTAAGTGTTTTACCAATTTCAAGAGCATCGCATACATTAATATCAGTTGTATCAACAACAACGCTGGCACGCTCCAGAATAGCCACGTCGCCGTTCTTGATCTCGGGCGTATTGTTGTAGTTGACGATCTTACCGGTAACGGTGATCTTGTCGCCTACGTTCAGCGCCTCATGACCGGGCAGGTTGCACCAGTAGCCTTGCAGGGTTTTCTTGCTACCTTTCACATCGTCCATCCAGAAGGTCTGCTGGTCAATGGTAGCATCCGTACGTGATGGGCTGATTGCCCCGTTGGTGTTAGTGATGTAACCGGTAACGATGTACACGTCTTCGGTTTCCGAGCCGCTCTGTGCCGGCATAGTTGCAGCAGCTTCGGCACATGTGGCAGGGATAGGATCCTGCGCGTTAATCGCGAGTGCAGCACAGATCATGGCTGCAAATGTAAAGAGTTTTTTCATTGAATTGTTGTTTAGAATGTTAATTATAAATTTTTAATTCTTAATTCTTCACTACTGTTCTGTTTGTTCCTCTTCTTGTGGTTCAGCCAGGAGCAGATCCTGAATCTCCCAAGTGGGTGCAGACGGCACCTCAATGCCCTCGATGTTCGTGTTGTAGCGGAAGCCGATGACGATCGTCTTGCCGTTATACTCGCTCAGGTCGAAGATGCCCGACGACTGGAACTTCCAGTTGCTACCGTCCGGCAGTTCGGCTTGCCACTCCAGTTGTTTCCACCCGGTGGTGGTCACATCGCCTGTGTAGTTGTCCGTCACCATGACATTCAGCCACTTGGGGTTGTCATTCACGTTGCCGTATCGTACCGCCTGCATGAAGGTGAGTTGCGGCCGGATGCTCTTCTTCAGCCGTACGTTCGGCGACACGAGCCAGCCCTCCACGCGATGGTTGGTACCGCTCACGTAAGCCGACGCCGTCATTCCGTATAGCGACTGATAGCGCCAGATGTAGTTCAGTCCGTCCAGGGTAACGGTATGCATGGTGAACTTGCCGGGGCCTTCGCCTACAAACTTAGCCTGCAGATAGGTGGAGATGTCCGCCACCCAGATGTTGTTCTTCACCTGGAAGGCTATCGCCTCGGTGATGTAGCCGGTGGATAGCACGAAGTCCGAACCATCATATACCCACTCATCCGCCGTGGCACCATTCTTACCCATGTATGCCACCAGATAGATCTCCTTTTCTACTGCATACGGATAGGTTATGGTGAGATACTTGCGGATGATCTCCATGTCCGTTATGGCAGTTACGCCGGCCGACTGATAGACGCTTTGCGGGAGTGCGATGGAAGCACGGAGCTGGTCGTTTTGGTAAACAGCCCAACCTTCTTCGCCCAGTTGGTAGATGGCACTTTCCACACTCGTACTGCGAGCTTTAGGAGCGCGCCTTGGTGCATCAGGTGCAGGCGAAACATGGCTCACATATACGCCATCCACAATCTGAGGCTCGCCACTCTGCTCATTAATAGCGTAGCGACCGGTGATGGTGATAGCATCTCCGTTTTGAACACCCTTGTCTTTCAGCACCTTGGAGCTTCCATTTTCATCTTTCACCTTATATACGCTGATGCTTGCATCGCCGTCAACCATAGTGAAGTTTCCCACGATTGCCGTTGCCGTTGTCAGGTTGCTTACATAGCCGCTTATCTGGTGAAAATCATCATCAGGGAACTCTAACAACTGGCTTAACGTCACTTCATAGGGCAGGAAGTCGTGCAGCTGTGACGGATCGGGCTCATCCTGGCTGTAATTATAGGTGATCATAGCTATCTGTCCTAACTTGGCGTTAGCCAGACGTGTTGCGAGGAACGCCGGCACGTTCTGCAGGGAGGCAGGCGTCAGGTAGTATGCGCCGCGTTTGTTCCACACGGTCTCATAGTCATCGCCGGTGAGCTCAAAGCCTTGCGCTCCTACGAACTCCGCCACGCGGAACGACTTGCCCTCGCGCATCGTGTACTGCACGTCGCAGGTTGTGCCGTTATCCAAGTAGGGGAACTTGTCCGCCATCAGGGCGGGGACATACAGGTCAGCCGATGCCGATTCGGTAAAGGATTTCTCTGATGCTATCGCCAGCAACTCTTTCAGTCCTGTTGAATCAACGGGATCAAGGGCGAGCGCCTTGGCTATGTTCTCGGGGTAAGTGGTCACCTGCTTATAGTCATTCTCAGTGAGCGTATAGGTCATGCCGGTACGCACATCGGTAACTTGCGGATTGCCGTTGTCCATGAAGTGCTCGTCGAAGTAGTTCTTGCACGAACTGAATGCCAATAGTGTGCAGGCTAATAGATATATCGTTATCTTTTTCATATGCTTTCTCATTTGGGTCGGTTAGTAGAATGATTGTACGCCGTTAGAAATTCAGTTTCAGACGAATGTTCCACTGCCGGCCTTTGTTGTAGAAGAAGTAGATGTTATCCTTCGTGTTCTCAGCAACGGCATACGAGGTAGTGTTCTTCGACCATGCTTTCTCTATATGATGCTGATCCAGCACGTTCGTGACGTTAGCGGCCAGTGTAGCGCGTACCGAACCAAAGTCGAACGAGTAGCTGGCTCTCAGATCCATCGATCCGCCAATGGGACATCGGTAAGGCTCCATCACGTTGAGCGTCTTGCCTTTCTGCAGGTCGGAGCCGGAGAAGTAGTAGTAGGAGTAGTTGCGGTCATACAGGGTATATTCGCCACCTATACGGAATCCCTTGAAGGGCTTGAACATCACGCCGAGGTTAGCTGTTGTCTGTGCCTGTCCGCCTACGTGTATCTTGTCCATGTTGATCTTTGCCCACGCATGCTCCTTGCCCTCCTCTGTGCAGAACGGAGTGGTTTGTTCGAAGGTGCTGGTGAGTGCGTTGCCGTGCTCGTCGTACAGGTAGCCGATGATCTCGTTGCCCTTCCATCGCCAGTCGCCCAGCGAGAACATAGCGTTGATCTCCAGCCAACGTGTGGGGCGAGACTTAAGTTCAAACTCCAGTCCCATGTGCTCTGAGCCTACTCCGCTCATGTTGATGTAGGCCTTGGCGCCCTGCTGACCGTCGTCGGATTTGCTCATCGTCTTGTCCATCCAGCGGGTGTAGTAGCCGTTGAATAGGATGTTCACGAACTCGTTGTGGAAGCCGTAACCTACCTCCACCGAGGCTATCTTCTCGTTCTTAGCGTAGCGGTTGATGGCATGCGAGGTGTTGCTGGTAGCAAAGGCTGCCTGGAACTTAGGCGCACGCGAGATAAAGCCGGCGTTGAGGAAGAGGTTGTGGTTTCGGGTTATGTTGTAGTTCACGCCACCTTTGACTGTTCCGCCCAGGAAGCCGATGGTTTCTGAGAGGCGATGTGCCTCGTCGTAGTAGAAGCGATCCTCACGCCAGTAACTGGTGTAGCATAGCGATCCGTTGATGAAGGCGGACAGGGCGTTCTTCGAATACTCCAAGGTGGCAAACGCACCCTCCTGCATCACGTGACCCGTGTAGTCGCGGTAAACGACATCACCCACGTTAAGCTTCTGATACGCCCATTGCGGGTCGTTGCGGTGGCTGTTGTTCTCCGCCTTGACGGAGTTGATGCGGGTGGCGTCGATGAAGTAATCGCCAGACAGCAGGTCGGAGATAACAGCCGAGTGCATGCCCTGGTAGTAACGCAGATCAACACCGGCAGTCAGCTCCAGCGTCTCCTCGAGGAACTTGTTGTTGTAGGTGGATACCAATCCGTACCAGTTATGGTCGTTCCTATTCTCGGCTATCACCAGCTCGGAGCCCGAAGTAGAGGCGGCGTTCAGATCCTCCACCATGCCGTAGTCAAACGAACCGTCCTCGCGGCGGAACTCCGTGGTTACCTTACCTTCCGCCGCACCTTTGGTTAGCGTGGAATAGGAATATTGCGAATACGGACTGGCCTCAGCCGTGTTACCGAAGCCGCGCCCGATAGAGGTATAGACGGCTGTGGAGAGCGAGGATTTGTAGTCGATCTGCCACACGTGGTTCAGGGATATCTGGGGTTTATGATACTGGTTGTAGTTCGTACCTTTCTGCTTGCCGTCCTTGCCGTAGCCATACATGGGGTTATAGCGGCGGTAATCCACGCCGTCCTTCATGTACTTGCGCACCTCGTTCCATCCTTCGAGGTTGAGCGCTCCGGATGAGCCGGACGGTCGTGTCCAGTGTTGCTGCGGTGCGCCAAATCCGCTGAGCGAGAGCTGATGGCGGTCGTTGATGCGCTTGCTGATATTCGCGAAGTAACTGTATCCGCTATAGCCTGTTCCTTGGATATAGCCGCTGCCCCAGCTCTTGGAGAAGAGTACGGTTATAGCCCAGCCGGACTTCATCAAGCCTGTGGATACGGAGAAGGCTATCTTGTTGGCGTTGTCGTTACCCAAGGAGTAGCTGATCATACCGCCTCGCTTGGCATCTATACCTTTGGTTACGATGTTGATCGTACCTCCTACGGATGGTGTGGACAGCTTGGCTGCACCCATACCGCGCTGGGTCTGCATGACCGATGTCACGTCCGACAAGCCCTGCCAGTTCGACCAATAGACCGTACCGCCCTCCATGTCGTTCATCGGCACACCGTTGATCATCGTGGCTACATTCGTGTTGTCGAATCCGCGCATCCAAATCTCCGAGTCTCCCCATCCGCCGCCGTTGCCGTTGGAGTGTACGCCCGGGGTGTTCTTCAGCACTTCGGGAAACTCCTGTCCGCCCAGGCGCTCCTCTATCTCGAGTGCAGCTACCTGACTGACTGCCACAGGCGTCTTCTGCTGGCGGGCTATCTGTCCGACGATCGTCACGTCCTGCAGCGCCACCACCTCCGGAGCCATTTGGATGGTGCCCATCTGCGAACGGGCATCCAACGTCATCGTGGTATAGCCCACATACGACAACTGCAACTTGGCGCCTTGCTTAACCTCGATCACAAAGTTGCCATCGATGTCCGTAATCATACCATTGGTGGTGCCCTCCTCAAGGACAGACACACCGATAAGCGGTTCGGCTGTCTGCTCGTCAACAATAGTACCTACCACGCGCAGCGATTGCGCAAACAGTACGGCAGGCACAAACAGACAACACAATAAAAGGGTAAATTTGTTCATGATTAATAAAGATAGTGTGTTTTTCTATATAGGGTACTTCTAATAATTACATTTGTTCAAGTTTGTGTTTTTGGTCGAGCAGGTTTTTTAGTTGAGCAAAGGCGCAATGCGGGCATTGTAACTGAGCGAAACTCAAAAAGATGCCGGCGAAAAACGCAAAATTGGCAAATAGTGTTAGAATACCTTTTATGTTTAACTTTTTTAATAACGGGTAATTATTCGAAGTACCCTATAGTATATAATAAGGTATCTAAATCAAAATAAGGTGTTTCGCTTATTCAGGGAAACACCTTATCTCTTGCACATTCTTATCCGACGGACTTCTTCGCTTGCGCTACAATAGCCTGGAATGCTTGCGGCTGATTAACGGCCAGGTCGGCAAGCACCTTGCGGTTGATGACGATACCGGCTTTCTTCAGCGCACCCATCAGTTGGCTGTAGCTCAGTCCCTCCAGACGTGCGGCAGCGTTGATACG
>DBXI01000020.1:323-3381 GCA_002309255.1 Bacteroidales bacterium UBA1216 | reverse complement strand
TCCCATGTGTTCTTGGCAACTGTCCATACGTTTGCACGGCCACCAAAATTGCCTCGCGTGAGGCTCATGATCTTCTTACGACGGTTGCGCGAAGCAACGTGATTTACTGATCTTGGCATAGTTCAATACTCAATTTTGATGGTTAGACATTAGCGCAGCAACAGCAGCTCGCGGATCGAGCGCAGATTGCTGTGATCAACAAGAGCAACATGCGTAAGGTTACGCTTTTGCTTTTTCGTTTTCTTAGTCAGAATGTGACTCTTGAACGCGTGTTTGCGTTTCAGTTTACCCGTTCCGGTAAGAGCAAATCTCTTTTTTGCACCGGAATTAGTTTTTACTTTTGGCATTTTGTTTGTCGTTTATTTAGTTAATATTCAGCCTGCGGCAGCCATTAGTAGCGCACAGACTTTGGCTATTATCAGCCAAGTTTGGCTGATCTATTTTTTCGGTGCGATGTTCACTATCATCCGCTTCCCCTCCAGCTTGGGCAAAGCCTCTACCTTGCCGAACTCAGCCAGGTCGTTGGCGAAGCGCGCCAGCAACAACTCACCCTGCTCCTTGAACAGAATTGAACGTCCGCGGAAGAACACGTACGCCTTGACCTTGTTGCCCTCCTTCAGGAACTCCTGCGCATGCTTGAGCTTGAAGTTGTAGTCGTGCTCGTCGGTCTGCGGTCCGAAACGGATCTCCTTGATCACGATTTTGGCTGAGTTCGCTTTCTGTTCTTTCTCTTTGCGTTTCTTCTGGTACAAGAACTTCTGGTAGTCGAGAATTCGGCATACAGGCGGTACGGCCGAGGCGGATATCTCCACCAGATCCAGGTTCTGTTCGTCGGCCATCTGCAGGGCTTGACGGAACGGGTAGATACCCTGCTCCACGTTGTCACCCACTAACCGAACTTCTGCCACACCGCGGATTGCATCGTTGATGCGGTTCGGCAATTCTTTTTCTACGCGCCCACGATTACCACGGGGCGTACGGGGTAAATTTGTTGCTATAGTTTTGTCCTCCTATAAGGGTTGGTTTCCTTCATAGATGAGCACTATACGGCGCATTCCTGTCGCGCTGCCATGGCGCTTGCTATGAATTCGGCTACAAAGTTACGAAAATTTTATAGCTTTTGCAAATGTTTGAGTCATTTTTCTGCAAAAAAGTGCATTTTGTTAGGTAAATATGCACTATAATTAGTGTAAATGACAAAAAAGTACTTTTTTATTTGCATATTTCATTTTTTTTTCGTATCTTTGTAGCGGATTTTGTTTTAATTCGCAAATTATCCTTAAATACCTACTAATATGACCAAACTATTACGTCACACTCTCCTTTTGTCTGCGGCCATCGTTATGTTGGCGGCGTGCGAGGAGCGTGCCATCTCATCCGACACCTTAGGCACCGGGGGCATTGAGCAAGGCCGCGTTGCTTATGACACAATCAAGAACATGCGCGACCTGGATCCGGGTCCCAAGGGCGACACCATCGATGTTGCCGAAGCCGTTCGACTAGGGTTGGAGTTGCCGTCTGGTAGCACATCCAGCAAGTACTACTATGTGCTCGGCTGCGTCAAGGGTATAAGCACGCCTTTTGATGCCAGTTATGGAAACATCACTCCGATAATCACGAACAAAGCCAATAACCGCCAGATGCAATGCTACCGCTTGAAAGGCTTCAAGGGGGCAGATTTCACCAGCGCCGAGCAGCTGCTGGTGGGCGATGTGATTGTGGTTTATGGTCAGATCCAGAACCGCTACGGCGTTCCTCAGATTACGCAAGGCGGATATCTGGTCATGTCCACTAATCCCGAAGCCGGATGTATCCCTGCTCCTGTTGTGCAGGCGGAAGAGTCGTTCAACGAGGGAATAGGCGCATTTGCTATAGTGAACAAATCCGGCACGGCTGACATATGGAAACACACACCGCAGGATGACGATATCATGGGATTCATGATTGCTGATGCAAACATCGGTGGTGCCGTTGTTGAGGCTGAGAGTTGGCTCGTATCGCCAAACATGGATCTGACGCGCTGCACACGCGGAGCACAGATCACCTTCATGCATAACTTCCGTGGCGACGCATCCCAGCGTGCTGAAATGCTGCGCATCATGATCTCTACCGACGGCGGCAGCAACTGGAAGGAGTTGCCATGCAGCGACTGGAACGACGGCACAAACGGCAAGTGGGTGAATGCCCTGATTGACCTGGAGGATTACAAGGCGCAGCAGGTACAGATAGCATTCGCATACAAGAGCTCAGCTACCACGGCACTGAAGTGGAGAATACAGAACGTGCGCGTTGGAGAGCCCGAAGGTGTGGATGATCCGCAGTAAAAAAGAAAAACTAAGCGTATAACTTAGCTTAATAAAATACAACAAAACAAAATAAACTAATTAATCAACAATGAAAAAATCATTACTTATAGCCTTGTTCGCTATTGCATGCGGAACAATGGCTTATGCGCAACCCCGCGCAATTGGTGGTCGTCTTGGTTATGGTGCAGAGTTCAGCTATGAGCATGGTCTCGACAACAACATGATCTCGTTGGAAGTCGGTGTTCCCGGTTTCTCAACTATCGAAGCAGCTTGTACTTACGATTGGATTGATCCGTTTGGTGCAGCCGTACCTTGGAATGAAAAAGGTGAATGGCACTGGTACATGGGTGTCGGTGGTGCAGTTCGTTGGTCCTGGCAAGTATTGGATGCCGGTTTCATCGGTGCTTGTGGCCGTTTCGGTATCGAGTACGATTTCTGGTTCCCACTCCAACTCTCGATTGACTTCCGTCCGACGCTGGGTGTAGCAATGTTCAACAACGGTAGCGGTATAGGTGCAGGCTTCGGCTATGACGTATATGCCGGTGGTCTCGGACTTGGTATACGCTACAAATTCTAAATCACCTATCAATTCAAACAACCGACTTGGTCTCCAAGCCGGTTGTTTTTTTGTGGGTATTATGCAATTTTCTATCGAAAAAGTCGTGTCGAACTTTTCGCTCTTAGACGTGCATTATTTTTTACTTTTTGTGCTAAATTAAGGGATTTGGGATGAAAAAAAGGGTCTATTTCTT
>DBXI01000020.1:0-195 GCA_002309255.1 Bacteroidales bacterium UBA1216 | reverse complement strand
AAGAAATAGACCCTTTTTTTGATACATGGGCTTTTTTCGATATATAGTAATTTGTATTGCATGCGTGCTCATGTGTGCGTGTGCACGCAAGGCTACGGTGTGCGGTGTGCCGGTTGAGGGCAGTCCGTGGGCGTTGGCTGCGCGCATCTTTGAAGACGGCGACCGCACCTTCCTTCCGGAATCGGTCGAGTTTGC
>DBXI01000043.1:11149-11298 GCA_002309255.1 Bacteroidales bacterium UBA1216 | reverse complement strand
AGGAACGGTACGCGGCTCTTGATGGTAGCCAGATGGGCTACGCCGGCGAGATCCATTACTTCCTGCACACTGCCTTCTGCCAACATAGCGAAGCCTGTCTGACGGCAAGCCATAACGTCTTGGTGGTCACCGAAGATACAGAGCACGTG
>DBXI01000043.1:331-11123 GCA_002309255.1 Bacteroidales bacterium UBA1216 | reverse complement strand
ACGTGGAATACAGATGGCAGCAACTCGCCGGCAATCTTGTACATGTTCGGGATCATCAGCAACAAACCTTGCGATGCGGTGAACGTAGTTGTCAGCGCACCTGCCTGGAGTGAACCGTGTACAGCACCTGCTGCACCACCCTCACTTTGCATTTCTTGTACCAGAACAGTCTCACCGAACATGTTCTTGCGGCCTTGAGCAGCCCACTCATCCACATTCTCAGCCATCGGCGATGATGGCGTGATAGGATAGATAGCGGCAACCTCGCTGAACATATACGCGATGTGCGCAGCTGCAGCGTTACCGTCCATTGTCATAAATTTCTTTTCTGCCATATATTTGTTTGTATTTAGTCTTTGTTCTTTGAGCAGCCAAAGGCTGCAGTCTTTTTTCTTTGAGCGAAGCGGTCTATTAATACAGGAACCCGAACAACCACAACGGAATTGCATTGCCTCTTCCGTACTCGATGTTCGCCACGGCGGTCGGACGGATAGGCGTACGTACCGGCATCTTCTCCTTCACGTCGAAGTAGTACTTGCCGTCGATCACAAACATCGCGTTACGCTCTGTCGAGTTGATCTTGTGGCACGAATGAATCGAGTTGTAGAAGAACGTCTCGGCGATATCCTGGTTCGTGATGTCGCGGGCAAAGTTCATGTACGCGATGTTCGTGTTCTGCAGATAAACCTTGCTCGGCTTGCTGGGGAACGACTTACCCTCATCGTATAGCAAGTTAATCAGTCGTGCACGTTGCATGTAACCCAGGTAGTTCATCGTCGTCGCACGTGATGTCTCGATCTGCTCCGACAGCGTCGATACATTCGGCACGTACGGAGCATTCTCCATAATCAAGTACAGAAGTTTACGGATCTTGTTCAAGTACGGGACATCAATCTGCTTGATTATCAGCACATCCACCTCCAGCGCCATGTTCATCGTGCGTAGCAACTCCTCGTTGAAGTTCCTGTTCTCCAAATACGACGGATAGTAGCCATGATGCAAGTATGCGTCCATGTACTGCTGCGGACGAACCTGACTCAGCACCTCACGGGCTATCAGCTCATGATGCTGCAGGATATCCTCCAGCGAGTAGGTGTCAAGCTGAACATGCGCCTGCAGGTTCAGGTACTCACGCAGCGAGAACCCACGCAGGTTGTATATCTTCACGACACCGTTCAGCTCACGACACTCTTCACCTTCCAGCTCCATCACGGGCGAGGCGGTGAATATTATATGCAAGGCTTTGTACTTCTCGTAGCACAGACGCAGCTCATGCGCCCAGTTCGTGTACTTGAACACCTGATCAAGCAACAAGGTCTTGCCGCCTTTCTTCACAAATTCTGACGCAAACTCCGTGATCGAGTGACGAGAGAAATAGAAGTTATTGAAATTCACGTACAACGTCTCACCCGGAGCCTCGTGAGGCAAGCGACGAGACTTCTCACGCGCATAAGCCAAAAGGAAGTCGGTCTTGCCTACACCACGACCACCTTTGATTGCTATCAGACGGTCGTTCCAGTCTATTTCGTCCATCAACTGACGCCGCATGGGCACCTGGACGTGCTCTATCAGATACTTGTGTGTTTGAATAAATGGATCTAACATAATCGCATTTGGTATATAGAGGTTACATAATCGACTGCAAAGATACGAAAAAAATTTGATATTTGCAAGTATTTTGTAAAAAAAATGTTACAAAAAATGCAATTAACCCCAAAATAGGCCTATTTAGGGCTCTTTTTTCGTATTTTTGGCAGTGTGCATGGCTCATTTCACGTTGATGAACGGCACACTGGAGCCTCCTGCCATGTAGGTCGGCAACTTACCGTCCCACTTCTCGATGGCATCCTGGCGAACCAATAGTTCATTCAAGCTGGCAGCCACCGTCCTGTTGTAGTACGCTTCGCCGTCGGCTTTGATGCGAAGCGCTTTGGCTTCACCTTCGGCCTGTGCGATGGCAATCTTCGCATTGGCCTCGGCCTGCTTCACCAGGTTCTCGGCCTTCAGTGCCTCCTGAATAGCTTGGTTCTTGGCCTCAATGGCTTTCGACAGCGACACGGGCGGTGTGATCTGCGACGTGAACTCCTCTACCAAAAATCCTTCGTCGTTCAGCGAACGCTCCAGCATCAGACGGACTTCCGCCTCGAACTGTGCGCGTGAAGCCATCAGCTCATCCGACGTGTACTTGTTTGCCGTGATGCGGTAAGCATCATAGATCACCGTACGCATATAGCCTTCCTCTATATCACGCAACGGCTTGCGGTACTTGGCAAACACATCAACTGCCTTGTCCCTGTTCAAACGGAACGCCAGCACCGGATCCATCGAGAACACGGCTGCGTCTTTCGTCGTTACCGTGAACGGCGAATAATCCACACGCTGCACGTACACCGGGTACGAATACACGCTCGTCGTCACCGGATTGAAGAACACCCAACCCGTCACCGGCACCGCGTCCAGCTTACCCTGATCGGTCAGGGAGAATTTCTTGAACTTGATACCCACCTCAGAGGTATCCACTACCGTGCAGCAAGCCGCGCATAACGCTATCACAGCAACGATTGCCACCACTACGCCTAACACCCCGCGATACGAGGTCATGTTAACATTGTTTGCCATAGTTATATGATTTTAATTGTTTATTCATTTCATTCGTCTGTCCTGTCCGTCTCACGCGCTCCGCAATCAATCCCGCCGCATCTTCACAGTCTCTTTCCAGATCTTCTCGGGGAACAGATAATCATATCTGTGCGGAGCCTTCCGCGGCTCTCGAATCAATAACTCTGCCCTATTCGCACGGATGAAGAAACATGCATTGTACTTGTTCAGGTCCGACAGGAAGAACTTATTTCCGTCGAACAACCAACACGGCAAGAACAATTGCTCACCTGTACGTAGCACAAGCACCATGTGGTTGCCCGCCACTCGCGACAGGAACATCCCCGTATCTGTGTACACATGCTCTACATCCAAGCCTTTGAACTCGATCGTTTTGCCGCCATGCTTGTACGTTAGAGTACGGCTCTTCATATCTATCAACAGCTGCGTATCGTCAGCATACAGATAGCTCTTCCAATCCAGATACAGACTCGCCAGCATCACCGGCGCAAACGCCACCAATACCCAGAACTCTATCACCAGCTTCGTTTCAAACTCAATCCCGCGCATTTGCAAACTCATCACCATGTAAGCCAGGAACAAACTTATCCCTACTACCGCAAGCGTTACAAAAACCAGCCACAGCAGGCCTTTGTCATTCGTCTCAAATGTATGTTTATTCATATCTCCTGTATGCTTATTTATGCCATCGCTACACGAACTGATCACACCTACACAGTTGCCACAAACCTTTCCGCATGCAAAGATACAAAAAAAAAATGATATTTGCAAATATTTTCTAAGAAAATATCATTTTTTTCTAAATACCGCCCCCCACGCTTCGCTACATCCATCATTTCAATGTCCAAAAAGGCGATTTTTATACGCTTTTGATTAAAAAAATCAACTTTTTTGCCCAAAATATGCATTTTTCTCCAAAAAGATTTGCAAATGTCATTTTTTTTTAGTACCTTTGCATCCGCTTTCGTAAATTCGTCCCTTAATAGGGCTCCCGACGAGCGCTAACGCAGTGCACTCGGTGGGGAGGAACGGAAGCACGGGTTACCTTTGTGTCGCATGGTGACACCCGATGTTATCCCTTCGCTGACGCGACGCGGTAGTAGCTCAGTTGGTAGAGCATCAGCTTCCCAAGCTGAGGGTCACGGGTTCGAGTCCCGCTTACCGCTCCCTCACAAGAAAAGAGTTGTCCAAAATCATGGGCAACTCTTTTCACTAATAATGAAGTATTATGTCACCAGATCGCTTGAATCAACGCTGTGAACATCAGGCCGCAGCAGATCAGTTTGAGGATTGTGCCGAACAACAAGCCGACAAAACTACCCCATCCGGCTTTTAAAGCATTCGTGAGTTCCTTGCCGCTCAGTAGTTCGCCGAGCACAGCGCCCACCAACGGCCCTAAAATAACACCTACAGCGCCGAAGAACAGCCCGACAAACACGCCTATCATACTGCCCCACACGCCCCACTTGCTGCCTCCATAGCGCTTCGTGCCCCACGCCGGAACAACATAATCCAACACGGAAACAACCACCACCACGATTCCCCAGATCAGCAGAAACTGCCAACTGAAATCCACACGATCCGTTGCCTGCGCGATCCACAATCCGGCATACGCGATGGGCGTACCAGGCAACCCCGGAACAATACATCCGATGATGCCTATGAGCATGCAAAGGAACGCAAGTATCAATAAGAATATATCCATAAGGTAACCTCCGTTCGTAAAAAGCGGTTGAGATGAGAGTACAAGAACATCCGGTTGTTATACGTTGGTCGGCGAGTCAGATTCATTAGGTTTGTTCTGACCGTACTTCTTGAACAGATGCATCTCCACGAGGAACGAGCACAGCATACCGATACCGATACCAAAGGCGATGATGATCCAGAAGTTGATGTCCTTTGCTCCGAAGCCGAATGGCTCGAGTGCCCAGTTGATGAGTGCGCCCAGTCCCATACCGAGCAGGACACAAGCCGTGCGGAGTGATTCCAGATTAACCGCACCCAGTCTGCGTTGTTCCTTCTTCTGCGGCTTCGGCTCGTCAACAAGCAGCTTGGCGGTCTCCGGATCAGTCTTGTTCTCAATGATGAGCTGACGAAGTTCTTTGGCCTGGGCGTCTTTTTTCATCTTTCTCATAAAGACCATGATCACCACCACGATGGGGATTGCGAGTGCTAACACAGCGGCTATCAAGCCTGTTAAATTTTCAAAAAAAGCATCCATAATTCTATACATTTAATTGTTTATCAATTATCAATTGTCATTTATTTAATATTCCGAGGGGTTGAACAGCTCGCCCTTCTACTTATATGATACGCGACCTGCAAAAAGGTTACATGTCCGATAGCAAAAAATCGTGCAATTCTTTTCCCGACAACAAGAAAAGAGTGGCGAGCGGCAAGGCAAATGTAACTATACGCAGCGGCATCTGCATGTCAGGCATGTAGGTGAACAGGGCATACACATACAGCACAACCATCAGCGGCAAGCCGAAACAGATGCCTAACAGTTTAGCCCACTTGCGGATAACTTTGATGCGCATATCGCGGCGAACCGTCTGCATCACTTGACGGTTGATCTGCTCCATGGCTTTCTGACGTTGGGCAGATTGAGCAAATAAGATGTCTAATTCTTGGTCATTCATGATTGCATCATTTTTTTTATTCGTTCTCGGATGCGGAACAGCCGCACTTTCACGTTGTTTTCTGTTTGGTTGAGCCGGTCGGCGATGGTTTGCAGCGGGATGTTTTCGTAGTAGTGCCATTGGATGATCTGCCGGTCGGCATCGGGGAGTTGACTTACAGCTTGCTCGAGGCTTAGCAGCCGTTGCTCGTGTTCCTCGTCATAGCCTTCATCCGGCTGGTCAGGAATATCCGGCGCGTCATCATCCTCGTCCTGCACGTCAATCGAGACTGTTTGCCGTCGTTTCTCTTTCTCCAAGAGCCGCAGCGCTATATGATTGGCGATGATGGTCACCCATGCTCCGAAGTTCTCTCCGCGCCAACTGTCCAATTGCTTATACGCCTGAATGAACGCCATCTGCACCACCTCCGACGCGTTCTCTTCGTCTTTCATCAGCCGCAAGGCCGCACGATACACCTGCGGCGTATATCGGTTCATCAGCGTGCCAAACGCTTGCGCGTTGTTCTCATGCAGCACTTGCCGAATCAGTTCTATGTCAGAGATGATTGTGGACAATTGGTTGTTGTTTTCTACTTATATGATACGTGACCTGCCAAAAGGTTACAGGTATAATTGATTTTTTTTCACTCGCGGGAGGCGGAGAGCAGATCTTTCAGGTCGGCGAGCGTGAGTGCATGCGTGGTGTTCTGGTCTTGGAGCAGGGCATCGGCCAGATCGCGCTTGGTCTTGTGCAGTCGCAGGATCTTCTCTTCGATGGTATCGGCTGCTATGAGGTGATAGACCGTGACGTTCTGTTTCTGGCCTATACGGTAAGCTCGATCGGTGGCCTGCTGCTCGATGGCCGGATTCCACCACGGGTCGAGATGGATGACGTAATTGGCTGCAGTTAGATTGAGACCGAGTCCTCCGGCTTTGAGACTAATGAAGAACACCTGCGCCTCGCCGTGCTGGAACGCCTCGACCAGTTGATTGCGTTTATTTAGCGGCGTTGCTCCATCCAAATAGAACGCCTTAAAACCGTCCTGCGGACTGTTAGAAGTTAGACTATTCTGCGCCATCCGGAGGAAGGATGTGAACTGCGAGAAGACGAGCACTCTATTGCCACCGGTGACGATCTGGGAAATGAGTTCCGTGAAGTCCGCCAGTTTGCTGCCTCCGTCGGCGGAGAGCGGCGCGCCGTTCTGCACGAGTTCGAGCGAACAAGCGGCTTGGCGCAGACGGGTGATAGAGGCGAGGACATTCATATCCACCTTCGTGGCTTGTGCTACCTGCTGCTCGGCTTCGATGCGCATCGCCTCGTATGCCACGCGCTCGTCAGGCGACAGTTCGATACGACGCGTTATCTCTGTCTTGTCGGGCAGCTCGTCTATCACTTCGGCTTTCGTTCGACGCAGCAGGAAGGGTTGCAGGATCTTGCGCAGCAGTTTTTGGCGCTGTTTGTTGCCTTCCGCCTCGATGGGTGTGATAAAGTCGTGGCTGAACGCCTCGTAGCTGCCCAGCAGACCGGGATTGATGAACTGGAAGAGGTTCCACAGTTCGGACAGGTAGTTCTGCAGCGGCGTACCGGTGAGCGCGATACGCATGTCGGCACGCAGACACATCGCGGCTTGCGACATCTTCGTCGCGCGGTTCTTGATGGTGTGTGCTTCGTCCAGACAGATAATGTTCCAAGGTTTGTCAGTCAGCGTTTTTTCCTCGCGCACCAGCAGACCATAGGTAGTCAAGAGCACGTCATATGCGCCGAGAGAGGAGATGAGTTGTTGACGGTAATTCTTCCCCCCCTTTCCTCTGCTCGCTATGCTCGCCCGTTCCCCCGTTCCGTCGGGGGACATCACATTGAGGATGTGTGCGTTCAGCGTCGGAGCGAAGCGTTGGATCTCACTCTGCCAGTTGTACAGCACAGATGCCGGAGCAACTACAAGCGAAGCGCCTTTGTCGGCTTTGGCGAGTAGCACGGCGATGGTCTGCACGGTTTTGCCGAGACCCATATCATCCGCCAGACAGGCACCTGCACCCCACTCTGCCAGACGCATCATCCAGCGGAAGCCTTCCTCCTGATAGTCACGCAGCGTGGCTTGCAGACCTTGCGGAACAGGGAAGGTCATAGTAGCCGCTTGGTCAATCTTGCTGAGCAATTCACGCACACCTTTGTCTTCGCGCAGGATGGTTTCGGGATTAGCCATCAGTTCGCCCAGCAGGCTGATCTCGTAGCGTGGGATGATGACGCTGTTCTTCTGTATGCGCGCCAGCTGTTGCACGCGACTGAGTTGCTTGGCGAGGCGCTCATTCAAGGCGATGAACTCCGAGTCATTCAGCCGCACAAACCGCTTGCCGACCATGTTGCCTTGCATGAGCCGCAGCAGTTCGGCAGCAGAGAGGATGGTCTGTTCGTCGAGTTGCAACTCACCTTCCACCTCAAACCAGTTCTGCCGGGTGCGCAAGCCCATCGAATACGTCTGTTCGTTTGCCGCTTGCCGGATGCTGAGCTTGGCTCCTTCCTGCCACTCTATAGCAAATTGACAATTGACATTTGACAATTGACATCTTGCCACGAACTCCATGAGGGCGAGGACATCTTCAAGGGCGATCATCTGTGGTTCGGGCGTGAGCAAGATGTGCAGGTTGTTCTCTGCAAACTCATTGAGCATCTGCAAGTGTTCCTGCTCCTGTTGTATGTCCCGCTCTACCTGATAGCGCGTGCCGTCCTTCTCGTCGAAGATGGTTCGTTTGCCTTGTCCGGGGAAGAACCGGAGCTTGCCACCTTGCAGCGGTTGCACGCAACACTCGAGCGTGAAATCCCCTTTCTTTGGCGCGAGCCGCAGCACAATGGTCGTATCGCCGAGGATTTTCTCGAGCGTTGAACCGCCCTCGATCATATCAGAGTGGATCTCGATTCGGTTGCTTACAGCTGAGATGAGTTGCCGGAGTTTGGGCTCAGCCTCCTGCGGCATACTGCCCAATCGCAGCAAGATACCATAAGCTTTCTGCTCGTAAGCGGACAGTTCGATGACGCGGTACGAGGTGGGTGACTCTTCGATGACAAAAGGAGACTGCAGCGCAGCATCGTACTTATTCAACTGGATATTTGACGTAAAGACGAGTTTCTCTCCTTTTCGCTCTATCGTCAAGTAGGCGCGTTCCTTGCGTACCTCAACAGGCAGATAATCATTTCTTCCGATCAGACGTAACACCCTATCCGTATCGGCTAAATAAGGCAAATAATCCGCCAGTGTTCCCCAGTTGACATTGGAGTAGTACTTGGTGTGCCCGACCATCTTGCGCAAGTGCTCGAAGATCTGGCGGTCGATATCGTCCATGAAATCGTAGCCGGTAGTGAAGTACTTCTGCGCTGACACATTTCCCGGTTGACTCCAACTACCGTCTTTGCAGCGTTTTTGCTTGCGTGGATAGATATTCTTCTTATCGCCGACGTCCTCAATCACATACGCCATTCGCTCCTCATTTTTCTGCTCTTCGGGTTGGACAGAGTCGTCGCCCACAATCGTACTTGACAGCAGTTCATCCAGCGCCTTTTCCCACTGGCTCTTGACGTGAATGGAGAAAAGCAAGGGGTCGTTGTTGAGTAGCGGGATGTTGGTGGGTTGGATGGCGCCTATATCCAACTTGAAGAAGTCCGCAAAGAGCCGCGCAAAGGCGTGCATGAGCGGATATTCGGAGAGTAGCAAACGTCCCACATGCCACATACAATTGCCGTCATCTTCGTTGAGTGCCACGTACTTAGCCACGATAAATGCCGGCAGTTGTTCGTCGTCTTTCGCGATCTCTTTGCGCAAATACTGCTCTACCTTTGTCTTCGTATCTTGCGTGCCTCTCTTGGCATAATACACCATCAGATAGTAGCACGCTACCGGGTGGTAGAAGAGGTTCTTGTCGCGGGATTTCGGGTTGCGGATCTTCAGGGCTGATTCGAACAGCTTGCCGGCCTGTGCCCATTCGTTATGGTGCATGGCGCTAATGGCATGCGCGATGTGCGCCCATTCGGAGGAATACTTGTTTAGTTGTGGCAGATCTCCGCCTAACAGGTAGCCGAGCGTAGCAAAGTAGTCCCGGAAATAGATGGAGTTATTCGAATCGATCTTCATCCCATACGTATCCACCACTTGCTTGATTCGTTGCATGCTATCCTCCGAGAGTTTCTCATTCAGCAGGAGTTTATCCAGTTTATCAACGGCCATCGGATACAACATCTCCGGGACAATGGTATGAAGGAGAGGTTCAAAATACGGATCTTCCAACTTTGCGACCAGCACGTTTGTACCGATCTCTATCCAGTCAACACCCTTCTTCTGCCGCTTTAGGAAATCCGTCTCGCCATCATATAGGGCTGCGCAACAGTTCCAGAACGCGAGCCAATGCGCTTTCAGTTGGCCTTCGGCAACAATTTCCGTGGCCAGCCATTCAGGACGCCGGTCAAGCAGATACATCGCCAGCTCTAAGATCAGTCGGTCGGGCACATAATAGTAATCGAACCACCCTTCTTTCTGAAGCCACTCTTTCTTTACCAGTATGTCCAAGCGGCTCTTGACTTGCTCGCCGGTGCGTTGTGTGCTCTTGGCTATGCGCGACAGGTAGCCGCTGTATATATGCCCGTCATGCACCAGACACATTGCTAACAGCTGCTTGTCGAAATCATCCTTCGGCAAGTCAGCGAACATCTCATCCGGCAGTTTGTTGCCGGCTGTGCGTTTGGTCAGATGCGGATCGTATAAGGCGATTTTTGTTGCCTTTGTTTGGGTAGCGGACGATTTCTTCTCCGTCTTGGTGAGCATATCTTCCACAATATTGTCCACTTTCTTTTTGCGGTCGGCTTCTTTGCGCGCCTTGCGCAGTTGATAGAGCACGGCCACCTCGTGCTTGCATATATCGCCCCAGTCATACGGACAGGTGCAGCTATGCGACAGGATGTTCCCCGAATCGTCGATCTCCATCCGCACCTTATAGTTGCCCGTACCATGCACCACAGCAGTTACTTCACCCTCGTTCTCATCAAACTGCGTAATATGCCCATTGCGGAAATATGATCGTCCTCGCTGGAGGATGACCGGATCAACCGCTTGCTCAAATGTGTCAATATGTAGGTTCATGTTGGTATGCTTACGTGCTGATGTTCTAATCTAATTTATTATGGTCAATTATCATTTGTCAATTGTCATTTATCATTTATCATTTGTCAATTGTCATTTGTTTCCGCATGCAAAGATACGAAAATTTTTGCACATTTGCAAATAATCGCACAAAAATTCTATCATTCGGCTAAAAATATCACTTTTTTCGACTTTTTCCCGAAAATCTTCATACAGCATTTGCATATTCCAAAAAATCTTCGTAACTTGGTGGTCTAAGATAGTTGCAAATTATGAAAGACGTTCGTTTTCCGGAGATTACGGTAACGGTTGAGGCTAAGCCTTAGCCGGCAAATCATGTAGCACGCGTCACTTCGCAAGCACGCGCAAATCAAGTACCCTCACATCATGTTGCATGGATACAAAAAGGGTCGGTTTTTTGATACAT
>DBXI01000043.1:0-202 GCA_002309255.1 Bacteroidales bacterium UBA1216 | reverse complement strand
ATGTATCAAAAAACCGACCCTTTAATTGAAGCATGGGCTTTTTTCGATATATAGTAATTACTATTGTATGCGTGCTGATGTGTGCGTGTGCACGCAAGGCTACGGTGTGCGGTGTGTCGGTTGAGGGCAGTCCGTGGGCTTTGGCTGCGCGCATCTATGACCGGGGCGACCGCACGTTCCTTCCGGAATCGGTCGAGTTTGC
>DBXI01000064.1:2500-23653 GCA_002309255.1 Bacteroidales bacterium UBA1216 | reverse complement strand
TTCAAAACCGCAAGGACGGAGCTGGCGACCTACGACCAGAACCACTAAGGGCGGTTAGAGAGTACGGATTGAACGGATTTTCACGGAAAATAATCTGTAAAATCCGTGAGATCCGTACTTGAACAAAAAAAAAAGGAAGCACTATGAAGAAAGTAATTATCCTATCCGCACTTGCAGTCTGTATCGGCGCTCTGGCCCTATCATCCTGCAACGTGACTCGCACGATCACCACCACCTCATCCAGCATCCAGCGTGGTGACACGACGGTGATCATCCAGACCAAGACCATCGAGCAGTACGACGCTTCGAAGAAGTTGTAGTGCGAGAAAACCTCTTCTCGTACGACGCTTCGAAGAAGCTGTAAATTAGAAAAAAGTGCGGGAAACTGCACTTTTTCTTTAAAGAAATTTGCAAATTTCATTTTTTTTTTGTAACTTTGTAGCGAATTATAGTAGAATGATGAAACGAATAGTATCCGTACTTATATTTAGTGTGTGCTGTGGGCTGTTTAATAGTCTGCAAGCTCAGATCGTGCAGCCCGTAACGTGGTCAGGCGAGGAGCATGGCGACAGTGTGCGTCTGAGCGCCACGATCGACGAGGGTTGGCATATGACGATCATCAGCCTGGCGGACAGGGAGTGGAAAGACGAGTATGCCGGTTCGTTTACGGTGACCTTGTCAAAGAGCGAGCTGACACCCGTGCGGTTCAACGCCTGCGATGATAGGATGTGCACAGCGCCGGAGGTGTGGGAGTATAAAAGTTTAGAGTTGAGAGATGAGAGTTTAGAGAAGTCGAAAGTTGAGAGTGGAAAGTTAACAGGTGATAGTGAGCGTGGGCTGTGGGTGATCTTCCTATTGGGGTTGCTGGGCGGCCTGCTGGCTATCTTCACGCCTTGCGTGTGGCCGATCATCCCGATGACGGTGAGTTTCTTCTTGAAGCGCACGGACAACGGAATGCGGAACGCCGTGTTGTACGGGCTGAGCATCATCGTGCTGTACGTGGGGCTTGGTCTGCTGGTGACGATCCTGTTCGGCGCGTCGGCGCTGAACGAGCTGAGTACGAACGCCGTGGTTAACTTGTTCTTTTTTGCGCTGTTGGTGGCGTTTGCGTTGTCGTTCTTCGGGCTATTCGAGATCACGCTGCCGGACAGTTGGTCAACGGCTATCGATAGCAAGGCGCGGAGCACAGGCGGGTTCCTAAGCATTCTGCTGATGGCGTTCACGCTGGTGATCGTGTCTTTCAGCTGCACAGGTCCTATCATAGGCACGCTGCTGGTGGAGGCTGCGGGCAGGAGTATGCTGGCGCCGGCAATAGGTATGTTAGGCTTCGCCATTGCGCTGGCGCTGCCGTTCTCGCTGTTTGCCATGTTCCCGCAGTGGATGAAACAGGCGCCCAAGTCCGGCGACTGGATGACCTCGTTCAAGGTGGTGCTGGCGTTCCTGGAGCTGGCGCTGTCGCTTAAGTTCCTGAGCGTAGCCGATCTGGCGTACGGGTGGGGTATATTGCCGCGTTGGTTGTTCCTGGTGATCTGGATAGCGTGCTTTGCGGGCATTGGCGTGTACCTGCTGTGGGGCATGCGCAAGGTGCCGACCGTGCGCAAGGTGATCCGCGCTATAGTGATTATCCCCTCGTTTGCATTTGCCGCCTATCTTGTGCCCGGCTTGTGGGGCGCACCGGTCAGAGCTGTTTCGGCGTTTGCGCCGCCGATGGAGATTGAGGGCAGGGAAGTATTCTACGATTACGACGAAGGCCTGGCGTACGCCCGTCAGACAGGCAAACCTGTCGTGATTGACTTCACCGGCTACGGTTGCGTCAACTGCCGGAAGATGGAGGCGTTCGTGCTTGCCAACGACAGCGTGAAGGCGCGCCTGAAGAACTACGTGTTCATCGAACTGTATGTGGATGACCGTCTGGACAAGGACAGTGACGGCGAGAGTGAGGGCAACGAGAACAGCCGCCTGCAGCGTGAGCGTTTCGGCTCGAACGCGCAGCCGTTCTATGTGCAGTTGGACGCCCAAGGCAACCAGATTGCCAAACCCATGGCGTTCACCATCGACCCGATGCAGTTTATCAATTGGCTGAAATACTAAAAATGAACTAAATAAAGATAAATATGAAACGATTTTTATTTCCGCTGTTTGCGCTAATGATCAGCATAGCAGATTTGATGGCTGAGACAGTCCAACTCAGTGGCTTGTACTATTCCTTGGGGACAACTACAGCCACTGTAGTTAAAGACCAGTCTACTGACCAATCGGTCTATTCGTCGTACATAACGGTCACTATTCCTGCTTCGGTGACGTACAACAACTACACGTATTCCGTCACCACTATCGGCACGAGTGCTTTTGAGAGCTGCAGTAACTTGCAGTCAGTCACGCTGCCTTCCAGCATCACCGCTATCAACACGGATGCCTTCTACGGCTGCTCGAAATTAGGCAGCGTGAACCTGGAGGAAGGCATCACTTCGATAGGTCTGCGTGCATTCTATAATTGTAACCTGTCTTCGGTAACTATCCCGAGCACGGTGACCTCAATGGGTAATGGAGCATTCAAGGGCAATCCGTTGACATCGGTTGTCTGGAATCCGGTTACATGTACTATCGGATTGGACGATAATGCACCGTTCTACAGCACGAGTTCACAAATCACCTCGTTCAAGTTCGGTGGCAGCGTACAGACGGTACCTGCGTACATTTGTAAGAACATGAGCAAACTGGACACGATCGTTCTGCCTCCATCGGTAACATCGTTAGGCGTGAATGCATTCCAATACTGCACATCGCTGAAATCCATCAACCTGCCCGTGACGCAGAAGACGCTCCCCGTCAGTTTCCTGGAGGGCTGCACATCGCTGGAGTCCATTCAGCTGCCGGCAACCCTGACTACTATCAGCACGGATGCTTTCTACGGCTGTACCAAGTTGAGCAATGTGACCCTGCATGAAGGCATTACTACCATCGGAACGCGTGCATTCTATAATTGCAAGCTGTCTTCGGTAACTATCCCGAGCACGGTGACCTCAATGGGTAATGGAGCATTCAAGGGCAATCCGTTGACATCGGTTGTCTGGAATCCGGTTACATGTACTATCGGCTCGGACGATAGCGCGCCGTTCTACAGCACGAGTTCGCAAATCACCTCGTTCACCTTTGGCCCCAAGGTGGAACTTGTACCTCCGTACATCTGCAAACACATGAGCAAACTGGATACGATCGTGCTGCCGCCTTCGGTGTGTAGACTTGGGCAAAATGCGTTCATGTATTGCACCTCACTCAAGTCGATCAACCTGCCGGTGGCGCAGAAGACGCTGCCTGTTGGCTTATTTGAGGGATGTACGGCACTGGAGTCCATCACCCTTCCGGCAACGCTGACCACCATCAGCACGGATGTATTCTATGGCTGTTCTAAATTAGCGAACGTGAACCTCCACGAAGGATTGGAGACTATTGGCGAACGTGCCTTCTATAACTGCAAACTGACGGACATCACGATTCCGAGCACTGTAACCACCATTGGCAATGGAGCATTCAAAGAAAATCAGATAACATCGGTTACCTGGCTTCCGAAGACCTGTAGCACCGGCACGAGCGATAGCGCGCCGTTCTATAGCACCGATTCGAAAATCACATCCTTCACCTTTGGTGAGGGTGTGCAGATCATTCCTGCCTATCTGTGCATGAACATGAGTAAGTTGGAAACAGTGGTTATTCCGCCTTCGGTGGCGAATATCTACCGGAATGCATTCATGAACTGCCCCTCGCTCCGGTCGTTCACGTTCCCGGAAGGGTTGGTGACCGTGGCAACGAGTGTGCTGGAAGGATGTACCGGCTTGAAGAAAGTGGTCATCCCGTCATCCGTGACCGCTATCAACACGGATGCGTTCTACAACTGCTCCGCACTGCAGGAGATCTACAACTACGCCATCACGCCGCAGGCGATGGAAGAACGGAAAGTGTATAACGTGAATAAGCACACGTGCATCCTGTACGTGCCGATCGATTATATGGATCTGTACCAATCCAAAGCCGTGTGGTGCGACTTCGATAACATCATCGGTGTGGCTACGGGCCTTCATTTCGAGGAGCAGGACGTGCAGGTCAGCTATCTCAAGCAGGACAGTTCGCTGTATTATATGGAGGCGCAGACCTGGCAGATACCTCACGCTCCGCGCATTGAAGGCTTCACCTTCCTAAAGTGGGAGATCTTAGCCGGTGACCTGGCGGACGGTGTTCATCTACGGGCTGTATATACGCAGGATACACCGACAGCAGCACCGGCCAACGAGGTTGTCAACCCCGCCAACCCGGCGCAGAAACTGATCCGCAACGGTAATGTATACGTGCTCAGTGACGGCAAGACCTACACTGTGCACGGACAGGAGGTGCAGTAAGCGCGACGTTTGACCGAACACAAATATAAAACCAGCATGAAGCGATACACCTCAGTCATAGTCCAGCTTGCGGTCGTCACGTTGATTGCGGTTTCGCCGGCACAGGCGCAGCCGCCGGAGCCGGAGTCTGTACAAGGCATCGATGCCGTGAAGGATACCCTGCGCGTGGAGACTGCCAAGCGCGGTTACCTGAGCAACGCACTGGATGTGCTGTCGGGTCAGACAGCCGGTGTAACCGTCGGTTCGAACACCAACCCCGAGGCGATGCTCTCCTCTGTGCGCGTGCGTGGTAACCACTCACTCACGGGCGGCAACGAACCGCTGGTGATTGTGGATGGCATGTCGTCCGATCTGCGTACGCTGGCTACGATCTTCCCCGGAGACATCGAGTCGTTCACCATCCTCAAGGATGCCGCGCAGACGGCACAGTACGGCGCACGCGGTGCTGCGGGTGTGATAGAGGTACGCACGCGGCGCGGGTCAACGGGTAAATTCAGCATCAGTTATGCCGGCGATGCAGGTTTCACGCATGCTGACAAGTTCCTGCCGATGCTGTCAGCTGACGAGTATCGCAGGGTGACTGCCGCCCGCGGACTGCACATAGCCGACGAGGGTGCTGATACCGACTGGCAGCGCGTGATCCTCCGCAACGGATTTGTACAGAACCACCATCTGGCTCTCGGAGGCGGAACGGAAACATCCTATTACCGCGGCTCCGTCAGTTTCAGCCAGAACAACAGCATCGTCAAGGAGATGGGGACGCGTAACTTCACCGCCAAAGTGGATGTCACGCAGCATGCACTCAACAAACGTCTTACCTTCGACCTCGGATTGTTCGGCGCCATAGGCAGGAACCAGTACATCAACAACGTCCAAAAGCTCTTCTATTCCGCTGCGGCATTCAACCCGACGTTCCCTGCAGAACGAAACAGTTCCGGCGGATATGACGGTTACGCCGATGCCAGCCAGATCAACAATCCGCTGGGCCTGCTGGATATACAGAAGCACAACGAAGCCATGCACTTCAATACCCACCTTAGCATGCAGGCTGACCTCGGTTTAGGATTGAACCTGCGCGCCTATGGCAGTTACAGCTACGATGCTGACGAGGACAGCCACTTCTATCCCACGTATATGGAGAGCACGGGAAAGGTGTACCGTGGAGCAGGAAAGAGCAATGTGTGGCTCGCCAGTGTGCAACTCAGTTATGCGCATGCGTGGGCTGACCGTCACCGCCTGGAGGCTTCGCTGCTCGCTGAGATGCAGGGCAGGGTATCCACAGGTTTCCACACGACCATCAACCGCCTCGCCTCGGATGCCTTCGGCTACGACAATCTGTCCATCGGTGCGCTGCGGCTGTGGGAGGGCACCGGCAGCAATTGGGAGAAACAGAACATGGTGTCACTCATGGCGGCTGTCAGCTATACAGCGCTCAACCGCTATTCCATAGGCATGACGGTTCGCGGTGATGCCAGCTCGGTGGCCAGTAAAAACCATAAGTGGGGCTTCTTCCCCTCAGTGAGCGCCTCGTGGGACATGAAGCGCGAAGCCTGGTTGCAGGATACCGAATGGCTCACAGGCATGAAGCTGAACGCCGGCTGGGGCCTGTCCGGCAATATGGGAGGTATAGCAGCCTACCACTCGCTGATGCTGATGGTACCCACAGGTATTATCCAGGCGGAAGGACTGCCCGACGTAGTGCTGGGACTGACGCGCAATGCCAACCCTGACCTGACCTGGGAAAAGACACATACAGCCAATGTCGGACTCGAAACCAGCTTCTGGCACAACCGGATAGTATTCACAGCGGACTATTACTATTCGTACATCTTCGATATGTTGTACGACTATACCGTCAGCGTGCCGCCGTTCCTGTACGACAAGCTGTTGGCTAATCTGGGTAAGATGCAGAACCAGGGTCTGGAGTTCGGCTTCGGTATAGCGGCCGTGCAAAGCAAAGACTGGGATCTGAATATCGGTTTCAACCTCACCTGGCAGCAGAACAAGCTCCTCTCGCTCAACGGTTATTACAAGGGTGAGTACCTTACCGCACCGGACTATACACCTATCGCCTCGCTCAATGGTGCCGGTCTGCATGGCGGTAATACCGATGTGGTCTATCAGATCCCCGGCTATCCGCTCGGCGTGTTCTACCTGCCGCACAGCGAAGGACTGGCACCCGATGAGAACGGCGACTTTGTCTATACCGTGGAAGACCTGAACGGCGACGGTGCGATCGATCTTTCCGACGGCGGCGACCGACGCGTGTGCGGACAAGCTACACCCAAGGTGCTGCTTGGCAGTAACATTTCCGTGCGATACAAGCAGTTCGACCTCAGCGTACAGCTCAACGGCGCATTCGGACACAAAATATACAACGGCACTGCACTCAGCTACATGAACCTCGGCAGTCTGCCGTATTACAATGTTGACCGGCGCGCAACCGATAAGCGCATCAATGATCTGACCGTTACCGATTACTGGCTTGAGAACGGTGACTACGTCAACATCGACTACGTGACAATCGGCTGGTCGTTGCCCTGCAAGCCCGAATGGAAATTACGGGCGTTCAGGCTCTCGCTGTCAGTGAACAACCTGGCAACCATCACCGGCTATTCGGGGCTCACGCCTATTATCAACAGCACTGTGCTTGACAGCACGCTCGGCGTTGACGACAAGCGTTCGTACCCCGTCAGCAGGACATACAGTTTTTCATTACAAATCCAGCTCTAAGTCTTGAATGGAGTGTAGTAGGCAGATACATGTTAACAATGAAAGATATACTCAATCAATATAAGATCATCCTTGTTCTTTGCTCTTTGCTCCTTGTTCCAGGCTGCGGCTTCCTTACCGAGGACCCTCACTCCGGGCAGCCTGAGCAAAAAGTGATCACAACGGCCGAGAGCCTGCATCAGCTGGCTGTCATCTCACTGTACGACAATATAGGCAGTGCGGAGGAAGGCAAAGGCCTGCAAGGTACCTACCGGGGTATATATGACCTGCAGACCTTCGCGTCCGACGAGGCTATCATCCCTGTACGCGGCGGCGACTGGCTCGACGGCGGACTTTGGATGGACTTGTACTTCCATACATGGCAGCCTGACAATGAGGTGGTTGCCAACGCCTGGATCTACCTGTATCAGTTTATCGGGCTGTGTAACCGTTCGATGGACTTGCTCAATACCTACCGGTCGTTGCTCTCTGCATGGGAGTATGCCGAATATACCGCTGAAGTGAGTGCCCTGCGGGCGTTGTGCTATACGTATCTTATCGACCTGTATGGACGCGTGCCCATTGTCACCACTCTGGACATCAATGTGCTTGATATAGTGCAGGCGGAACGCAGTGAGGTTTTCCGTTTCATCTGGAACGAACTGCAGCAGGCGTATCCTTATCTCTTCGATGCGCGCAGTAACAAGCACGGCGAGTATTACGGCCGGCTGACCCAACCTGTGGCCGCGTTTCTGATGATGAAACTCGCGCTCAACGCAGAGATTTGGATGGATGACGACTGGACCGACCAAGCCCGCCCGGACGGCCGGACGATTATGCTCAAATGCGACGAACGCGAGCTCAATGCATGGCAGGCGGTATGTTACTACGGGGATGCCGTCCGCTCATCAATAGCCGGGTATGCGCTCTGCAGCAGCCAGAGTGACTGCTTTGCCGTGTTTAACGAGGACGCAGTGGAGAATATCTTCACCATCCCCATGGATCCGGCCGTGTACCGCAATCGTTTCCAGAACCTTTTCCGCAGCCTCCACTATCAGCATGCTGCGGCTCTTGGCTACGGTGGCGAGAACGGCAGCTGCGCCACACTCAGGACACTCGATGTATTCGGTTACGACACACCAGAAGAGGACTACCGGTTTGCTTCATCGTTCTATGCCGGCGTCGTGCGCATCAACGGTGCACCTCTCATCCTCAGCAACGGCGATGTGTTAATCTATCAGGCGCGTGAGGTACGCCCCGTACTCACAGGCAGCCCGTATATAGCTACAGCCGGGGCACGGATGCAGAAGTACGCCTTTGACCCGGCTGGCATCTTCGACGGCCAGCTGCGTAACACCGATATCGTGCTTTTCCGCTATGCCGATGTTCTGCTGATGGAAGCCGAGGCAAAGGTACGCATGGGGCAGAGCGGGCAGGAGGAGTTCGACCAGGTGCGCTCACGCGAGGCATGCTCCTTCCATCTCGAATGCATACCGCGTGAAGCTACGCTGGAGAATATCTACTACGAACGCTGGTTGGAACTCATGTGGGAGGGATGGCACAGGCAGGACATGATACGTTTCGGAAAATACAGCTCCCTCCCGGAGGATAACTACCTGCAGGTGTTCCCTATACCGCAGGTTGCCCTGCAGACCAACACCAACCTCCGCCAGAACAAGGGGTACGAATAGCAATCAATGGCAATGAAGATTAAAGGATGGGTATGGAAGCTTCCTCTGGCTATGCTCGGCACGGTGCTGGGGATAACGCTACTGCTGCTGACAGCTGTAGCCGTTGTGCTGATCGTACCCTCAACCCGCACAGCTATACTGCAAAAAGGTGTGGAGATCGCCAACCGGCAGACCGATCTGGACATCGATCTGGAGCGGCTCTACCTCTCCCCCTTCCACCACTCGCCGATGGCTATATACCGCGCCTACAAGGGCGAAGCCGATCTGCCGTTGCGCGTGGAGGTGGACAGCCTGTTCGTAGGCCACCGCGGGCATGACACGCTCGTCTATGTGCATTCGCTGCGGCTGGACGTGCAGGTCAGGAGCGCGGAACGCAATATACAGGATCCGGGCGAGTTGCTCGCGCTGCCTATTCAGGTGAACGAGCTGCACCTGGATCGGACAACCTTCCACTCCGACAGCCTGATAGCCGCCGTGGGTGTCGACGCCATTGTGGGCAACCTGGATGTCCGGAGCCCCGAACTGATCATCGCGAAAGGGCAGTACCCCCTGCACGGTCTGCGCCTGTCCGACGCCTATGTGGGCATCGACCTGCGTGGCGCGGCACCGCCCGACACCACAGCGCAGAACGCAGCACCTGTGCCCATGGCATTCGATGTCCCCGATGGCGAACTGCATAAAATACATTTCGCCCTGACGCCCCTGGGCATGCATTTACGTACGGATTACCTGTCCACCAACGTGCTGGCTGACGTTGGCAACAATCTCTACGACGCGCGCCGGCTGGATGTACGGGATATCTCCCTCGCGCTGGGCGAGCTGTACCTGCCCTTCGACACGCTTTGCGGCGATGCGCGCGTTGACCTGAAGACGAACATGATCACCAGCCACAGGCTGCATGTGCGCAGCGACAGCCTGGGCGCGGTGGCAGACCTGTCCGCCACGGCTATGAACCTCGGCACGCTGCGCGTGGAGGTGACGGCCGACGCCGACTACCGCGGCAGCCGAGCCAGCCTGCGCGGATACTACGATATAGATGACGAGGCATACGCCATACAGGCGCAGATCGATAAGGTGGATCTGAGTTCGCTGATCAAGGATAACCCACATGTGGTGCTTGCCGGCGAGCTGAGCGCCGAGGGCAAGGGCATCAACCCCAAGTCGCCCAAGATGTGTAGCAAGGTGCAGTTGGCGCTGAGCGATGCGCAGTACGAGCAGATCGATGTGTCAGGTATCCGTCTGGATGCCGAGCTGGCTAACGGAGTGGTGGACGGCAGCTTGCATCTGCCTGTCAGTATGCAGGATAGCTCCCTCACACTCAGCACGCAGAGCGAGCATCAGTTCAGCGTGGCGCAGTTCATGAAGCCGGAGAAGATGCAGGTGGACTACCATGCGCAGTTGCGCCACACCAAGGCGCATGTGGGCGGCGAGGATTGGACGGTTGACAGCCTGGATATAGCCTTCACCACCGCTGACACCACCACATTGGCCATAGGCACCGAAGGACTCAGCATAGTGGCTGAGAGCCCGATGCATGTCATGCGCCTGGTGGACGGGATAACACGCTTCACCGGCCAACTGGGCAAGACGAACATCAACCTATCCTCCTTTGGCTATCTGGATATCCTCCGCCGGCAGATACCTGACATGGATGCACAGATCGTGCTCACTAAGGGCAGTCCGGCACAACATATGATAGAGAGCTTCGGGGTGGATATCGATCAGGTGAAGCTGTCACTGCGCTCCGATGCGCAGCACACCGACCTGACACTTGATGCCTCGACCCCTGCTATCGATCACCCGGAGGACAGCACGGCGCTGCGTCTGCCTGCTGCTACCGCTACGGCGCATGTAGCTCTGTCGGACGGCAAGGCCGATGTGTCGCTGATGGCTGATAGCAAACTCACCGATGGCGCGATGATGGTGCGCGACCTAAAGACCGACGCTGCACTGCGGTTCGACATCAAGCGCCGCGGTGATGTGCTCACCGGCGCAGGCTGTCTGATGCTCGACTCGCTCGCACTGGGCGACATCGACCTGGGCAGCCGCTCGATAGACGTGGAGGTCAGCCAATCCGACCTGCATGCCAACGCGCTACGCGCCGATGTGCGGCTGGATGATATACCGTTCGACCTGGTGGACAGCATCATCCACTTCGCCGACCTCGACCTGCAAGGTGCAGTGCGTGCACGCGCCGTTGTCGATGGCTTGCCCAAACGGCTTGACCTGTCTGCCGAGGTGCTGCCGCTGGATGTATCTGCCACCTATAAGCCGCTGGATGCCAAGCTCAGCCTGGGCGAGATACCCATCGTGATGGAGCACAACAAGGTGGATTTCAACGGCCTACCTATCTACGGCGCTGACAGCACCTACCTGTCGCTCACCGGCGGATTGGATCTGGAGAGTCAGCGGCTGGACATCGTGCTGGCGGCTGACAGCTTTGCTCCGATCAAGCTGGTGAAGGACGGTCCGATACCCGTGCATGGCGGCCTGGCTGTGGATATCAACGGACGCGTGACAGGGGCGCTGGATAGCATTCAGGCAGATGTGGATGTGACCATCCTGCCATCCACGGATGTGACCTATCAGATCGATAAGAAGAACCTGGCGCAGGTCAAGCCGCATGGCACAGTGAACGTGAAGTATAACGTAGCCGACGGCGACCTCAACTTGGGCGGACGAGTGGATGTGGATGAAGGCATGATCCGCTACTCACCCAAGGCGTATCCGATCATGCCCTTCAAAGTGGATTCCGGCAGCCACATCGCATTCAACGGGCCTGTAGGGCGCACGATGGTGAATGTGTCTGCCTCGCAGAAGACCAAATCGTCCGTTCAGGCCGAAGGCGAGGACAGCCGCATGGTGGAGTTCAACACGGGTGTACGTGTGCGCGGCGAGGTGGATTCGATCGGACTGAATGCCATCAGCTTCTTCCTGGAGGCACCGGACGACGAGGCTATCACCAACGAGCTTGCTTCTGTGGACGAAGATACGCGTGAGGGGTACGCAGCTACCCTGCTTGCCACAGGCATGTACATGGGCGAGAGCAACACCAGCGTGCAGAACAGCGGCTATGCGCTCACCAGTATCATCAACAGCCGTATCAACGCCGCTATGGCCAACTCCAAGCGAGGCAAGGTGGTGGATATCGATCTGAGCAGCGGCAAGTCGCAGCACGCATCAGGTGAGAGCAACGACCTGAACATAGCCATCAGCAAGTCGTTCTTCAATGACCGAATGAAGCTCAGTCTGGGGGCTGCGCTATCGGATAACCCCGAGGTATATACCTCCACCAGCTTCCTGAACAACCTGTCCGCCGAGTTCAAACTGACCAAGGATGGAAATGTGCTACTGCGCGCGTTCGGTCAGCGCGACTACAACAACATCCTGGAGGGCGAGCTGATCAAGTCCGGCATCGGTGTGCGCGCCACGCAGCAGTGGTCGAAGACCCGTCCGACCGGTCGCTTCTGTAACCAAAAGCCGGGTGCCGGCGCATTGCCGGACAGCCTGACGCGCACGTATGGCTTGGTAGCTGATGCCGATGTAGCTTGGCGCTCGAACAACAGCTTGGGACCTAACCTGACACTTACCGCGCCCATCAAGAACATCTTCGGCCACGATGAGACGTTCACCATCAAGGCCAACGGTGCCTACTACTGGGCGCTGCGCGACCGCCATCCGGGTGACCCGAAGAGCACCGATACCTATAAACTGGGCGTGAGCACCGCGCTCGTCTTCCCTTACCTGCACTGGGCAGGCAACAACGTGCCCGAAGGCGACACGCGCTACATGCTCGGCTATCAGTACGAAAACATTGCCGGCGGTTACGGCGTGAACAAGGAGTTTGCGTCGCTCACGTACTTCCTGCGCTCGTCGCGATACATAACGCATTCGTTCACCCCGTTCTCGCTATCCATCGTTACGATGAACGTGAGCTCGGACAGCGTATATAGCAAGGCTATGGACTACCCGCAACTGATCAAACTCATGGCCGGCAACGAGTTCGTACCCGCTATAGGCTACCACTTCATCTACAACGACTACCGCTCCAAGCGCGCCGTGAACACGATGCTCGACCTGGGCGTCAAGGAGGCCGGCAACCTGATCAATGCACTCTACTGCGCCTTCGGACGCAAGTGGGACGAAAAGAAAAAACCGCTCGGTACGATCACCTACGACCAGTTCGTCAAGCTCACCGCCGAGCTGCGTAACAAGTATAACATCACCGATGAGGTGTGCATCGCCACACGCCTGTTTGCCGGGGCGAACATCCCATTGGGCAACTCGACCGATGCACCGCTGTCAGAGGCGTTCTATGCCGGCGGACCGAACAACATGCGCGCTTCGTCACCTTATGCTTACGGACCGGGAAACTTCTACAGCACCAAATATAACCAGAACTTCTTCCACGCCGGTGACCTCAAGTTGGAGGCGAACTTCGAGCTGCGTTTCCCGATCGTGTGGAAACTGTTCGGTGCTGCCTTCGTTGATGCCGGCAATGTATGGACGTGGACCGGATCGGCAGAGCAGTTCTCGCAGGATGGGATAGATAATTACAAGGAGGTACTTGGTCTGCTCGATGATCTGTACGATGGTATATACAACAACCCCTACCTGCTCAAGCAGATAGCCTTGGGCACCGGTGCGGGCGTGCGACTGGATCTGGATGGCCTGGTGATCCGACTGGATATAGGCGTGGCCATTCATACCCCCTATCAGACTTACAAGCGCGACAAGGAGTTGAACTACGACATCACCCAACCCATCAATACTTACTTTAACCAACCCACAGCCCTGGATGCGATACGCGTCAACTTCGGCATCGGTTATCCGTTCTGATCAAACCAATATAAGCGATATGAACAACACGTTCTATACCTCACTGATGGAGCGCCGCGTAAGGCGTATCCTGCTCGTATGCAACAACTACGACAGCTTTGCGCTGGAGGAGGACGGCCGCATCGACGTGCAGATAGCACAGGAGTACGCCGAACTCAACCTGAGCAACCCTCCTGCCATCGAGCGCGCCGAGACTACCCAGCAAGCCATCGCCAAGGTGCATCTGGGCGAGCGATACGACCTGATCCTGCTCGTTTATAGCGCCGGAGGCAATGATGTGTGGGACTTTGCCGCTGAGGCCAAGCGACTGCAGCCCAACTGCCCGATAGTGCTCCTGTCGTCGTTCAACAAGGAGTTCTACCGCCGCATCGAACAGCAGGACAAGACGAACATCGATCTGCTGTTCAACTGGAACAACTCCACCGACCTGATCATAGCCATCATCAAACTGATCGAGGATAGGTTGAACGCCGAGCACGACATTCTCAAGGAGGGGGTACGGGCTATATTGCTGGTGGAGGACAGTGTGCGTTACTACTCGACCTACCTGCCGTTGCTCTACAAGCTCGTGCTCCAGCAGAACAACATAGCCATCCGCGACGCACTCAACGAGAAGCAACAACTGATGCGCAAACGCTCGCGACCGAAGGTGCTGATGGCTACCAACTACGACGATGCGGTTGAGCTGTATAACCACTACAGCGCCAACATCATCGGCGTGATATCCGATGTAGGCTTCGTGCTGCACAAGGGTGACCCCTCGTCGGCGGAGAAGTTGGATGCGGGTGTCGATCTGTGCCGGCTGATCCGCAAGGACAACCCCACGATGCCTTTCCTCATGCAGTCGTCGCAGAAGTCGATGCGCGCCACAGCGAACAAGTTGAAGGTAGGATTCATCGTCAAGACCTCCAAGACCCTGACGCAGGAGGTGAGCGAGTACATCGAGCGGGAATTCGGCTTCGGTGACTTCATCGCCCGCGACCCGCGTACCGGACGGGAGATAGCCCGCGCCAGCGATCTGGAGGGCTTTGAGCGTATCATATCCACTATATCGCCTGCTGCGTTCCGCCGACTGAGCGACAACAACTACCTGAGTAAGTGGCTCTTCGCTCGCGGTCTGTTCGCCATAGGCCGTAAGGTCAGCGCCCTGCAGATCCAGGACGAGGCCGACATCGAGAACGTCCGCCAGATGAACATTCGCCTGGTCCACGACTACCGCATCAATCAGGCGCTGGGTGTGGTGGCGCGTTACTCGCCTGACACCTACAACGACACCATCTGGTTCGCCCGCTGCGGCGACGGCGCGATGGGCGGCAAGGGTAGGGGACTGGCGTTCCTCAACCACATGCTGCAGAAGCACGACTTGTATGACAAGTGGCCTGAGCTGCGCGTGTATGTGCCGCGAACGATGGTGATCACTACTGAGTACTTTGATCAGTTCATTCAGGAGAATGGATTGCAATACGTGATCAATGCCGACCTGTCGGACGAAGAGATCTTGTCCGAGTTTGTGTCAGCCATGCTGCCGCTTGATTTGCGCGAAGCCCTGCAGCACTTCATCCGCGTGACCGACAAGCCCCTGGCTATACGCTCATCCAGCAAGCTCGAAGACTCCTACTATCAGCCCTTTGCAGGCGTGTATAGCACCTACATGATCCCGCACACCGAGAACGAGGATCAGCAGTTACGACTGCTGAGCAAGGCGGTCAAGTCAGTCTATGCATCCGTCTATTTCGCCGCCGCACGCGGATACATCACCTCCACCGGCAATGTGCTCAGCGAGGAGAAGATGGCTATCGTGCTGCAGGAGGTCTGCGGCGAGCAGGAGGGGAACTACTTCTTCCCCGTCATATCTGGCGTGGCACGAAGCATCAACTTCTACCCCGTGGGCAAGGAGAAACCCGAAGACGGCATCGTCAAGATAGCCTACGGCTTAGGCAAAGCCGTGGTGGATGGCGAGCAGGTGCTGCGCTTCTCGCCCAAGTACCCGAAGAATGTGATGCAGACCTCCACCGTTGATCTGGCCATGCGTGAGACGCAGCAGTCGATGCTGGCTCTCTCACTCAGCCCGGAGAAGTTCAAGACCTCCATCGATGATGCCATCAACCTCGAGCGTTTCCCCATCCACGACTGCGACCGCTTCGAGTCGCTCAAGCTCATCGCATCCACCTTTGACCGCGAGAACATGCGCATCGTCGATTCGTGCTTTCCTGACGGTCCGCGCATCGTTACCTTTGCGCCGCAGCTCAAGTTCAACACCTTCCCCCTGCCGGAGATCATCCGCACCCTGCTTGAGATAGCGGCGCTGGAGATCAAGTGCCCCGTGGAGATCGAGTTTGCCGTCAACCTGGAGTGCGATCCGCAGATCTTCCATGTGCTGCAGATCCGGCCTATCTCATCGGATAGCTTGACCGCCAAGGTCGATTGGGACAAGATCGATGAGACGGACGCGTTCCTGCGTTCGGGCAGTGCATTGGGCGTAGGCGAAGTCGATGATGTACAGGATATCATCTACCTGCGTCGCGAGGCGTTCGATGTGCTCCGTACCCGCGAGATGGCAACCACTATCCGCGAGTGGAACAACCGCATGCGGCAGGAGGGCAAGTCGTACATGCTCATCGGTTACGGACGATGGGGGTCGCAGATATCCTCGCTCGGCGTGCCCGTGCAATGGAGTGACATCAGCGAGGCGAAAGCCATTGCCGAATGCAGCCTGGAGCACTTCCGCATCGAGCCCAGCCAAGGCAGCCACTTCTTCCAGAACATGACATCGTTTAACGTAGGGTACATCAATGTTGACCCCTGGGCGCGACCCATCAGCGACCACTACGACGAACAGCTGCTCAACGCCTTGCCTGCTCTGGAAGAGACCGACCTCGTCCGGCATGTGCGCCTGGATAAGCCGCTGACCCTATTCATCGACGGCTTTGGCAACAAGGCCTGCGCCACGCTATAGACCGCTGCGCTGAAAGAACAATGACCGCTACAAAGCACCCCACGCGAGCATAGCTCTTTGGGGACCCCGTTACGCTGAAAGAGTAAAGACCATGCAGATACTATACGAAGACAATCACATCATAGCCGTTAACAAAGCCCCGGGCGAGATCGTTCAGGGCGACAAGACCGGCGACAAACCGTTGTCCGAGATGCTCAAAGAGTATATCAAGGTCAAGTACAACAAACCCGGCGAGGTGTTCCTGGGTGTGCCGCATCGTCTCGACCGCCCGACCAGTGGGGTCGTGCTGTTTGCGCGGACGTCGAAGGCACTTTATCGCCTCAATGAGATGTTCAAAGATAAATCCCTTGGCAGCAACGAAATGTCAAATGTCAATTGTCAATTATCAATTAAAAAGACCTATTGGGCCATCGTGCAGGGTGCACCCAAGCTGCCCGAAGGGCATCTGGAGCACTACCTCACGCGCAATGAGCTGCAGAACAAGTCGTACATCGCCAGGCTCGGAGCCAAAGATGCCAAGCAGGCTATCCTCAACTACCGCACCCTGGCTACGGGCGACCACTACACCCTGCTGGAGGTCGAACTGCTTACCGGACGGCATCATCAGATCCGCTGCCAGCTGGCGGCCATCGGCTGCCCGATCAAGGGCGATCTGAAGTACGGTGCACGACGAAGCAACCCCGACGGAAGTATCAGTCTGCATGCGCGACAGATCACCTTCGTTCATCCGGTACGTAAAGAACCGCTGACTATTGTCGCGCCTGTGCCAAAGGGGAGTTTGTTTGAGAAGATGGTGGCAGAGGAATGAGTGATGGTGCGTGAGGTAGGGAATGCGTGGGGCTTGGAACTGAAGCGGGCAATGACGTATGAAGATGATAACAGACTGGTACACATGTTGGAAAGAACGCGGTGGGCTAATAAATAGCGCACATCGGGCGCATAAGACGTGGCAGAACTACTATGCGCGTGGGATATACCATATAACGATTGTTACGCATGGGCGTAAGCGTGTGTTCGGAGAACTGAACAATGACATCAATAATCCTGCTGTGGTATTGAGCGAGTTGGGGCAATATGTGGAAGAGGCGTGGTTGAAGACATTTGAGATGCAGCCAGCCAAAGGAAGAAAGATCCGCTCGTTAGGGTATCAGGTGATGCCTGATCATTTTCATGGGATACTACAGGTTGTGGAACCGATGGATGTGACGATAGGTCTTGTGATACGCGACTTCAAGGCGGCATGCACCAAGAGGTGGAGGACACTTGATCCGCCAAGATTGGTGGATACAACTGCGGGGGGAGGTGCAATAGACAATGAGCTGCTGGCGCGGATGTCACGCAAACAGCGTGAGGATTATTACGCTGCGCATGGCATCGAGCCGCTGTTTGATGACAACTATGATGATACCATCTGTTACCGCAGGGGGCAATTGGAGAACATCATCCGATACGTGCTGGATAACCCGCGGCGGGCGGTTATGAGAGCCTTGTATCCGGATCTGTTCCAACGAAGGCAGCATCTGATAGTTGACGGACAGGATTATGCGGCATATGGGAATCTGTTCCTGTTGCGCAAGCCGTGGAAAGAGCAGGTGTTCTGTCACCGGTGGCGGATGGATGGTGAGCGTAGGGATTATTCGACACCCTACGAGACAACGGATGAGTTCCGCAGGCAACGCGAGTCTTGGTTGCAAGCAGCAAAAGACGGTGCAGTGCTGGTGACACCTGGTATATCCAAAGGCGAGCAACAATTGGTAAAGGACTGCATGGAACAGGCGTTGCCGTTGATACACCTGCAGAAAGAACCCATAACCCAAGGATGGAATCCGGAACTGAGGCGGCATCAGTTGTGCGAGATGGGGCAACTATTGATATTATCCCCGTGGGCGCTCACGGAGATGGAGGGATATGAGGGCGTGCCGGCGGATACGGATTACAGCCAATTCCACAACATGAATAACCTTGCGGCACAGATATGCGAGGCGGGCAGCCGCCAAGACTGGCGGATAAAAACATGATAGGTGGGATATAGATCCGCCAAGATTGGCGGATAGAAAATGAGGGGTGATAATAGGAGGACAATATAACACAACAAAAAACAATAACACCATGAAACAAATCCTTTTAGGAGATGAGGCTATCGCTCAGGCGGCTATTGATGCCGGACTGAGTGGCGTGTACGCCTACCCGGGTACACCCTCAACCGAAATCACGGAGTACATCCAACTCCAGGAAAGTAAGTCCCCCAGGGGCATCTTCTGCCGGTGGGCAACCAACGAGAAGACCGCCATGGAGGCGGCACTGGGTATGACCTACGCCGGCAAGCGTGCATTGGTGTGCATGAAGCACGTAGGCATGAACGTCTGCGCCGATGCTTTCGTCAACTCCGCTATCACAGGCGTGAACGGCGGATTGGTGGTTGTGGCAGCGGACGATCCGTCGATGCACAGCTCGCAGAACGAACAGGACTCACGGTTCTATGCGAAGTTTGCGCTGATACCCTGCTTCGAACCATCGAACCAGCAGGAGGCTTACGACATGACGCGGCAGGCATTCGAACTGTCCGAGAAGCTGCGTGTACCTATCCTTATGCGCGTGACTACCCGCATGGCGCACAGCCGCGCGATGGTTGAGACCACCGATGAGCCGCGGCCGCAGAATAGCCACAGTCTGCCCGCGAACACCCAGCACTTCATACTGCTGCCGGCATTCGCCAAGCGCAACTACGCCGATCTACTGGCGCAGCAGCCGGAGTTCATCCGCCTGAGCGAGGAGTGTGGCAACAATACTTACACGCGCGGCACGAACCCCAAACGCGCCATCGTAGCATGCGGCATAGCCTACAACTACATGCAGGAGGCCGGTGTGGCCAACGGTGCTTCTATCCTTAAGATCACCCACTACCCATTGCCTATTGCGATGATTAACAAGATGGTTGAGGACGGCACAGAGGAGATACTCGTAGCCGAGGAAGGCCAACCCGTAGTGGAAGAGCTGTTGCGCGGACTCGTCCCGTCACATGTGCGCATCATAGGCCGACTGACAGGTGCTCTGCCCCGCATGGGAGAACTATCGCCGGACAGCTTCGTTAAATCACAAATCATAAATCACAAATCACAAGTCACAAATCTCCCCGGTCGTCCGCCTTCGATGTGCCAGGGCTGCGGCCACAGAGACATGTACACCGCGCTCAACGAGGTGGCGCGCGAATACGATGAGGCACGTATCTTTGGAGATATAGGCTGCTACACCCTGGGTGCACTCTCCCCCTTCCATGCCATCCACTCATGCGTAGAGATGGGCGCGTCAATCACGATGGCGAAAGGTGCAGCTGATGCCGGTCAACACCCGTCAATAGCTGTGATCGGTGACTCCACCTTCACACACTCAGGCATGACCGGGCTGCTCGACTGCGCCAACTGCAATGCGGATGTTGTCGTACTTATCTCCGACAACCTCACCACCGGTATGACCGGCGGACAAGACTCGGCTGGTACAGGCAAACTGGAGCGCATATGCATGGCTATGGGTATCCCCGAGGAGCATGTGAGAGTTGTTGTGCCACTGGCCAAGAACATGGAAGAGATGAAGGCTGTCATCCGCGAGGAGATCAACTATCACGGCACATCAGTCATCATCGCACGCCGCGAATGTATTCAAACACTCAAGCGCAAAGCGCGCAAATAAATTAGACCGCTTCGCTAAAAGATAAAAGACCACTACGTTCAAAGAAAAAAGCCGAATCACATTCGACTACAAACACATAATAGGCTTTTGTCTTTTGTCTTTGAGTGCGGAGCACGGTCTTTTGACTAAATATAAAACAATCATGAAGAAAGATATTATTTTAGCCGGCGTAGGCGGACAAGGTATCCTGTCTATCGCCACCGTTATAGGTCAGGCTGCTCTGGCTGAAGGATGGTACCTCAAGCAGGCCGAGGTACACGGNNCAGCGTGGAGGCGAGGTGCAGAGCCACCTGCGCATATCTACCGAACCGATCTGGTCTGATCTTATCCCACAGGGCAAGGCCGACCTTATCCTCTCGCTTGAGCCGCTGGAGGCATTGCGTTATCTGCCCTGGCTGGCAGAGGACGGATGCGTGGTGACCTCATCCGTGCCGTTCCGCAACATTGACAACTATCCTGAGATAGAAGAAGTCTATAAGGCAATCAAGGTGTGCCCGCGGCATGTGCTGATCGACACCGACGCTCTCGTCAAGGAGATCAGCGCGCCGGTGCAGGCGGCGAACATGGTGCTGCTGGGGGCTGCTGTGCCTATGCTCGGCATCGAACCAGAGATCATGAAGGACGCTCTCACCAAGGTCTTTGCACGCAAGTCCGAGGCTGTAGTTGCCACGAACATCCACGCCCTGGAGGCCGGTTATGCCTATGCAAGCAAGAGCCTGTAAGCGTTGGCAGCCATGTATGGCTGCCGTATTNNATGCCTGCCGTATTGCTGCTGGTTGCATGCGCGAGCTGCATAGCAGCGGTCTTGCTATGCGTGGGCTGCACGCCCACCGTGCAACGGGCACATCAGCCGCGTCCGGGCAATAAATACGCC
>DBXI01000064.1:0-2362 GCA_002309255.1 Bacteroidales bacterium UBA1216 | reverse complement strand
CTCGGACTGATGGATCGTCTGGTAGGTATGTGCAACCCCGAGGTCTGCTATCACCAACTGCCGTCTACGTGCCAACATTTTGGCGATGCTATGCAGCCCGATGCCGAACGCATCATCCGTTACGGAGCGCAGGCTATGCTGTACTCCACCTATGCGCCCAGCGACCAGTCGGCCGAGCGGATGGAGAGCGTCGGCATAACCGTGCTGTACAACAATGAGTGGCGCGAAGCCACACCCCTGGCGCGAGCTGAGTGGATCCGCTTCGTGGCGGTGTTCTTCGGCGAACTGCAGAAAGCGGACAGTATCTTCGCCGAGGTCGATAGCGCCTACTGCACCCTGCGGGACCATCAATCCATCAATCCATCAATCCATCAATCCATCAATCCATCAATCCATCAATCCATCAATCCATCAATCCATCAATCCGTATCGGTCCTCTCCGGCCTCGACTTCTGTGGCACATGGTACGTGCCGGCAGGGGGGACGTATATGGGTGCATTGTTCCGCGATGCGGGGGCAGAGTATGCCTTTGCCGATGATCCGCGCGAGAGCTCGATCCCCCTCACCTTTGAGCAGGCGCTGCTCACCTTTGCCGATGCCGATGTGTGGTTGGGCTGTAATGTGCCCTCGCGCGAAGCGCTGATCGAGATGAACAGCCAGCACGCCTTGTTCAAGGCCTATCAATCCGGACGACTCTACAACTTCCGCAAGCGCTGCCTCCCATCCGGTGCCAACGACTTCTGGGAGAGTGGAGTAGTGCACCCCGAGCGCATCCTACACGACATCATCGCCACACTCAACAATGCCCCCCTCAACTCCGACACCACTTTCTATTACATCAACCCCGTTCGATAACCTCACTCCATCGTTTTTTGGGGTAATTGTCGGTAACGGTTGACCGACTCTTACCCTTCGCAAAGGAAATGGGACTCACCGAGCCCCATTTCCTTTTATCCAATGTCCCGGATTCTCCAGAACCTCCAGATCAGCGTAGCGGTCCAGATTATCCGGATTTTCCAGTTTACTTCGCCAGCGCTTTCCGCCTGCGGTAAACCAGTCACCAACCAACGCTTATTTTCACAACTTTCACAACTATATGTTGCAAAAAAATGAAATTTGCAAGTCCCATTATTTTTTTTTGCGAAATCATTTGTTTTGTAACTAAAAAATAGTTACCTTTGCGTAAATTTTTGATATATGAGTTCCAAAGATAAACTGATAGCACGATTTCTGACGTTTCCAGCTGACTTCACTTTCGATGAATTAGAGCGCCTGCTGACGATATTTGGCTATTCGAAATCGAATAAAGGCAAGACTTCCGGCTCGCGCGTGATCTTCAGAGACAAAGACGGGCATCCAATTATGCTTCACAAACCGCATCCGGGCAACATCGTCAAGCAATATGCTGTGCGACAAGTTTATGAGGAACTTCAAAGTAAAGGATATTTAAAATAATCGGCTATGAATACATTAAGTTACAACGGTTACCTTGGAACCGTCAGCTTCTCGGAGAAAGATGAGTGCTTCTATGGAAAGATAGAAGGCATTGATGGTCTTGTTAATTTCGAGGGACAAAGTGTCAGCGAACTGAAAGATGCTTTTCATGAAGCAGTCGATGATTATGTGGCATATTGTTTGGCAGAAGGACTGGAGCCCCACAAGAGTTATTCCGGCCAACTGAATATCCGTATCAAGCCGGAAACGCACAGCCGCATTGCTGCATTAGCCAAACAAGCCGGTGAGTCCATCAACGCCTTTATCAGCCAGGCTCTTGATACCCGCGTTGCCGCAATGCTATAGTTATCTAATTGCAGATTTATTTCTGTTTATGGCATAGGAATGCAAGGCGCTCGCGCCAAAGCATTCCAAAGTGTTTATCCGGATTTATTTTCTTAAAAGTATCATTCCGTCAATTCCGTTAAATCCGTACTCAATTGTTGACCTCCAGAATGCGTCAGCCATGATTGGCTGACAAGAGGTTCTTCCACCGTCAAAGAAATGGGACTCACCCATGAGCCCCATTGTCTTTGAATCCTTACGCCTCCTCGCGCATGCGACGGGCGCGTACCCTATTACGCGCGACATACGCGCAATAGGTTAACGCCATCAGCATCAGCGCCCACAGGCCATCGCCAATCGGTGTCGGATCGCCTTCGGGCGTGGGAGGGCCTACCTTGCGCGGACCGGAGGGGGCTTGGGCTGGTGTGGTGGAGGCATCATTGTATGCCGCTGTGCCGTCGGCGTTCCACATAGGTGTGGTGCTGTATGCGCTGCCCGAGGACTGCATCGTGCTCGTCGATTGGAACGATGCACTCGGTGCGCTCGCGCTGCCCCACTGCTGCTCGTTCGTGCTCTTCTGCGC
>DBXI01000036.1 GCA_002309255.1 Bacteroidales bacterium UBA1216 | reverse complement strand
GAGTCGTACGACGCAACGAAAAGGCTGTACTGAAGGCCGATTCGTTGAATTTGAAAGAAAAGTGCGGAAAACTGCACTTTTTTTTGCGAAAGATTTGGAAATATCAATTATTTTTCGTATCTTTGTGCACACATTTGTGGGGCGGGTTTATCCCGCGTTGAGCGAGACCGTAAAGACAATACACTAACCAAAACTTTAAATACATGAAACACAGAATCTTAACACTATTGTGTGCCGTTATGTCGATCGTAGGTTTGACCTACGGTTCGGCCGTCAGTGTGACGGATGGCAGTATTGCAGAGTGGGACAATCTGCCCGCGGAGTATGTGTCGGAGGCTATTTGTCCTTCGGATGCAGCATTAAAAGGCTTGAAGAGCATGAAGGTGTATGCCGACGAGACGTACGTCAACCTGCTGGTAGAGCCTAACATGGATGATCTGCCCGAACTGGATTGGGTACCCTTCCATGTGTACTTTAACTCCGACAACAGCGACCAGACAGGTGGCTATGGTGACATCTTCACCGATGCCAACATCGATGTCATGTTGGAGGGCTCGTTGTTCAACTCCGGAGAACCTATGTCGTACTCCCCCGGCGTGTTCAAATGGTGGGGTGAAGTAGGGGGCGATGGCTGGAACTGGACTGATCCGAGCGTAGCTCACGACTATTCTGACTGCTGGGGCGCGATTGTATGCGAGGGTGCGCTGCAAGATTGCGCCAGCCAGTATGTGGACGGCAAGTTCGAGATCCGCATCAACCGCTCGTTGATCCCTGCCGACTGGAACGCTGATGAGTTCGGTATAGGTATCGACATCCAGCAGAACTGGAGCTCGGTAGGTATCCTGCCTCAGGTGAGCCCGTCGGACGAAAACCGGGCCGGTCGTGCGGTCAAGCTGCAGGTGCCCGTTCATCACAACACACCTACCGCAGCCGACCTGGCGAATTTAGGTTATGACGTGGAGAACAGCGTGGTTGTGTGCCTCACGTTCAGCGGCGAGGCAACAGTATGCAACCCGATCGTGTTCACGGGCGAGTTCAACAACTGGGCGGCGGATGCTGATGCCTGCCCGCTGATGTCTGACGTGCCGGGCTTCCCCGGATGGTACGTTATCCAGTTGGATTATGCGCCCAACGACAACGGCTATGTTGCCGCCAAGCCTGTTCAGTTGCAGAACGACGGCACGTTCAGCTGGGAGTGTCAGGCAGGCGACATATATTGCTGGGTGTATCGCGGCGGTTACGAGGCGTGGATAGAGAACGGCTTTGAGTATGAGTCGAACATCTACTACCAGAACCCCGGCGCGTATATCTACGAGGTGACGTACTGGAAGAACCATCAGTCGCCGTGTAATGCAGCACCTGAGCCGGAGACGCTGCCGGCAGTGACGGTGAATGCGCTTGTGCCTTCGGACTGCGGCATGGATGTGAGCAACGGCATGTGGATATGCTGGTGGGGTGACGATTATGATAACCGCCAGTACCAGGCTATGACGGCGCTGGAGGATCGTCACTTCACGGCTACGTTTGAGCCGGGGGCTATGCAGTACAACTTCTTCCTGCTCAATGCCCCCACGACTGATGTGGAAGGGATGCATCGCACATGGGAGTCGACAAACTTGACAGATGAGACCTACTGCTGCGAGGTGGGGTTCTCGGTAGAGACCTATCATGGGCTGTCCCGCTTATCCGACTGCTCGGCACCCGATCACAACTACCGTCCGCTGAACCTGGTAGCCACCCCGTTAGGCGGTGATTCCGTACGGTTCGAATGGGATATGCCGATCATAGTGGACGGATTCGGGTTGGTAGCTCTTTACCCCGACGGCAACGGTAAGGGTATAGGTGGCGATATCACTCACGACGGCCAGCACTACACCTGTGTGGCGCACACCAGCGATGGCGCAGAGAGGGAGTATGCATCGTGGGCGGTATCCGTATATATGAATAACAAGGAGTACTACTTCGGTGCAGACGGCAACGGCTTTACGGTAGAGGGTAATGATTATATCCCGAGCAAGCTGACCGTACAGGACAACGGTGATAACACCTACACCTTTGCATGGGAAGGCAATGAGGGCATAGACCATTTCCACATCTACATCACCAGTCAGAACACCTGGCAGCTCGTAGTGGACGAGCAGGTGAACGGCAGGACGTTCACGACCTATCTGGAGCCGAATGCATGGTATGTATATACCATCAGTTCGCGCGATGCGGATGATCATGAGTACGGCTCTGCTTATGCCGACTTCAATGCTAATCAGCTTGATCCCCGCGACATAAGCATATATGTATATATTCCTCAGATCGCTGACTTTGCGAGTGCGAGCGGTTATACGCTGCAGTGGAACAGCGAGGGCTTCGACAACACGAACACCGCCGAGCTCATCAGCGAGAGCAAGAACTGGTACAGGGCTGACCTGCCGGGCTTGACCAAGGAGTACATCCGCGTGGGCGTGATGAACAACGAGACCGGCGTGACGCTGAACTATGCATACCGCATAAGCGAAACGACGTATATGGCTATCAACAAGACCCGCGAAGGCGAGCAGCAACTTTTCACCACCGGTCAGGACTATTATCCGCTCGATTGCATGCCGTTCAATATCACCGTTGATACCCTGTCGGGCTTGGCTGTGCTGAGCTTTGAGACGGTGGATCAGACCAACTATGCGATCATTGTACGTGATACGGCCGGCAACTATGTATGGGGTACGTACTCCAGCTGGATGAGCGATTGGAACAATCGCGTAGAGCTTCCTGTCTCCAACCCGGAGGAACAGACCTTCCTCTGGGAGATAGGTGTGACGGACGTATATGGCGGTTCCTGGTCTAACATGTATGTTTATGGTTCGTTCACAGCTCCGCCATCGCCGTTCTTGGCGCGTGACATGGCGGTTGAATATGACGGCAACGGCATCACTACCGTTACCTGGACGCCGTTCAGCCACGAGCGTATCAACTACGCTTACCTGGAGATATTGAACGCTGATGGTAGTCTGCTGTGTGACGCCAACACATACACGAGCAGCGGCAAGGCTGTGCTGAACTTCATGCCCGATTGCAGCGGTACGTACACCGCCAACCTGTGGTGCTATGATCGGAACTATAACACGTTGGGCAAATCGACAGCCGTTATGGAGATAGCACCGGTAGAGGAGCGCGAGTTCGTGGTACGTCTGCTCGTGCAGCCCTCCGGCAACAGCTATTTCGGTGCAGAGGAGCTCACGTTGTATCACTACCTGCCTAACTACAACTACGAAACCTTCACCGCCGCCCGTGAGGACGACGGCTGGTACACGTTCCGCTGGCTGAGCACCGACCCGGCAGCACGCGTTGGGCTGACCGACTACTACAGGGACGGCCGGGTAGTGACCGAAGGCTCCTGCCTGGAGTACACATCGAATCTGCACGTAGCGGATTGTGATACGCGTCTGCTTGACTACACACCGGTGAACCTCAAGGCTGAGGTGGATGCACCTAAGGTTACGCTGAGCTGGCAGGCACAGGACAAGGCGGACGAGTACTACGTGAGCGTGCTGATAAACGGCGAGGGGGAGTACTATACGCGTTACGCCAACGACACATCGGTTGTGTTCTACATACCGATGGATGAGTCAACCACGTTCACCTGGCGCGTACAGCCTATCGTTGACTACAACCGGGTGAACCAGGTAGCGGAAGGTGAGGCATTCGAGATGCCCGCAACGCCGTTCAAGCCTCAGAACATACGTGCTACCGCCAACGGCAACGGCACCTACACCATCAGTTGGGAGCCGATAGCCGGCGACCAGGTGGATCACTTCACCTACTACCTGTCGTACAACTACAACTACTACTACGATATATGGACTGAGTCGGATACCTCCGCAGTGACCGCTCTGCTGCCGTATGCGGGTACGTACTATGTAGAGGTAGCACCGCGTACCGCCAACGGCGACCTGCTGGGCGTAGGCACATTCAACTTCGAGGTACCCGCTGAGGCGGAGGAGCGCACGATCACCACACGTGTTCTCATCCAGCCGAATGAGATGATAGCCGATACGGCCGGGGTTATCAACCTCTACCGCCACAACGCCGATTCAGAGTATGAGGTAGTAGAGGCGCAGGCTGAGGGCAACGGATGGTACACATACACCTGGACGACCACCGATCCCGCTATCCGCGTGAGCGTGGATGGATCGTACGACAATGCGGTTCTGGTTAATCAGGATATCTGCCTGGAGTATCAGGGCGAGCTGCGCGTAGTGAACTGCAACGCACAACGCAAGAACTACAAACCGTTCAACCTGAACGCCACGATCGGTACCGGCAAGGCTATCCTGACCTGGGAGACGCAGGACGCTCCGGCTGAGTTCTACGTGGAGATCATGCGAGACGATATGGTTTGGGACAGCCGCTGGATTGACGGCTCGGAGCGTGAGTACGTTTACCGCCAGACCAACACCGATTCGCTGGCCTTCACCTGGACGGTACGTTCGTACAAGAACGGCTGGGCAGGCGAGGCAAGCCAAGGTGAGGAGTTCATCCTGCCGCCATCGCCGTTCATCCCGCAGAACCTGCAGGCTACGGACAATGGCAACGGCACGTTTACCATCACCTGGGATCCGATTGAACTGGAGGAGGTTGGCTCGTACAGAGTAGCAGTATACACATCTGCTGGCACATGGGTTAATGATGATATGGTCGATTCCACCCTGTTCGTAACTGGTATTATTCCGCAGGTCGGTCAGTGTACGTATGAAATCAGTACGCTTGATCGTGACGGCAACTGGCTGGCATCGGCATCCGACACGTTCAATGTGGTTGCAGCCGAGATGCACGAGATAACCGTACGCGTACTCATTCACCCGGACAGCAGACTGGATACCATCGGTGGCGTATGGTTCAGAACGTACGACTACAAAAGGCGTATTTGGTTGAGGGTTCCTGCTATTGCCGAGGGAAACAACTGGTACACCTACACCTTCGAGACCACGGATTACGCCCTGAACTTCGGGCTATACAACGGTTCAGGTGTTTATCAGATAACCTCCGACACCTGCTTGGAATACACCACCTACCTGAATGCCGGCGATTGTGATGCGGTAGCACACGACTTCCGCGTATTGCCGCAGAGCCTGCAGGCCGAGTCTGTTCCGGGACGCGTGGACTTCAGCTGGAACTCCATTGACCAGTCTGAGCGTTATGTGATCAGTCTGTACACCGACGCAGCATGCGAGAACAGCATGTTCAACATTTATGTACAAGGCACAAGCTATTCGTACCTCGTACCGGAGGCGATGGACAGCATGACAATCTGGTGGTCGGTACTCTCGTCCGACTTATACTGGGAGCAGCGCACCATAGCACCGGAGCCCGTCATGCTGATCAAGAGCCCTGTTGAGATCAGCGACCTGAAGACGCTGACCAAGGATACGCTGACATTCAACATGTTCTGGTCGAGCAACACAACGAAGGCGCTGTATGAGATCAACGTCTTCTGCGACGGTTACCTGGTTAAGAACGACGTGGTAAGCGATACATCGTACGTATTCACCGCACTGATGAACGGCTACTTCCACTGGCAGGTTCGTCCGATCGATCCGACCGACCTGTCGCCTATCGGCGAGTGGCGCACAGCAACACGCGAGTACCGTGTAACCAACGCACCGGAGCTGATCACCAACCTGAGCAATACGGTGGACGGACGTACCGTAACATTCGCATGGGAGGCCAAGACCACGTATGTATGGGCACAGGTTTACAGGCAGTCCGATTCGATTGCAGGTAGCTACCAGCTTATGGTAGAGGAGCTGGCTGTGGGGAACACCTTCGAGTACGAGGCAGAGGAGGACGGCTTGTACATACTGCAGCTGCTGCCGATGATAGAGTACAGCGAGGGTAATCTGACCCAACTGCCGCTGAACTTCGTGAACGCAGCACAGGTATTCACCAGTGAGACGTTCTTCATCTCGCTGAATGCAACCGAGGGTGGCTACATCTGGCCGGGTGATATGAGCGGCAACTATCCTGCCGGCTACTCGATCAACGTTTATGCTCACCCCGACGAGCACTACCGCTTCATCGGTTGGAGCGACGGTGTGGAGAGTTATAACCGTACAATCACCGTGAACAGCAACCTGACGCTCATCGCGCAGTTCGAGCGCATGGTAGCTCGTCCGGTAACCGTCAACGCTACCGATGGCGGCTGGCTCTACCTGCCCGATACGAAGGATACGGTCAAGACCTACACCCGCGACATGGAGCTGTACGACTACATCAACGTAGAAGCTATTGCTGACGAGGGGTACGTCTTCTACATGTGGTCGGACAGCCTGACTTATGCTTGGCGCTACATCTACGGTGACGACGATACGGCCTATACGGCTATCTTCCTACCCGCAGTGAAGCTGACGATCACGCCGAGTAACGCCGGTTGGGTAGAGATCGAAGGTGCGTACTTCGATCATGACAGCAAGACGAACACCTACACCGTTCGTCAAGGTGCAGAGATTAAGTTGACCGCTGTACCGAACAGCAATTGCCGCTTCCTGGGCTGGAGCGATGGCGTACAGACCATGCAGCGCATCGTGATCGTGACCGAGGATATGACCATCACGCCGCTGTTCGAGCGACTGGTAGTTGATCTGCCCAAGTACGAGGTACGTGTATCGGCTGAGGAGGGCGGCTCGTGCTCGCTGAGCGGTCAGTACTACGAGGGCGACCAGCTGCTGCTCAGTGCCGAGGCCTTGAACGGATACGAGTTCCTGGGATGGAGCGACGGCGTAACCGACAATCCGCGCACACTCGTTGTATCGCAGGATACCGTGATCGTGGCGCTGTTCAAGCAGCTGCGTTACACCGTAACCATCCTGGCCGGCGAGGGAGGTAAGGTAACCTTGGGCAACGATACTATCCCGCAGGATAGCATCAGCGCCGAGTTCGTATATGGCGAGTACGTCAACTTTGCCGCCATAGCCGATGAGCACCATCACCTCGCTACATGGAGCGACGAGTACACGTCCAAGCAGCGCCAATGGTACGTAACCGGTGATATAACATTCACCGCTCAGTTCGAGCTGGATAAGTACTTGATCACCTTCGTCAACGAGGACGGTTCGTTCATCGAGGCCAAGCAGTGGGCATACGGACTGACGCCCGAGTGCAGCCTGACACCTGTCAAGGAGGCTACAACGGAGTACACATACGAGTTCATCGGATGGACGCCGGAGATAGCACCTGTAACAGAGGACGCTGTATATACCGCTACCTACCAAGAGAACTTCATTGGAGGCCTGGAGAACAACGCCGCTGACAACGCCGCTGACGTGCGCAAGTTCATCCGAGACAGCCACATCTACATCCTGCGCGACGGCAAGATCTACACCGAGACAGGCGTAAGAGTAGAGTAGTGCCAAACACCAACCGATGACCCAGATCATCGACCGCAGAGAGAGCCTCGCCAACGCGGCGAGGCTCTCTCTGGCTTACAAAATACACCTATCGAAAAAATAGTTGCAAAAAAATTTGGAAATATGGATTTTTTTTTGTAACTTTGTAGCCGTTTTTGAATTGACAGATAATTTAGCGTATTCCGATAGGTTACGAGGAGGCTGTATCATTACATATTGTTTGCAGTTACGGTGGCTTTGGCTGCCGTTTGCGGCTTTATGGCGCTGCATGTGAACGTGAACACGGACATGACGAAGTACTTGCCCGACAACTCGCAGATGAAGCGTGGCTTGGAGGTGCTGACGTGGGAGTTCGGTTCGGCGGCTCAGATGTCCGGTGCTGATGTGCACGTGATGTTCGCTGATCTGGATGAGCAAGAGGTGCCGGGTATACGTACGCTGCTGAGCTCCTATCCGGACGTGAACGGCGTGACGTACCGCTACTCGGCGGACAGTGCGCACACGGTGTTCGACCTGGATGTCCCGAAGACCATCGACCAGAAAGCGTTGGGCAAGCATATCAGCAGCCGTTTTGGCGGCAACTGTATCGTAGAGACCAGTCAGGACGGCGCTACCCCGCCGATGTTCGTGCTGGTGTTCGCCGCAGTGCTGATCATGGTAGTGCTGTTCGTGATGGCGCAGTCGTGGTTTGAGCCCGTGGTGATCCTGCTGACGGCCGGGCTGGCTATCCTCTTGAACATGGGCACGAACGCGCTGCTGCCCTCCGTGTCGATCACCACGCACTTCATCGGTGCTATCCTGCAGGCCGTGTTGTCGCTCGACTACTGCATCGTGCTACTCAACCGCTACCGTCAGGAGCAGGACGAGCACACCGACCGCCAGATGGCTATCCTGGCGGCGAACAGAGCTATTAAGCGCGCAGCGCCGTCGATCCTGTCGTCGGCACTGACCACGGTGGTCGGACTGCTGATGCTCTGCTTCATGCGACTGAAGATAGGCGCTGACATGGGCGTGGTGCTCGCCAAAGGGGTTGTGTGCTCGCTGATCTGTACGTTCACCGTGCTGCCCTCGCTGATGCTGCTCTTCCGCCGCGTGATCAACCACACCGCCAAGGCGGCGTACATACCGCCCACCGACGGGATGGCGCGGTTCGTGGCGCGACACAAACTGCCGATAGCCGTTGCCGCTACGCTGCTGTTCGTAAGCGCATGGATGCTTTCGCGCCAGACGACGATCTTCTTCGCCGCAGGAAATGAGTCGCAGATAGAGAAGTTCTTCCCCGCACCTAACCCCTACGTGCTGCTTTACGAGACACAGGACGAGGACGCGATATACAGTTTGGTGGATGGTCTGCAGGCTCAGACGGGCGTGGATATGGTGATCTCGTACCCCACACTGATGCGTCAGCCGCTCACGCCCGCTGAGATGACCGAGCATGTGAAGATGCTGCTCACCGACTTCAAGGACTTCATGCCCGAGGGCACAAATGTCCCGCAGGAGGCTCTGGATGCTCTCCAACCCCAGCTGGTGGAGATGCTCTACTATATCCACGCGCACGGCGGTGAGCAGGATACACTCTCTTTCCCTGAGCTGGCGCGGTTCTTGCACACGCACGTGGCAAGTAACCCGCTGTTCGGCACCTATCTGGACGCAGAGATGAAGGCGCAGATAGCACGACTGCAGTCGATGCTGGATGTGTCGCCCATAGCACCCGTTGCCGAGCCCGAACCCGTCAAACCTGTACTGCCAAAGCCCGCCGAGCCCCTGGAAAATATAGATACTCCGGATACTCCAGAAAATCTAGAAAATCCAGAAACTCCAGACACTATAGAAACTCCGGATACTCCTGAAACCCCGGACACCATAACCCCCATAACTCCCGCCCCTGCTGCCGACACTTTGCCGGCTGTGCCGGAGCGCATCAATCTGGTGCCGTTCATAGCGCGGCTGAACGCCACGCAGACCTCAGTTGCCACTGTGGAGATGCACAAGCTGACCGACACCGCGGCTATCCGTCTGCCGATGTCGGTGAACGAGATGTCGCTGTTCATCGGCTCTACGCCCACACAGACGCGACTCGTATATGGCTACGCGCCGGGCGTAAAGAAGATGTCGCCGCTACAGTACGTCCATCTGCTGGTGGATGATCTGTTCAAGCGTCCGGGGCTGGCCGGAATGATCAGCGACGAGCAACGCACGCAGCTCACGCAGCGCACACGCCTGATGGATCTGGCGGACGATAACGCCGCTCTGCTGCCCGACGAACTGAACGCCCTGCTGCAGGAGTTCGGCGTGGACAGCCTGACGACCGATGATCTGTGGGCTATCAGTGGCCAGCAGTTGGCAGCGAGCACCCCGCATGAGGATGAGGAGGAAGAGGCGACCAAGGTGATAGAGGCTGTGGTGGAGACACCTGCCGTAGCCCCTGTGGTAGCTGCCCCGCTGCCGCCCTGGCACAAGCACGACACAACGCCCGCCGAGCTTAAGCCCATACGCCGTCAGCCCAGAGTGGTGCACAAAGCGCCCTCACGCGAAGATATGCAAGCCGAGTTGTTCACCGAGCTGGTGTTCGGAGGCGAGGCATACACCGCCGATGTGATGGCGACGAAGCTCGCGCGGCTGATGGAACTATCGGAGGTAAAATCTGCGCCCGTCACCGCGGAGCAGATGTCTTTACTATACGACTACTACGGCTATGCACACAGCAAGGGCTGCGACACGCTGCGCGTGGGATTTGAGGCACTGGTGACCTACCTGTGCGATACACTGGTGAACGATCCGCGTCTGGCGGACATCCTCCCGGACAGCATCCGCGCACAGGCAGCCGGCGTACGTGGTCAACTCACCGACGGCTTAGGTCAATTGCGACACGAGGGACAACACTCGCTGCTGGTAGTGCTGTCGTCGCTACCCAAAGAGTCGCAGGCTACATACGACTTCGTGGATACCCTGACCTCCCTGGCTGATGCGCGGCTCGATCATGAGCACTACTACATAGGCGAATCCGTCATGTACGCTGAGATGCGCGGCGGCTTTGACCATGAGATGAACGTAGTGACGCTACTGACCGTGCTGGCAATCTTCCTGATCGTGGCACTGACCTTCCGCTCGGTGATCGTACCGACTATACTGGTGATGACCGTGATGAGCGCGGTGTACGTGAACGTGGTGGCTGCCGGGCTGGTGACCGGACAGATGCTCTACCTTGCGTACCTGATCGTGCAAGCCATACTGATGGGGGCCACCATCGATTACGGCATCTTGTTTGCCAACTACTACCGCGAGTACCGCAAGACCATGCTGCAGGTGGATGCTGTCTGCGCAGCCTACCGAGGCTCGATACGCACCATCCTGACATCAGGCTTGATCACCGTTATCGGACCGGGTGCGATGGCGCTGGTGGTGGATGATATGATGATCAGTAACATCGTGGGCTGCATAGCCGCCGGTGCGTTCATGGCAGTGACGCTGACGCTCACCGTGGTCCCGGCCGTGCTCGTAGCACTGGACAAGTGGGTGGTGTATGGCAAGCAGAACCGATTCAGCGGTCTGCCCGATGAGGACAACGAACTATCCGAAGCTGCACAGGCAGCCTCTGCCGAGAGCACTGAACAAACAGAACACATTAAACAAACCGAATAATATGCTTAACTTCGCCCTGATTGGTGCTGCCGGATACATTGCACCACGACATATCAAGGCTATTGCCGACACAGGCAACAACCTCATGGTTGCTTACGACAAGTTCGACTCCGTAGGTCGGCTCGACAGCTCGTTCCCCGACTGCTCGTTCTACACCGAGAACGAACAGTTCGACCGCTTCTGCTCCAAGCAGATGCGCACCGCTGATCCACTGCACTGGGTGAGCATCTGCACGCCCAACTACACGCACGATGCGTTTATCCGTTACGGTCTGCGTTTGGGATGCGACGTGATCTGCGAGAAGCCTTTGGTACTTAACCCGTATAACATCGACAACCTCATGCAGCTCGAGCAGGAAACCGGGCACAAGGCCTATACGATCCTACAGCTGCGTCTGCACGACAAGATACGCGCGCTTAAACAGAAGGTGGACAACGGACCGAAGGATAAGATCTACGATGTTGATCTAACCTACATCACCAGTCGCGGCAACTGGTACTACGCGTCGTGGAAAGGCGATGTGCATAAGAGTGGCGGCATAGCTACGAACATCGGTGTGCATTTCTACGACATGCTGCAGTGGGTGTTCGGATCGGTGAAGCAGAACATAGTGCATGTGATGAGTTTCGACCGCGTAGCGGGTTATCTGGAGTTGGAGAAGGCGCGTGTGCGTTACTTCCTTTCTATCAACGCCGCCTGCCTGCCCGCCAATGCCGTGCAAGGCGAGAAGCGCACCTACCGCACGCTCTCAATCGACGGCGAGGAGTTTGAGTTCAGCCAGGGATTCACCGAACTGCATACCGAGAGCTACAAGCTGATCCTCGCAGGCAATGGCTTCCGCATAGCCGAGGCACGCAACTGCATCGAGACGGTAGCCCAGATACGCAAATCCGAACCTATCGGACTGGTAGGCGACTATCACCCCCTTGCCAAACTGCCGTTAGCACCGCATCCCTTCGGATGGGACGAAAAACGATGAACATGAAGCACTATAAATACACATTATTATGCTTGTTGGCTGTGGCGTTGAGCTCGTGCTTGACGTCAAAGAAAGTCAACTTGCTGCAAGAGCCCGACGGCAAGAAGATCCCTTCGTATGTGGATACCTTGTCGTTTGAGGACTACCGCATCCGCATTGACGATAGGCTGTATATCCAGGTCTACTCGGTGGATGAGAACATGACCAAACTGTTCAACAATGGCAGCAATGCATCGTACATGCGTCAGCAGATGATGTCGGGCGGTAACACGTACGGTACGAATGAACTGTACTCGTATCTGGTGGACGAGAACGGCAACATCCAGTACCCGATGATCGGTGATCTGCCCGTGCGTGGCAAGACGACCCGTGAGGTCAAGCTGCTGCTCGAGGAGCAGTTGGCAGGACTAGTCAAACCGGTAGGTAACTACGCACTCATGTCGGTGGATGTACAGGTGGTGAACCGCTTCTTCTCCGTCATCGGCGCTGTGCAGAGCGCACGCGTGCCGCTGATCAAGGAGAAGGTGACGATCTTCGAAGCACTGGCTATGGTGGGCGACATAGCCAACTATGGCGACCATTCGAAGATACGCATCCTGCGAGAGATAGAAGGCGAGACAACCATCCGCACCTTTGACATCCGCAGTAAGGACATCATCAACTCCGAGTTCTACTACATCGAGCCCAACGATGTGATCTACATCCAATACATGCCCGGTCACTCGTTCGGCGTTGACCACGTAACAACAACCATAGCCGTGGTGGCTACAACGATCTCGTTCGGCGGATTCATCTACGCACTGGTGATGCGATCAATCAATGCCGCGCAACGGGCTAATTCAACTAATACAGGAGGAAACTAATATGAAGAAGAACAGTACTATATTCAGCCTCCTGCTATTAGCAGTATTCGTGTTGACAGGCTGCTACTCGAACCGTCAGATCGGTCTGCTGCAGGAGCGTGACGGGATCCCTACCTATGATAGCGTACCGTACGTGCCATACAAACTGCACATCAACGACGAGATAGTGTATCGCCTGATCACGATGGACGAGACGATCTCTAAAGCCATTGCTGCTGACCAGCAGATGAGCAGCTCGCAGTACGCGACCTCCTACCGCATACACTCCGACGGAACAGTAGATATACCCTTCCTGCCGCCTATTCATCTGGAGGGATTGACGGAGAAGGAAGCACAAGACACGCTACTGGCAGCTTTTAGGCAGATAATCCCTGATGCGGATGTGAAACTGGCGTTATACAACAAGAACTTCACCGTGCTGGGCGACTTGGGCTCCGGGCAGTACAGGATCTACAAGGAGCGAATGACCATCTTCCAGGCGCTGGCGATGACGGGCGATGTGGACAACAAGGGTGATCGCAAGCACGTGCGTATCGTCCGTCCGAACGGCAACGAGCCGCCCGAGGTGCTGGAGTTCGATATACGATCCAAGTCGATCATCGACTCCAAGTACTACTACATCTATCCGAACGATCTGATCTACGTTAGCCGCGAACCCGGCGCGTTCTACAAGGTGCCCTCCTACAGCGGGTTCATCGCACTGATCACCTCGTCTGTCTCCCTGCTAATCACAGTGCTGAACTACATACCCAACGTGAACTTTTAAATAGTAAATGGTAAATGACTATGGCAGAGAATAATCCTTATACCAACCCCTACGGCAACCCTTACGGTAATCCTTATGGCAACCCCTATGGCAATCCTTACGGCAGTCCGTACGGTAACCCTTACGGCGCAACGATGGACATGCAAGGCGATGGCGGCGATAGCGTAGGTACGAACATCAACATCATGGAATGGGTCGTGCGTTTCTTGCACTACTGGTATCTGTTTGTGTTAGGGCTGGCTATCGCGGGCAGCCTGGCAATGCTCAAGAACAGGCGCTGGATACCTTCGTACTACAGTTACGGCACGATCGTCATCAAGCAATCCACCGGCTACGGAGCTAACCTTATGCAGGGTTTCCGCATCGACGAAGGTATGAACGATGTGAACAACCAGGTGCTGCGTCTGCGTTCGCACGACCTGATCAGCCGTACGGTGGACAGCCTGCCGTTCTTGAACGTGGAGTATATCACCATGGGACGATTCAAGACGCGTAACCTCTACCACATGACACCGTTCACCGTAGAGACGACCGAAGTCTATGAAAAAGGCTACTATCCGCTCTTCCGTCTGGATATACAGGACGACGGCACGCTGGTCGTATCCATCAACGACGATGAGACGGATGAACCCTTCCGCGTAGAGACGCGCTACGGCGAGCTGATCGAATCGCCGTACTTCAAGGGATACATCCTGCCCACAGCGATGATGTCGAACAAGGGGCGGTTCTTCTTCCGCCTGCGCTCGCACGAGTCGCTGGTGCTCGAATTCCAGCAGCGCCTGCAGCTGAACTTCCTGCAGCAGAGCTCTACCGTGCTCTGTATAGGCCTGACCAGCGAAACGCCGGATCGTGACTGCGAGTTCATCGACAAACTGTCGGATATCTTCCTCATCCAGAACCTGGAGCGCAAGAACGAGCAGGCCGAGAAATCCATTCACTTCATCAACGACCAGCTGCAGGTGCTCCAGCAATCATTGGAGACCTCCGAAGGCGAGATGACCGCTTTCCGTCAGGAGAACAGATTCGTGGATGTCGGTTCGTATGCCTCGCAGCTCATGTCGATGATTGCCGGCTACGACCAACAGGTGCTGCAGTTGCGACTGAAAGAGACCTATCTCGATTATCTGGACAACTACTTGCATGAGTCGATTGAGCAGGGCACAGTGATCGCACCCGCCTCGCTCGGGTTGAATGAGCAGATGTTGATGACCCTGGTCAGCCAACTCAACGAACTGCAGATACAACGTGGCGAACTGACGGAGAAGAACGTCTTCTACGCCAAATATACAAAGGACATAGAAAACGTCAAACTGACCATAGCCGAGGTAATCAAATCGATGCGCAAGTCGCTGGAGATAGAGAAGCAAGATCTGAAGACGCGCTATGCTGAGGTAGAGAACGACATCAAGCGTCTGCCGGAGAAAGAGCTGCAGATGGTGGCCATCGAGCGCAACTACCGCATTGATGATAACTACTATACATTCTTCCTGCAGAAGCGCGCTGAGTCAGAGATTCAGAAAGCCTCTAATACTCCTGATAACGAGATCCTTGACCGCGCACGTACTACCACCAAGCTGGTGAACGAGAAAGTGAAGAAAAAGACGATGAGCACCTATCTGGCAGTAGGATTCGTGCTGCCGCTGCTGCTGATCATCCTCTCCGAACTGCTGAACGATAAGGTGCGCACGCCTAAGGAGGTGGAGAAGCTGTCGAAGTTCCGCCTGATAGGAACATTGCGCCACGCTCGTTCGCAGAACCCGACGCTGGTGAAAACCTCACCGCGATCCGGCTACGCAGAGATGCTTCGCGCTATGCGAACGCGAATAGAGTTTATCGTGGGACGTAAGGAAAAACTGCTTGTATGCGTCACATCGGCTGAATCAGGTGACGGTAAGACATTCATGTCCACCAACCTGGCTGCCTTATACGGCATGACGGGTAAGAAGACCCTACTAATCGACCTCGACATACGTAAACCGAACATCCATACGAAGTTAGCGATGGACAACGGCGTGGGTATAACGAACTACCTGATAGATGAGTGCACGGAGGAGGAGCTGATCTTGCACAACGAGAACTTCGACTTCGACTTTATCCGCGCCGGCGCTGTTCCGCCTAACCCGGGCGAGCTGATCCATAGTGACAAGCTCCACCAGTTCATCGAGCGGATGCGCGAGAAGTACGACTACATCGTGATGGATACCTCGCCTATAGGTCAGGTGCCCGATGCACTGTCGCTGGTAGCTGATACGGACATAACGATCTTCGTTATCCGCTGTCTGCAGACTTCCAAGTCGTTCTGCACGCAGACCCTGGAGGCGCTGGAGGAAGACTATGCAAGCAAGATCCATCTTGTGCTGTCGGATGTACCGACCGAAGGTTTCCATTCGGGTTATGGTTATGGCTATGGTTACGGCTACGGCAAGCGCAGCTACGGCTACGGATCGTATGGCTACGGTTATGGCTATGGCTACGGCGCAAACAAGTCGTCGAAGAAGGGCAAATCCAAGAATCGCATGACGCTCAAGCAACAGATATGGCTCTTGCTCGATGATGCAATCCACCGCCGCAGACGTAATGCATACAATTATTACGCCGATGAAGAAGAGTAGGATAATATAGAGTTTAGAGTAGTTGAAAGACGATGGATATATTGGCGAAGATAGAAGGTCTGGAGGGTAAGTTCCATGAGATCAACCTGCTACTGACCGATCCGGCGGTGATAGCCGATCAGGCGCGTTATGTGCGTCTGAACCGTGAGTACCACGATCTGGAGCGTGTGCTCAACTCCGCGGGTAAGTACAAGCAGGCGGTGATGGAGCTGACCTCGGCCAAAGAGGTGTTCTTCCACGAGCAGGATCCTGAGATGAAGGAACTGGCGCGTGAGGAGATCGATACATTAGAGGCTCAACTGCCCGCACTGGAGGAGGATGTCAAACTCCAACTGTTGCCACAAGATCCCGAGGACGGCAAGAACGTTGTGATGGAGATCCGCAGCGGAACAGGTGGCGATGAGGCGGCTCTGTTCGCCGGTGATCTGTTCCGTATGTACACGAAGTACTTCGAGAT
>DBXI01000004.1 GCA_002309255.1 Bacteroidales bacterium UBA1216 | reverse complement strand
GCTGCTGGTTGCTCTTCGCCGCCTTGCTCTTCACCCGAGCCACCACCGACAGTCTCGATCTCCACGGTGAACTTGCTGGCGGTGTAAGTTACTGTTACCTTGCTTGCCTTAGTTAGCGTGAAGCAGATGTTGCCATCACCATCCTTGCTTAGGCCGTCAGCCTTGCTGGTCAGGTCGTCATAGCCCTTAGCAGTAGCCCATTGTCCATTGGTAGTTACCTTCAGTTTATAATCACCTGCGGCTAGATTCTCAAACGTATAGTTATCTGCTGTTACTGCTATAGCAGCCGGATTCCATGCAAGTTCATCCCCTACCAACGCATTATTACCTGTGATGTAGAACTTGGTTGTGGCAGGTTGTTCTTCGCCGCCTTGCTCTTCACCCGAGCCACCACCGACAGCCTCGATCTCCACGGTGAACTTGCTGGCGGTGTAAGTTACTGTTACCTTGCTTGCCTTAGTCAGCGTGAAGCAGATGTTGCCATCACCATCCTTGATTAGGCCGTCAGCCTTGCTGGTCAGGTCATCATAGCCCTTAGCAGTAGCCCATTGTCCATTAGTAGTTACCTTCAGTTTATAATCACCTGCGGCTAGATTCTCAAACGTATAGCTATCTGCTGTTACTGTTATAGCAGCCGGATTCCATGCAAGTTCATCCCCTACCAACGCATTATTACCTGTGATGTAGAACTTGGTTGTGGCAGGTTGTTCTTCGCCGCCTTGCTCTTCACCCGAGCCACCGGCATCAACCTTCTTCGCCGTAACGGTGCCGGCTGTAGGATCGAGCGTGAACGTTACTTTGTCACCTGCGGAGATTGCATCACCCTTGAAGGAAGCCGCTTCAACCCATGTATTACCTTCATCGGATTCAGCCGTGTTGTAGTTGACACCTGTACCGCCGAATACCACGTTCTCCAGTTTGAAGGTGTCATCACCAACAGCGGTCATCTTCTTCCAAGCCCAGTCACTGCCTTTGTCCCAGTTGTTCTTCATGTAGTACTCAGTCTCCTTAACACACGTCCAGATAGCGTAGTCGTTGCCGGAGGCGGTCAGGGTATAAGCACTCAGCCAATCGACGTTCTTCTTGTCGTGGATGGTTTTGTTGCCGAGTTGCAGAACGATATATCCGTTCTTGCCGACGATGGTAGCCTGATAGCCGCCTTCTTCGGCATATTCGTCCTTCACCTCGCTCTCGCTGTGCACGCCCGTTATGTGACGCGCCTCAATCATCTTCTTGATAGCAGCCTTGTGGGTTACCCAGTGCGGATAGAACACACAGGGGATACCCGGCATCGAGAGAATATACGCATTGGCTTGAAGCAGACGGTCTTTCAAATCACTCGACATCGAGTTGTTCTGTCCGCCGAACTCACTGTTGTTGCGGGTGAACGTATCATGGTTGTCAACGAAGGTCACAGCATACTTGCTCTTACCGGCACCGGGTAGACCTGCACCTTTGCATTTGGCGTAGTTGAATGCGCAGATACCGTCGTTCAGCGCATTGTACTTGGTGCTGAAGTCGAACACCATCGTGTTCCAGCTGGCGTCGTTCAGGCGCGACTGAAGGACATCACTATTGCCATCCCAATACTCCATGACTGAGATGTATGCACCTGCAGCCAGGTTGTAGTCATTGATATGATCGTGTGTGAATCCTTTGCAATAGTCGTAGCGCCAGCCGTCGTAGCCTTGCGCTTTCATCCATTGCAGGTACGCGCGGCACATGGCCTGCACGTTCGTGTTCTGGTGATCCCAGTCGCGGGCAGCTCCATAGTTCTGTTCGCCGTCGTAACCGACATCTGCATGCGAACCACCGCCACAGTTGCCTTCATCATCCGTGGTGAGCCATGTGTTGTCAGGATTGAACTTGCCGTATGTACCGAAATCCAGCGGCCAGAAGTCACAGGAGTTATACCTGTTACCGCAGTGGTTGATTACGATATCCGCTATAGCGCGGCTGTTACGTCTCTTCAGCGAACCAATCAGCAAGCGTAGGTCAGCCTCGCTACCGAAGGCGCTATTGAGGTTGCTGTACTGACGGGGGATATATCCCGTACCGTCACCGTTGGCTGTGGGAGGAAGCCACACCAGGTCAAAGTACTCACCCAGCTCAGCTGAGTCCTTAAGCAAGGTTTGCCAGCCTGTGTTGCCATAAGCATTGCCGTTACCATTGGGGTAACTGTCCCAATAGAAGGCCTGTAGCATCACATCAGGTGCCTGTGAAGGCACGCTACTTGTAGCTGACCACATTCCCATGCTCATGCATAGCAATAGGAACAAAGATGTAAGTTTTTTCATTGATTTAAGATATTTAGTGTTTGGTATTAATTACTGTTTATGCGGGTGTCAGGTATAAGCACCCCCAAAAGCATGCAAAGATACAAAAAAAGATTCATTTATGCAAGTGTTTTACAAAAAATCTTTCATAAAAATGTCAGTTTAAAGCCAAATGGGCAAAAAGTGCCAATCGAACAAAAAAAATCCCCCGCTTGTTCTATCATGATCAAGCGGAGGATGCTGTGCTGTGCATTCATCAGAAGTTAAACTTCGTCATCAGCTGTATGCGATGGTTGGTGACCCAGTGCAGACCGTTCTCAGCCAAGCCGTTGATGCCTACGCCGCCACGGCCGTACTGCACCGACGTGATCTCGTACTCGCAGCCGAGCTGGAACTTACCCACCGTGTAGAGCAGGGTGGGTGAGAGGCGGTACATCCGGTTCATGTTGCTGCCACGGGGATAGAAGTAGTCATCGGCTTTACCATCGCCGTCAGCATCCATCAGCGCCTCTTTGGTGCCGAAGTTACGGATGTAGCCGGCGAACAGGATTCCTTGCAGTTTCTGAGGGTGCTTGTCTTCTTGCGCTCCGACCTTGCCGCCATACACGATGCTCAGCCACGATGTGCTGGTGCGTGTAGGTGTGTACTCCCATGAGCCGTCAGCGTTCTTCGCTTTTACGCCGTAGCCGCCGTTCATGTTCATGTGCTCGCCCGCCTCGGCGAAGATCGTCTTGGCCTTGATCGAGAAGTCACCCTGCTTGTATTGCAGGTACAAGAATGGCGAGACGGTTGTGATGCGATCCTTAACAGTGACCGTTACTGCAGAGCCGTCGGCACCGATCACGGTACCTTGGTTGCGTGGTTTGATGCTCAGTACGTCAGCACCGGCACGCATCAGGAAGCCATTGTCGTGCACGGAGAGCCCGAGGTAAGCCTCCGGCGTCTTGGCGTACAGAATGTACTCCGCGGACTGCGTATTCGGGCCTGTGCTCTGATACTGCATCTGCCACAAGCCGGCAGCGGTCAGAGTGACGAACTTGCCCAGCCGGGCATCAAGCTTGATCTGCGGCGAACGGTTGAACGGACCAAAAGGCGCGCCGGAGTTCAGTGCTATCACATCACACAGGTCGGCAGCCATCGGGTGCCAGGTCTGACCGATCGTCAGGTCTACGCGCGCGTAATCCTTATCATTCATCTTCAGACTGTCCCACCCCAAGGTCATATATGCCTGACGCAAACGGAACTGAGCCACGCCGCCTACGTTGTGCGTGCCGGTGAAGGCGTTATATGCAGCCACCACCTTCGTGCCCAAGCCGGCATAGAAGTCAGCCTCAATCTTGCCGCCGAACTCCGTGCCGCGCCACTTGTAATCCACGATGTTCAGTCCCAGACGCGTGGTGAGCGACAAGAAGCGGAATGTACCTACGGCATTCATGTCTTCGCGTGTCACACCGGAGGCTTCTGCCTGTTCGGGAGTCTGATTCCACAGTTCGTCCTTGGGTTGGTAGTTATACAGATCACCGGTGCCCGATATGCTCTCGCGGCTGTCGTAGGTGAAGTAGTTACGGATGAACCCGTAGAGCTTGAAGTGCTGCTTGAGGTGCGACTTGGCCGCCTCTTTCTTCTCCTGCTTAGCGTCCTGCGCCTGCACCGAAGTGAGACACAGGAAACCAAGTAGTATAAGTGTGATTCGTTTCATAATAGTTAATTATCAATTGTCCATATGGCTTCAGCCGATTGATTGAGGCTTATCCGAAATATGAATTAACTGAACGGGAAAAGCATAATTACGGCATACGCCAGTGCTATACCTATCAGGCCGACAATCAGTCCGACCTTCGTCATGTCGTTGGTCTTGATCAGACCGGTCGAGCAGGCGATAGCGTTCGGCGGAGTGGAGATAGGCAACAGCATGGCAAACGAGGTGGAGGCTGCAACGCATACGAGCAAGGTCGTCACACCACCGAAAGCACCCAGCTGCTCGCTCATAGCTGTTCCGACAACTGCCAGGATAGGCACGAGCAGGTTAGCTGCGGACGAGTTGGCGATGAAGTTCGAGAGCAGCCAGCCGAGCAGTCCGGCGATAACCAATACGGCGATAGCCGACCAGCTTCCGAACGGGATCGCTTCAACCAAAGCAGCTGCCAGGCCGGTCTTGTTCAAAGCAGTTCCGATAGCAAAGCCACCGGCTACCATCCACAGCACGTGCCAGTCGATCTTCTCAAAATCTTCGCGTTTGAAGATACCTACCAACGCAAACACTGCAAACGGGATAAGGGCTACCACATTGGAGTTCAGGTGAGTCAACTCACCCGTCATCCAGAGCAGGATTGTTGCAATGAACGTGATGGTTACTACCCAGAACTGCCAGTCGATCTTATGGTGCTCATCGGGTTGGATAACGATCTTCACATCTTTCGTCTTGAAGGGGAAGAGGAACATGAGCAGCCACCATGCAAACAGGATCATGATGATCACCACCGGCACCATACGTATCATCCACGCACCGAAGCCGATGTTGATGTCCATGGCAGCCAACTGACCGATAGCGATAGCGTTCGGAGGTGTGCCGATAGGTGTACCCAGACCGCCGATGTTCGCAGCTATAGGGATAGCCATAGCCAGGCTGACACGACCGCCGCCATCAGCAGGTAGGGTGCGGAGCACAGGAGCCAGGAAGGCAAGCATCATCGCTGCGGTGGCGGTGTTACTCATGAACATCGACATCACACTGATCAGCGTCAGGAAGCCCAGCAGCACCCACTTGGGGTTCGTGCCGAACGGCTTGAGCATAACGCGAGCCAACACGACGTCCAGACCGACCTTGCTGGCGCAGATAGCCAATACGAAACCGCCCAAGAACAACATGATGATCGGGTCGGCAAACGATGCCATCAGCTCCTTGAAGTTAACCAGACTGCCCATGTCGGCGTTGGTCAGACCTTTGTTGGATACCGCCAGCAGCAGGAACACGATCGTGGTGACACTGGTCGCCCAGGCAGGAATAATCTCGAACATCCACATCAGCGCTGCGTAGCAGAAGATGGCGATGGTGCGCTGTTGAACCACCGTCAATCCGTCAATGCCGAAGAACGATGCAGGCACAAACCACATAAACAGCACCACAGCCAAGGTCAGCGGCGCTAATATGTGCCATTTTACGTTAAGTTTTTCCATATCTTGATTATTTAATTATCATTTCTCCAATATCCATTCGCCGTTCACAATCTTGTACTTGTTCGGATTAGCCAAATGATGGATACGACGCTCATAGCGCTCGCCGCCATCAAATGCGGTGGTTACAAAAGTCTTGATGATCTCCAGTGCCTTGTCGGGAGCTACATAGCCGGCCGGCAGACAGAGTACGTTAGCGTCAAAGAATCGGCGTGCGTTCTCCGCCATACGAGGTTCCCAGCAGATAGTGGCGCGTACATGCGGATGGGTGTTGGTAGCCATGCTCATACCATTGCCGGTGAAGCAGAAACCGATACCCATATCACATTCGCCTTTCTCCACAGCCGTAGCCATGGGGTGAGCAAAGTCGGGGAAGTCGCAGTTGTCCATCGAGTGGCAACCGAAATCCACCACCTTGGCGCCTTCGCGCTCCAAATAGAGTTGAATCATGGATTTGAGTCCAAAACCTGCGTGGTCACTTGCCAACGCAATAGTCAGTTCATTTAGTGGTTTCATAAAAGTATGTTGGTTTTGATTGTTAGCAGGCCGAAGTTGTGTTTTTCGCTTGAAAGGTCAGCGACTACAAAGTTACTACAATTATCGCAAATATGCAAATTTCCGTGCATGAATATGCTCCGCACACCTGCCAAAACGCCCTTTTTGCTGTATGAAGGCTACAAAAAACGCTATTTGCGATGCTGTTCTGTCGGCTTCATGAGGTCCTATCCTGTATTGCGTGCAGCCCATTGACGGCACCTTTTTGTCAAGCCGTTGATAGTAATAAACAAAAAAACGTGACCCACAGCAAATATGGATCGCGTTGCGCGCATTAGAGTTTCGCTAATTCTTATTTTGCTTCGCTCGTTATAAGTGCATTGACCAGCATGCCGCATGCGGCAAGTATATCCTCGTCGCGGGATTTGCGGATCGTGCAGGTCACGCCGTGGGCGTTCAGGTAATCGCGGAAAGCGATCATACGCGCTTCATCGCTGGCAGGGAAAAGTGGGTTTATCGCTTCGCTGTTTATTGCTATCGTTGTCGGCGGTCTGATGGAAACGGATCAGATTGACGCGGCAGGGTAGGCCTTGGATGAGGCGGAGAAGTTGCTTGGCATGGGGGATATCGTCGTTCACTCCAGCCCAGCAGATATACTCGAACGAGAGCCGACGCTGTTTGCTCCAATCGTATTGACGCACAAGATCCAGTACACGGCTGATGGGCGTGAGGCGTTCGGCAGGCATGATGGCTGCACGCGCTTGCGCTGTGATAGACAGAGGGTCGCGAACTGTCGGTTCTTGAACTTTGCTTAAGCAAAGTTACGAAAAATAATTGATATACACAAATTTTTCCGCACTTTCCTGTCCTTTTTTCCTTACAGCCGTACTATTTCTTAATTTCTGCTTTTCAACTGTTATGTTCCTGCTGCATAAAGAAGCACAACGCCCTTCGTGAGCGTTGTGCTTCTTGTTCCATTGCTATTGTGCTGTCCTCGGCTTCGCCGATACCGCGTTTTTGCCCGTCAAAAGATATAGCTTACGCCGGCTTGGAGGGTCAGCGTTGTGTTATACCGGTTGTCTTTGATAACCATATAGGGCTTTGTCTGGCTGATGAAACTGTAGTAACACCTGCTTTCTATATGAATAGCCCAATGTGCCGAGGGTACAAACTCTATTCCTATACCGCCTGCCAAACCGAAATCACCACGCTGGTCTTTCTCTTTGTTGAACCCATACGCTGCATCTATGGGCGCAATGTTCCCGCTCCGCGGATCTGTGATCGTGCCTTTTTGGCGGCTGGCTAACCAGTAACCTGCAAACACACCCGCGTTCATAAAACCGTGCACTTTCTCTCCGCCGAAACGGAACTGGGTCAATACAGGTAGCTTCAAATATGTGTTGTGCGTGGTATAATCCGTGTCGGAAAAATAGTTCATCCGGTAGAAGCGGTAGTTCTTTTCTGAGGCCTCTATCTCCGCACGAAGTCCTATCCACGGCAGAAAATCATACTGCGTGAAGATGGCTGCATTCCAACCCCAGGCACCAGCGTAATGATAGTCTGTCTGGTAATTGGTGTTGATCGTAAACCAGTTATAATCCGCACCGCCTGATACACCTATACGCCATTGGGCTGAAGATGGAGAAACCTGAAAAACGAATAACATCAAAAATGCAATAAAAGAGATTTTATAGCTGTTTTTCATATCTTGTTTCCTTTCTCATTATTGTTGGTTTATATATCGGATAGCTGCCTCAAGCTGGTTGTCTGTACCGTCTTTTTGATAGCTTGCCAGATCAAACGTCACCTCTTTTGTCGGAGTAATGCCTATACCCTCCAAGGGCCTGTATTCTCCGTTTTTCTCCAAATCATACATGGCAACGAACTTGGGCACAAAACCCCAGATAGCGGTTGTGTTACGTACACCGAACGCACCTGAATAGGTGTCGCTGTATCTTTGAGGCTCGGTGTTGAGCATCGATAGACCTCCGAATGTTCGCGTCCCTACCAGCGCGCCGTTAGGCAGGGTCTTCACGCTCCAGGAAGTGTTCTCCGCCATGCTCACAGAACGAATATTCGCCATCACTACTATCGGCTCTTGGCTGATAACGGCGTGTTCGCTCTCGTATGTTGGCAAGGTGAGAGGAATAAGCGGCGCAAAGTCGTAACGACCCGAGCCGTTCTTGAAACGCACCTTACAGGGTGTGTATCCTCCCGAAGGCAGCAATGCGCCCAAAACGTACTTGTAGTCTTCTACAAGTCCGCCACCGTTATTGCGAACATCAATGATAACGCCGCCTAAGTCTCCTGACGCATGGTATTTCTGAATACCGTCGAACCAGCAATGCCATACTCGCCTAACCTCCTGTTGATATGCGTAATAGAACGAATTAACGTCCGGCGACAAATACCTGTCATCCAAATGACTCATTAGTCCGAAACCGCCAAAGCGCATATACATGATATTGCCCGTAAAACGAGCTACCGTGATAAATCCCAAACGGTCGCTTATTACCGTATTGTCAATTGGCATAAACGACCAGCCGATAATCGATTCCAAAGTGGCGTATTGGCCGCAAAGGTAGTTGTATAGCGACATATCCTGGTTATCCTTTTGGTACTCTTTGCCGCGCGCTGTTCTTGCGGTTTGCAGCAACTCCGAAATCGTGCTGTATATTTTCGCTACACTCTCATTTGTCATGACTGGCTCCAATTCTGCCAGATAGTTCTCACACCGGGAAATAATCGAATCCAACTGATCGTGCATAAACTTACGGGAGAAATCAATAGCATTCACTTCGTCAAACTGCTCGATATGAAATTCTCCGCTTCTGTTCAGATAACTGTCCGGCACGGTTAGGGTAGCACCGGTGATCTCGTACTCCTCACCGCGCTCGCGCATAGCGCGCATCATGCCGGGCGAGAAAGTGAGAGGCTTGGTCATATAACCCATCTTGATCTCTATTGCCAAATGCCCGTCGTGCAACGAATCCAAAAATGATGCATAGAGCTGGTACAACTCCAGTTCCGTCGGATTCTCCTTACGGGTAGTGTCATCCAGTGCCTCAAACTTAGGCAGATATTCATGATACACCGCATCCCAGTTGAGCCCGTGCTCCGCCTCGTAATCCCAGATGCAGTAGTTCTCGTTCATCGCAGTCCACAGTGCCTTGAAGTTGCCCGCGTGGCTGCTGCCCGATTCATCATACGCCAGCATGTCGTACTGTCCGTACGACAGCAGATTGTCGCCCGTCGGACGACAAGAAGCTATCAGCAGCAATGTGATGGCTACATAACTAAAAAAACGAATCTTTTTATTCATATATGTATGTGTTGTTTTTATAATTGCTAAATGTTATACCAAAAGTCGTAAGTGTCAGTAAACCTATTTCAGGATAAGACAGTAGAGTTACTTTTGCAGGGCGTTGACCAGCATGCCGCATGCAGCAAGGATATCTTCGCCGCGTGAACGGCGTATGGTAGATGTCACGCCGTGTGCACTCAGATAATCGCGGAAAGCAATCATCCGCTGCTCGTCGCTGGGGGGGAATGTTGGGTGTAGCGCTGCGCTGTTAGAGGGTTGATCGCTGCGCTGTTGATTGCTTTGCTGTTGATTGGTCTCATGGAAGCGGATCAGGTTCACGCGGCAGGGCAGACCCTGCACCAGCCGGAGCAGCTGCTTGGCGTGAGCTGTATCATCGTTCATTCCGCCCCAGCATATATACTCAAAGCTGAGTCGGCGTTGGTGCGTCCAGTCGTATTGGCGCACCAGATCGAGCACCTCTGTGACCGGTGTCAACCGCTCGGCAGGCATGATGGCTGCACGCTCGGCTGGGAACGCGTTATGCAGGGAGATCGCCAGATGACAGTCGGTCTCGTCTAGAAAACGCTGCAAGGCAGGCTGCTTCTGCAGGATACCTACAGTGGAAACGGTGATGCGTTTCGGGCTCCAGCCCAGTCCCCATTCGGAGGTGAGCACGTTGATGGCGCGTAGTACGTTGTCGACGTTGTCCATCGGTTCGCCTTCGCCCATCAGCACCAGGTTCGTTAAGTCGGGGAAATGCAGCACCTGCGCTAAGATTGCATCAGCGGTCAAGTTGCCATGAAAACCCAATGTGCCTGTCATGCAGAACTTGCAGCCCATCTTGCACCCTGCCTGTGTACTGACGCACAGCGTGGTGCGGTCTTCCTCCGGCAGCCAAACACACTCTATAAATTGCTGACTTCTGACTTCTGATTTCTGACTGCTAATCTCTATAGGGAAAAGATACTTCCTCGTTCCATCTGTCGATACCGCTTCGGCGGTGGGAGCTATGCGGCCAATGCGGTACTTCTCTTGCAGAGCCTGGCGTGATTTTAGCGAGATATTCGTCATCTCGTCGAACGAGCACGCCCTGTGTCGGTAAATCCATTCGCACAACTGCTTGCCAACGAAGCGGGGAAGTCCCGCTTCGATGGCAATAGTCTGCAGTTCTGTTAGTGTCTTACCGAGTAAAACTTCCATGAAGTTTTTATTCTTTCCGCAGCCAAACTTGGCTGCGGTCTTTGTTCTTTGAGCGTAGCGGTCTTTATTCAGCTTTGGCGAGAGGGACGATGATAGCGGTGAGCGGATCAACCGTAGTGCGCTTAGCCAGATCAATCGTCTTGCCGGAGATCACATCCGTACCTTGTTTGGCGTAGTGGATGAGCAACTCATGGTACTGAGCAACAGGTATTTGACGCGGCTCGGAGGCTGCGTTGATATATACGAGTACTGCTTCGTCATCCGTATAGCGTACGTATGCATACGTGTTGTCGCGGCTGAGGAAGTGCATGAGCTTACCCTCATGGATCGTCTTGCAGCCGCGGCGCCAGTTCAGCACCTTGCTGTAGTAGGCGTACAGATCTTCTTGCTCAGCAGTGAGCCCCGAAGCTGTACCGTTGAACCATGGGTGGTTAACGCGCAGAGCACCATGGTTGTTGATGTCCTCAGGATTGAGGGAAATCAGTCCGAACTCCTCACCATAAGTGAGTTGCGGAATTCCGCGCATGGTTGCCAGCAGAGCTACTACGAGTTTGTTACGCTCGAAACTCTTGTCGAGCAGCATATCGCGAACACGCGGGGTGTCGTGGTTCGAGTCGAAGATGAGCAGATTATCGGGGTGAGCGTATAGAAAGTCCTCAGCCACTACCTCGTAGCACTTGAGCATTCCTTGTCCCCATCCCTCGCCTGTACCGCCGAGAGCGGAAGCAATAGCCTCCTGCAACGGGAAATCCATCACGCAGGGCAGGTTCGAATTGTAGCCGTCCGGGTTACGTGCGTCTGCTTGCCAGTATGCTACCTGCGAGGTAGGACGCGTCCAGCACTCGCCTACGATGTTCACACCAGGGTACTCGTCGCGCACGGCCTTCGTCCACTGCGAGATTGGCACTTTCTCGTTGTACGGGTACGTATCTACGCGCAGACCATCCAAGTCAAACGCCTCGATCCACCAGATAGCCCACTGCTGGAAGTACTTCAGCACATCGGGGTTGTCCAGGTTCATGTCGGGCATTGATGTATCGAACCAGCCGCTGTTCATACCTAAGAAATCCGCCTCAGAGGCGTGCGGGTCAGCCGCTGTAGAGAACTGCCAGTTCGAACGAGTGAACGTCGGGTACTGATGGATCCAGTCGTAGTAGGGGAGGTCTTTCATCCACCAGTGCGCCGAACCGCAGTGGTTAGGAACGATATCCATGATCACCTTCAGCCCCTTGTTGTGCGCAGCATTTACGAAGTCGCGATACAGATCATTGCTGCCGTAGCGCGGGTCGATATGGTAGTAGTCGGCGCATGCGTATCCGTGGTAGGACTGGGTGGGCTCGTTGTCGAGCAGCAGCGGCGTGTTCCAGATAGCGGTGGCACCTAAAGCCTTGATAGCGTCTATATGGTCGATAATGCCCTTCAGGTCACCGCCATGACGTCCGAACCACTCTGTCGGCGCAACTTTTTCGGCTGTGTCGTTAGTTTCGTCGTTGCTCGGATCGCCATTGGCAAAGCGGTCGGGCATAATCAGGTAGATCACATCCTCCGGGCCATAGCTGACATTGGCACGAGGCTCCGGACGGCGTTGCTCGATCACGTAGTCGATATACGTCGATTTGTTGTTCTTGGTCAGCGTGATGCGGTACGTGCCGGACTCATTGACCGCCAGATCAACGAACAGGTAGTTCGGTGACTCGGCGTTATGCTGACGCTTAACGGTCAAGCCCAGACATTGGCCTTTCATCACCTTGCCTGCTACTACCTGCTGAACGCTTACGGTAGCATCAGCGAGATCTTCGCCTTGCAACATAAGCGTCAAAGGCATCTTCATGCCGGTGAACCAACTCAAAGGCTCAGCACGCTCAATGTGCGGCTTCGCCTGCATCGTTAATGACAACAGGAGGCTCAACGCCAAACCTGATACGCGAATGATGTTTTTCATATAGGTTGAGTAATTAATTATTAAATATCAATTATCATATGTAACTATTTGATATCCAACTCGTCTATCTTCACCAGTTTGAGCGAGTTGTGCTCATCCTTGAGCTGCAAGTACCGTTTCCAGAACGCTTGCATCTCGTCGGAAGCACCGCGCAGGAACTCTTCCGTGCCCTGCTTGTCGATGCGCTCCACCACCATACCGATGGTTATCTTGTGGGTGTCCAGAGCAGGCTGGTAGGTGCGCTCCTCCTTCTGCTCAACGTAGATAGTGCGTAGCAGACCGACCTCCACGAGGCGGTTAAGCAGTTGTTGCACAAGGCGGATGGGCAGTTTGTTCTCGTGCGCCAGTTCGATAGCCATATAGGGCGTTTCGTCGTGCTCAAAACGCTGGATGATGCGGTGGAGCAAGTAGAGTGTGAGGAAATCTTTGTAGCGGCGTGACATCTTCTCGAGGTCTTTCTCGTACTCGAACTGCTCGTTGTTCTGTATGGCGTAACTCATCTCCGCACCAATGAGGATGAGCAGACACGTCCACTGCAGCCACATCATGATAATCGGGATCGCGGCAAATGCACCATAGACGATGCTCGTGCGGCCGAGGAACATGATCACGTACATCGACAGCATCTGTAGCAGTTGGAAAAGCGTACCCATCATCACAGCGGGGAAGATGGCACTGGTGAACCGCACCTTCGTGTTCGGGATCGCCATGTACATCCACAAGAACACCAGCCACGCCACCACGAACTGCGCGGCCTGCATCAGCGAACTGCTCCACTGGCTGAGTTCGCCGAACTGAGGAAGAGCCTCTATTGTGGTGTGGACGATCAGGTTCATACCTGAGGTGGCGATCACCAGTACGGGAACAAGGAAAAGCACGGCTATATACGTGGTGAGCTGGCGCACAATGGAACGCGACTGCTTGACCGCCCAGATAGCGTTGAAGGTCTGCTCCACGTTACGGAAGAAACTGTACACCGCCCAGATCAGGATGAGCAAACCTACTCCGATGAATGCGCCGCCTTGGGCGGTCTCCAGGTAGCGGTTGACCATGCCCATGACCTGCGGCATGAGGTTCGTCTCTCCCAACATGGAGCGCTGTAACTGCTCCTCAATCACCTCGGCGAACCCGAAGCCCTTAGCTATAGCCAGCACCATTGCCAGGATTGGGATGATGGCGAACACGAGGTTATAGGTCAAGGCGTTGGCTGTCATGTTCAGCTGCTTGCTGCTGAAACCGCGAATGACCAAAATAAGCGTCTTGAGCACATCAAGACCGATGCGCTTCACACCTTTCGTTTCATGTGAAGTCCGGCGCCACAAGTCGTACTGGACGAACTGTTTTATTTTCTTCACGTTAGCCATAGTATGCTGTCTGATTTGCAAGAAAGCGGGAGCTGATCTGTAAGCGGGGTTCTGTTTTAGCCTATCATTAATCTTGAGCACATGTTACCATGTACTTCTCACGCACTCTACCCTCCGGCTTGGGCGAGCAACCCTCATGCGCCGGTTTACTTGAGCTTGCAGCCCGCAGTGTGCTCGTTTCACCCGCCCTCGTTAATCCCGGAGTCCCCGAAACAAACCAACGAAGTGTTTGTTTTGGGGAGAGCCGAGGCAATTGCGCGCTTTATGTCGCAGCGCGACATCTGTTAGCGCAATTTGCCGAAGGCGACTCGTCTCTGTAGCAGTGACCAAACATTGCTGCCTGACGGCCGTTAACCGCTGCGGTGCCCTATGCTGCCCCGACTTTCCTCTACCACCTTGCGGAGATAGCGATAAGCCGACCAGCTTTCGCATCCTTGCAAATTCATTTGCGACTACAAAGGTACAAAAAAAATACCATATTTCCAAATCTTACAACATTTTTTTCGCAGAATAGTGATTTCTATGCTAATATGTGTTAATAAATCTTAATAAAATCACCAAAGTGTTAAAAGTGCTAAACAAAATGCACTTTTTTATAGCATGTGACAAGATATAGCACTATCTTGTTGTAATTTTGCATCGTCAAACAAAAATACTTGACAATATAGTAAAAAAACAATACGTTTAACCCATTAAATTTATACAATTATGACACGCACAGTTTATCAGGAAGCCATCGCATCACGTAACGCTAACCGTACTCAATCCGAACTGTCGAAAATGCAACAGTATCGTCTTCAACTCAAGTCCATCACCGACAAGCTCCGTGAGATGGCGCAGACCTCTGGTCGCACTACCGCCACCAGCAACCAGCTTCTGCGCGAGTGCTACCAGCTCACTGATACCGAGCTTGACACCTTTGAGGGGTGGACAGCCAAGGGGGCACACGTACGTAAAGGACAACACGCTTATCTGTTCTGGGGCAAACGCACGCAGGCTGCTGCAGGCTATTCGTACTTCCCCGTACAGTTTCTCTTCGCGCGCGAGCAGGTGCGTTTCGCATAACGCGCATGTATATGCACCTACGAGCGCTTCGCGCAACGCGCACGCGTACAATAAAATAGTAAGGTGCACCTCCGAATGGGGTGCACCTTATATCGTGCGTGTTGGTTTAGTAAGCCTTGATGTAATCGATTGCTTTTTCCATTGCGCCCAGATAGCCGCTCTCCACCTGCAGGATGCTCTTGTCGGGCTCTACGCCGATGCCCTCCAGCACCTCCTCACCTGTGAAGCGCGTTTGCATGCTGGATGTATATACGTAGTGCAGACCGTTTCGGTCGCCAAACGAACCATCGTGCAGTAGGGCGGGGTAGGGCATAATTTGTCCGTGTGCCCCAAACGTGCGCTCACCGATCATACAGCCCGTAGGCAACTGTTTGATAGCTGCGGCCGAGATCTCGCCCATGCTGATGCTCATCGCGTTGCTGATCACCACATAGGGGATATTCTCTGCCTCCAGGTCGCGGCGATCCTCAGGGGCAACGGTATCAATGATAGCAGGGATCCAATCGGTGTATTCGTATCGGCCGCTGCCCTCCTTGTAGCGCACATCGGCGTAGCGAAGAGGTTTGCTGATGAACGGAGCCACTACCAGATCCAGATCACCGACATTGCCACCTGTATTGCAACGGGTATCCAGGATGATGCCTAATAGGCTGCTATCATTCAGGCACAGATTCATCCAGTCGCGGATGTTCTGAATATACAATGAATCGCTTTCCGATGCGGGCTCTTTGGCCAGCGACTCGGTCAGCTGAAAGTTGCTCAGCCACAGGTAGGCGATCTTCTTGCTATCCACGTTGCGGACACCGAAGAAGTTATGCTGTTCGTTCATCTCGCCCCATGTGCCGCTACTGAGCAGACCGCTGCTCACAAAGCCGTCGAGGGCTGTCTGGATCGATTCAAACGAATAATCTTGTCCTACCGCGTAGTCGCGCTGCTTCACTTCAACCATGCCCGGGCAGAAAGCATATGGCGCCTTCGTGTGCACATCGCGCACCTGCATGGTTAGATGATGGTCGCGAAGCGTGGCGGTCATCTCCGTGTACAGATTGGCAAACGTAGCCGAATCAGGCGTTGCACCGTTCGCTACATAGGCTGTGTCTAACTCCTGAAAACGCGGCAAAAAGTCTTTGTACACCGCATCCCAGTTGGTCGAATCCTCGCTCCAGAACACGTAGTGGGTGTTCATACCACGCCAGATAGCATCAAACTGATCGGCGTAGGTCGCGTACTGCATGTTTATCGGATCATTCGGGTCGAAGTACACATCTCCCTTCGGCCTGCATCCCGCCACCAATGTGGCTATTATTGCTATATAGAGTAATTTCTGCTTCATGCCTTTCACCTTTCAATTTTCATCTTTCAGTTAGAACACGTATCTTGCCGAGAGGCCGATGACTACTGTATTATTGTACCGCGAATCGTTCATCACCGGCTGTCGTTTCACGGTGTTCACGAGGCTGTAGTACAGCATTGCTTCTGCGCTGATGCGGATGTACTGGATCGGATCCCACGAAACACCAACGCCGCCTACCACTCCGCCGTCAAAGTGATTGTCCTCCGGCGTGAACTGATAGGTGGAAACCTGCTCATCCTTGTTCAGGGGCGTCACGCGAGCCACCTTGCCGCCTAACCAAGCAGCACCGTAAGCTCCGGTGAAGATATGTCCCTTAACTAGCGAACCGAAAGTCCAGTCGACCATCACGGGTACCTGAAGATAGTGGTTGGTGTAGTTAGAGTGGATGTTCAGATCCTGCAGCGCGGGATGCATACGACGCATCTTGTAGTTCTTCTGCGTGTACAGAATATCTGCGCGCAGAGTCAGCCAGTCGTAGAACATATATGTTCCAGTTACGCCCGCATGAGCTCCCCACGCGCCGTCGAACGTCATGTCGTAGGCGTAGCCCGCATCGCGAGTCTGCCAGTTGAAACTGCCTCCTCCGATCAAGCCTACCGACCAGAAGCCCATCTTGCTGTTGTTCTCCATGATGTTATTACGGCGGCTCTTGTATTGCGAACCCTTACGCCCGTAACGAGTCTTGCCGAATTCTACGCCTATACGCCCCGATCGAACCTCGTTGTTGGCCTGACTGTAGGCTGGAAGAGCATCGGCCAAACCCAACACAGCGACCGCCAATAAGACCGCCATGCGCCATCTGACACGTCTAACGAATGAGTGTTTATCCATAAGTGTACAACTTTTCACACAATATCCGACGCAAAGGTACAAAAAAAATCCCATATTTGCAAATTTTCTGCTCAAAAAAATGGATTTTCTGTCATTTTGTTGATTTTTTCACAACAAACGCTCTTTTTATCCAATCAATCGCCTTCTTTTTACAAAAAAGAAAGAGCAACTCTTGCAAGTTACTCTTTCCGTTCGAACAAATACGAGTAGAATTACTCAGCGTCCTTCTTGGCAGCGGCTTTCTTAGCCGGAGCTTTCTTAGCGGGCTTAGCCTCGGCCTCCATGGAAGCCTTGAGGTTAGCCAGTACGTCGAGGTCACCGAGAGTGGTTTTCTCTACCTTCGGGAGCTCAGGAGCTGCTTCCTTTTTCTCAGCCTTGCCTTCCTTAGCGGAAGCCTCTTTGCGCTCCTCCCATGTGCGGAGGTGCGAAACGAGGATGCGCTTAGCGTCGCGGTTGAACTCAAGGATCTTAACGTCAAGCTCGTCGCCAACGGCTACAGGGCTCTTGTCCTCCTTCTGCAGGTGACGGGTCGGGCAGAAGCCTTCTACGCCCTCGTCGAGCAGGATGGTGGCACCCTTGTCGGTGATTTCAAGCACCTTGCCTGTAACGATGGTGTCGATACCGAACTTAGCCTCCAGCTCCTCCCAAGGATTCTCCTCGAGCTGCT
>DBXI01000042.1:14102-24412 GCA_002309255.1 Bacteroidales bacterium UBA1216 | reverse complement strand
ATGTTTAACAATTTAGCAATAGCACGGCTTACTGACATGCGCCCTATTTTAAAGGGCAGCACCTCGGCGAGCAGCTGCATCGTTCCGTACCAACCCTTGGCGTTATCGCCTCGGGAGCACTTTTCGATAGCCGCATACACGCACGCCTCTGATGCATTCAAGCCGTACGCTTTGCCGTCAATATTGCCTAATGTGATACGCATGTTAGCACTCGATGGGTGTTATAGCCATTAGGCGGTTGACCTGCACGAAGTTCTCGATGCTGAATGCGCGCCAGGCCTCACGGTCGAGGTCGTAGTAGGCTATAGACTGGTAGTTGGGTTCGGCCAAACCAGCGTCGATCATGTCCTGCTGCTTGCCAGAAGGTCGTTTGCTTGCTGGGTGGGATGATGTCCATGTTCAGTGTACCGCGTGCCTCACGCCATGTGCGGATGTGTTCATGATGGTTAAATTGTTAAATCGTTAAGTTGTTAAACTGTTAAAATGTTATGGCTGACGCCAGTCATGTTTACCGCGCTTGGCGTCCCAAACGCAGTGCAAAGGTACGAAAAAAAAGACTTACCCAAGCGGGTAAGCCCTAAATCCAATAGGAATCTAATGGCAATCTAATATTCAATAAAAATTCACTTTATATTAGATTTTTTAATTGAATGAAATCCAATGAAACACTATTAGCTTGTATTCTTTATCGTTCCGGCCGTGGAGTCTGCTCCTTTAGTTGATTGCTCTACGGTTGACGGGTCGAACCTTGTATCCTGCTGAGCGTAGCTGTTCGATAAGTCCTTTGTCTCCTCCGAGGTAGATGGCATCGAGTGTGATGAATGCACCTCCCTCGACGAGGAAGGTTCTCAGTCGGTTGACCCACTGCGTGTTACGCGCGGCGTAGATCTGATAGTCGGAGTATGACTGCGTGCTGTTGTTATCGGGTGCGATGATCTGATAGGACATATCGGTCAGTCGCCCCATTCGGTACATCTCAGCCAATGTGCGTTCCTGACGTACCTCTCGCTCAGGGTATTCGATGATCTGCAAGAGCTCCTTGCATTGCCAATAGAAGGGTTCTCGGTCGAAGAGCATATACATGGTTTCGCCAATGTCGTCGATGGGTCGTACGTTTAGTCCTTTGTCCGCCGCTATGGCCTGGAAGAACGCTTCCATCGATCGCTGGTCGTCGTAGTCAAGCCACTTGTGCAGTAGCTCGTTGCGGTACATGGCGGTGAGGTAGGAAGGCTTCATGCGGCAGAGCTTATCCATCCCCATGCCGATCGTGAGTTGCATGGCTTCGTCGATCTGGCGGTACTCGTCCTCGGTGTAATACTGATCGAGCCGGACGGAGTCGGGTAGGAGTGCAGCAACGCGCAGGGTAGCGAGTGCTTCGTAGTCCTGCATGGCAAACTCGGTGAGCACCACCGAGCACTCGGAGAAGCATCGCAAGAGGTTTGGCACAGAATCGAGGAACTCGATACCGACGATCTTGTTGGTGGCGAAGATATACGAGGGTGCTTTGGCGCTATTGCCAGAAACCTTGTACAATACTTGCGCTTTAGCCGGAATAAAGACCGCTACGCTGAAAGAGTAAAGAACAAAGACCAATATGAACCTGCGATACTTTTCTATCATTGCAGTCGTGTGATGATGTTATATGCCTGGTATATACCGAGTTCACCGGCGCGTGAGAGGTCTTGTAATCCCTCCTGGTGCTTGCCGATATAGATGTATGTGAGTCCGCGGTTGAAGTACGCCTCGGCGAAATCAGCATCGACCCGTATGGCATCATCGTAGTGACGGATAGCCGCCTCGTAGTCCTTCTGGCGACAGAGGATGTTCGCTTTGTTGTAATAGGCGTAAGCGAAGTCCGGCAGCCGTAGGATGACCTGGTCGTAATCCATAAGCATGAGCCGGAATGCGGATGCATAGACGGCATCGTTGTTGGAGGTTAGGCTGCTTACGCTGTTGGATGTTAGACCGCTGACGTTGTTGGATAGCTGGTACTCGAGGAGCCGATATCGCCAGTTAGCTTGGCAGAAGTACATGATGGCCTGCATGGTGTTGTTCAGTCCGGACAGGGTGAGTGCGCGCGTGCAGTCCTCGATAGCCGAGGCGTAATCCTGCACGATGGCGAACTCAATGGCTCGGGCAAAGAGTATGCGTGCGACGTTCTCAGCCTCTCGTTCGGGCACGGAACGCAGGTCGTCCGGCAAGGCATCAATGGTGTTTGACAGGTTGGCTATTTGCGCAAAGTGGTGCGAGACCATCTCAGCGGACAGTGGTAGCTCGTGTGTTGTGGCTTTGAGCACATCGGGCAACAGTCGGCGTCGGTTGAAGGCATCGAGCGCGTAGTTGTATTTAGGCGTTGACTGCGCGTAATACGACAGGCTGATGCTTGGCTCGTTGACCAGATCCTGATACCTATCCTGCACTCGTCCTCGCGATGCAGAGCTATATTTCTGCTCCTGGCTGTCCGCCTCGCCGTTCTGGGCGGCTCTCTGCGAGAAGAGCTTGCGGTAGTCGCGTCGTCCGGTTTCTGTTCTTGCCATCTGTACGTCGGTGTTGAGCGTGGAGGCAGTCGTCAGCGTGTCGCGGCCGGAGTTGTGATCGTCCTCAATCTGATACGCCCGCTGCAGACAGGCTTGTGCGGCTTTCTTCTCGCCCAGCGCGGTGTGTGCGCGCGAAGCAATGTAGTATGCGGGCAGGAAAGTCGGGTAGAGTACATTCAGTGAGTCGAAGTCCGTGATGGCATCTTTCCACTGCTGCAACTGCATCGACACCATAGCTCGCTGATAGAGGATCGGTCCGAGCAGGTCAGCGGATGCGGTGGTCGATGGTGATAACTCAATCTGTTCGAGTGCTTTGCTTAGGTCGTCGTGTGCGCGGTTGTAATCTCCCAGTTCCTGCCTGAGCACGCCTCGGTTGAAGTAGCATTGCGGCTCTTGTGGTGCGAGTTCGATGGCTTTGTCATAGTCCGTCAGCGCAGCGCGGTAGTTATGCTTTCGGTAGTAGATGATGCCTCGGTTGATGAAGTCTCCGGCGTACTTCGAGTCCAGATTGATGGCCTGCGTCAGGTGGGTGAATGCCGCATCGTCGTCGCCTGTCATCATCGTTACCCCCCCCAGTGCCGACCAGTTCTGGGGGTTCTGGGAATCATACTGCACGGTTGCAGTGAACTCGCTGATCGCACACGCTGTATCCTTCTGCTGTATGCAAATCACTCCCCGCTCAAAATGCAAAGACGCGGACTCGGGTTCGCGACGAAGGAGGAAGTCGATGTCGGTGCGTGCATCTTCGTAGCGCTTCATCTGCGCGCGAGTATCAGCACGAAGGAGCATATATGTCTTGTTCTCCGGCGCAAAAACGAGCGCCTCGGTGAAGTCCGCTTCTGCCTTGTCGTACTCGCCGAGCTGGCGGTAGATATATCCGCGTGTGTAGTACGTACCGGGCTGGAAAGGGTTGCGCTCGATGGCCGCGTTGCAGTCGCGCAAGGCGCCCTGGTAGTCGCTGAGCTGGATCTTGGCGATGGCGCGCAATTGGTAGGGTTCAGCCAGGTACGGTTTGAGCTTGATCACCTGATTGAAGTACTGGATACTGAGCACGTAGTCCTCAAAGTACAACGCATTGCGCCCGATGGATGTTATTCTATCGGTGTTCAGCTGGGCGTGCGCTGCGCATGGTGCCAACGCTAAACCAAACAGCAGTACTATGTTATAAATCGTCCTCTTCATCAAATGCGTCGAACAGCTCATCGTAGTCGGTGCTGATGAACGATTCAATCTCGCGTCGGTCTTTCTTTGTGGGTCGTCCTGTACCTCGGTCGCGTCCGCCGTTTCCCGCCATGCGTGCCAGTTCAAGCAGTTCGAGCTGTTCATGAGGTGTCTCGTCGCGCATGTACTCAGGGACGAGCTTGGCACCCAATCGGTGCTCGCATAGCTGCAGGATGCGGTAGGTGTAGGTTATCGGTCCTTTGCGTACGCTGAACACATCGCCCACATGGAAGCATCGCGATGGCTTGAGCTCCGCGCCGTTCATCTTCACGCGGCCGTTCTTGCACGCGTCAGCCGCTATGCTGCGCGTCTTGTAGATGCGCATGGCAAACAGGTATTTATCTACTCGTACCTCCATTTATCATTTGACATTTGATATTTGATATTTGTCATTTGACATTTGTCAATTATATTGGTTCATTGTGCGATCAATGCCCTGCAGGCAGAACGACGGAATGATTTCCGCAATCCTGTCGAGCTTCTCGCTGAGTTGTTGCTTCTCCTCGTCCGTCCAGTTTCCGAGCACGAAGTTGATCTGTGCGCCGCGTGTGTACTCGTTGCCTATCCCGAAGCGTACGCGGCTGTACGCCTGCGTGCCGAGCACCTGCTGGATGTGCTTGAGCCCATTGTGTCCGCCATCGCTTCCCTGCTTGCGGATGCGAATGGTGCCGAAGGGCAGATTGAGATCATCGACGATCACCAGCATGTTCTCTACCGGTATGTTCTCCTCGTTGAGCCAGTAGCGCACGGCATTGCCGCTCAGATTCATGTATGTGGACGGCTTGAGCAGCATCAGTTCGGCGTTCTTCACGCGGCACTTGCCCACAAACCCGTAACGCTTGTCCGCCCAGACAACATCATGCTTGGCTGCAAAGCGGTCAACGGCCATGAAACCGATGTTATGGCGCGTGCCGGCATATTCGTCGCCGATGTTGCCAAGGCCTACTATCAGGTATTTCATATCTTTCTATTTGTTATTTATGTTGTCAGCCAATAGCCGTCAGTCAAGCACGGACGGCTAAATTAGCTCACAAAGTTACGACTTTTTTTTGACATTTGCAAATTATAGCGCGGAAAAGTGCAGTCAGAGGTGCTTTTTATTTGCAAATGTCATTTTTTTTTTGTACCTTTGCATGCAAACGCGTATTTAAGATACTATAATCGTATGAAAATATCTGAGTATATCCGCTCGAATAGAGAGCGATTCATGAGTGAATGGTCGTCGTTGATCCGTATTCCGTCAGTCAGTTGTCAGGCGGAGCACAAGGCCGACATGCGTCGTTGTGCCGATCGTTGGCGTGAGTTGCTGCTTGCGGCAGGCTGTCAGCGTGCAGATGTGATGGATGCGCCTACAAAGGACGGCAATCCGTTTGTGTATGCGGAGTATAAGCCAGGATTTGAAGATATGAAGAATGAAAGATTTGAAGATTCAATTCCAACAGTGCTGGTTTATGCGCACTATGATGTGATGCCTGTCGAGCCGCTGGAGCAGTGGGAGAGTGATCCGTGGGAGCCGAGTATCCGCGATGGCAAGCTGTATGCTCGTGGGGCGGACGACGACAAGGGGCAGGCGATGATACAGGCCAAGGCATTCGAGTACATGGTGCATGAGGGGCTGATGAACTGCCATGTGAAGTTCATCTTTGAGGGCGAGGAGGAGATCGGTTCGCCGTCGCTGGCTGCGTTCCTGGAGCAACACAAGGAGCTACTGAGCTGCGATGTGATCCTGGTGAGCGACACCTCGATGATAGGCAAGGACACTCCCTCGTTGACGGTTGGTCTGCGCGGCTTGGCGTACTGGCAGATTGAGGTGGATGGCCCGAACAGAGACCTACACTCCGGACACTTTGGCGGTGCGGTGCGCAATCCGATCAATGCGCTGACGCAGATGTTGGCGCAAGTGGTGGATCAGGACGGGCGTATAACCATACCGCACTTCTACGACCACGTGCTGCCTATTCCGGCCGAGGAGCGCGCGATGATAGCCGAGATACCATTTGACCTTGAGGCGTACAAGCAGGCGATTGATGTGCCGGACGTGTTCGGCGAGGCGGGCTACTCGACGCTGGAACGCAACAGTTGCCGTCCGTCGTTCGACATTTGCGGCATATGGGGCGGTTATACGGGCGAGGGCAGCAAGACCGTGTTGCCGAGTAAGGCGTTTGCCAAGGTGTCATGCAGGCTGGTGGCTGATCAGGATCATGAGCAGATCTCGCAGCTGTTCATCAATTACATGCAGCAGCTGGCGCCGAGCGGCGTGCGCGTGAAGGTCACACCGATGCATGGCGGACAGGGCTACTTGTGTCCGCTTGACCTGCCGGCATACAAAGCGGCGGAGAAAGGCTTTGAAATAGCGTTCGGCAAGCGTCCGCTGGCAGCTCGGCGAGGAGGAAGTATTCCCATCATCGCGGAGTTCGAGCGCGTGCTGGGCGTGAAAACCATACTGATGGGCTTCGGATTGGAGCAGGATGCTATCCACTCGCCCAACGAGTCGATGGATCTGGAGGTGTGGGAGAAAGGCATCATTGCCGTAACGGAGTTCTATAAGCAGCTGTAGGAATAAGGACGGATGAAGAAATCTAGTTTTTCCACGAAGGTAGGATTAATCATGGCCGCGGCGGGTGGTGCCGTAGGCTTGGGTAATATATGGAAGTTCCCATACATCGCGGGCGAGAACGGTGGCGGAGCGTTTCTGCTGGTTTATCTGCTATGCGTGCTGCTGTTCGGTTTGCCGCTGTTGGTCATGGAGTTCATGATAGGCAAGCGTTCGGGTAAGAGCACCTATGGCGCGTTCCGTGCGTTGAGCGGAACGAACCGCTGGCAGTGGATGAGCTGGCTATGCATGCTGACGGCAATGGTGATTATGGGGTTCTATTTCGTGGTGACCGGTTGGTGCTTTAACTACCTGGTTGAGGCGCTGGTGAACGCGTTCAGTGGTTTGGACTCCTCAGCGCTGACGGAGCACTTCAGCGTGGTGAGCACCAATAAGCCGCGGATGATAGCCTTCACCGTGCTTCCTGTGCTGCTCACGGCTGCGGTGTTGTGGTTCGATGTGAACAAAGGCATCGAGCGGCTGAGCAAGATCCTGATGCCTTTGCTACTACTGATGATGCTACTGATGGCGGGGCGCGTGCTGATGCTTGACGGCAGCAATTTAGGTATGCAGTTCTTCTTCCAGTTCGACTGTGCAAAGCTCACCTCGCATGTGGTGATGGAGGCGATGGGGCAGTGTTTCTTCAGCTTGTCGATAGGTCTGGGTGCACTGATCACCTATGGCGCGTATATGCCTAAGGGGCAGAATATCCCCGCGGCGTCGCTGCAGGTGCTGGTGCTGGATACACTGGTGGCCATTCTGGCGGGCGTGATCATCTTCCCTGCGGTGTTTGCGTTTGGCGTCAACCCTGAGCAGGGGCCTCAACTGGTGTTCGTTGTGCTGCCTGCCGTACTGCAGCAGATGTCGTTCGCCTGGCTGAGCAGTGTGCTGTTCTTCGGTCTGCTGTGCATAGCCGCGTTGACGTCCACGATCTCGCTGATGGAGGTGGCGGTGGCATTCGTGCAAGAGGCGACGGCCGACACGCGCCATCCTCTCAGCCGCCGGCAGAGCGTGAGCCTGGTAGCAGCACTGGTGCTGGTGCTGATCATGCTGTGCATTTTCTTCCCCGCCATGTTTGATGTAAGCGACCAACTGACCGCCGGCTTCACAATGCCTCTGACAGCCCTCTGTATGGCGGTATTCGTGGGGTGGGGGCTGCCCAAACGAGGCGAAGGAAGTGTATTGCTACACACCAAAGGAACAAGGCGAAGAGCCGGACAGGTGTTCTTGTTCTTCCTAAGATGGATCATACCGCTGATCATACTGCTTGTGTTCCTGAATGGTTTAGGTGTATTAAAATTTTAGGTAAGGAATGAAGATTGCAATCATCGGTCGCGGCAATGTGGCCACGAGCCTGCACGCCGCCTTTGCGCGCAAGGGCATCGATGTCCCTATGCTCAGTTCGCGAGAACTGGTAAATGGCCAAATGGTAAATGATCAAATGGTCAGTGTCTATGATGTGTACATCTATGCCGTAGCCGATCAGGCGCTGGCGGAGGTGGTAGCCGCTGTACATACGCCTGCGCGCGCAATACATATACATACATCGGGCACAATACCGATCACTGTGTTCGGCGACGACAAACCTCACGCTGGTATTCTCTATCCGTTTCAGACCTTCAGTAAGGCGAATCCCGTCGATGATTTCAGCGAAGTACCACTGATAGTGGAGGGGCGCACGATTGATGACCTGGCGGCTATCTACACGCTGGCGCTTACCCTGTCGTCGCGCGTGATCGAGGCCTCGCAGTCCGACCGCGAACGGTTGCATGTGGCGGGTGTGTTTGCCAACAACTTCACTAACTGCATGTACCGCATGGCGGCGGATATACTGCGCAGTACACCTATACCGTTCAACGTACTGCTCCCGCTCATTGACCAGACGGCGGCCAAGGTGCACGCCCTGGCTCCCAAGGATGCGCAGACAGGTCCTGCTGTGCGCGGCGACGAGCAGGTCATACGCCGCCACTTGGAACTGCTACAGAACCTATCCAACCAAACAGGCGACAAACCTTGTGAGGTCTATCGCCTGATCACTGATTATATCCGTCAGTCCAAGTAACTTATGCCAGACAGGCGTCCAGCGCCTGAGTGATGGCCTGCTTATCCAGATGCTGGCCGATGAATACGAGCTTCTGCATCCTGTCGCCGTAGTGCTCGTCCCAGTCGCGCAATATACCCGGCTCATTTTTGGCCATGAGCATCAGCTCCTCCTCCGGCATTGTAGCGTACCACTGTCCCGCCTGCTTGAGGTTGAACTGCTTGCCGGCCTGCTCAAACACGTAGCACATGTCGTACTCATCATCGAAGTAGCACATACCTTTGGCGCGAATCACCTCTTTCGGCCAGTGACGTGCTACGAACTCATCAAACTTATTCAAGTTAAACGGCTGACGGCGGAAATACACAAATGTACCAATGCCGTACTCCTCCGCCTCGCCCTCATCGTCGTGGTGATGATGGTGGTGCTCATGCTCATGATGATGCTCATGCTCTTCGTGGTCATGATCATGATCGTCATCGTCGTCATCATCGTGTTCATTGCCGGGGGCTTCTACCTCATGCACCCAAGTAGCGCTGGTGGCTACAGTCTCAAAGTCAAACGCGCGGGTGTCAAGGATCTTCGAGAAATCCACATCACCGTAGTCGCAGGGTATAATCTCCGCCTTGGGCTGTATGGCTCGGATGATGGCGGTTAGGTGCTTGAGCTCATCGGCGCTGATCTCCGAGGCTTTGTTGAGCAGGATCTTGTTACAGAACTCTATCTGCTCGATCACCAGCCGCTCGATGTCCTCCTCACCTATGCGCTCCTTCTCCAGCGCGTCACCGCAGCCAAACTCGTCGCGCATGCGCAGTGCATCCACTACGGTCACGATGCAGTCCAGACGGGGCAGGTCATGACCCTGGTAGTTCGTAACGATCTGAGGGATAGAACAGATCGTCTGCGCAATAGGCGCCGGCTCGCAGATGCCCGAAGCCTCGATAACGATGTAGTCGAACTTCTTCTGCGATGTGATCTCGTTGAGTTGCTCCACCAGATCCATCTTCAGAGTGCAGCAGATGCAGCCGTTCTGCAAGGCGACCAGGCTGTCGTCTTTCTGCCCGACCACGCCGCCTTTGGCGATCAGATCGGCGTCGATGTTCACCTCGCCTATATCGTTGACGATCACGGCAAACTTGATGCCTTGACGGTTATTCAAAATCCGGTTGAGTAGGGTGGTCTTACCGCTACCCAGGTATCCGGTTAAAAGTAATACAGGAACTGTTGTCATATGTAAGTTGTCAATTATGAGTTATCAGTTATCAGTTATTCTGCTACAAATTTTGTGCCGTTGCGCCTGTCCTGACAAATTGGCATAATTTTTGTACAACTTAATTCGTTTAAATCTTTATACCATGCTACATATTTTATCATCCGCTATGCACAAGGAAGATCTGCATCTTCCGTTTGAGTTGCCCGAACAGTGGGTCAACAGTCATCAATGTATCGCCGTTCTGACCGGTGGTACGGAAGCTTTGTTTCTGAAACTGGTCGATGCCGGCAAGTTGTCGCTTGCTGAGCCCGTCTATATCATCGCCTCCGGTTACAGCAACTCGCTGGCCGCCTCGCTGGAGATCCTCACATGGATTCGTCAGCATAACGGCACCGGTCGTGTACTTACCTCGGCTGAGCAGGCAGCAGAAATTGATCAGCCAAGCTTGGCTGATGCCCATTCGGCTTCCGCAGCTGATCAGCTTCCTCACGCCTCCCTTCGCCTCGGCGTAGTGGGTGAACCGTCCGACTGGCTGATAGCGTCCAAGGTGGATGATGCGTATATATATGATAAGACCGGTATTCGGCTGGTGCATATTCCTATCGAGGAAGTGTCGTCGTTGGGCGAGGTGGATGGCGGCGTGAAAGGCGCGGAGCGCATATATGAGCGCCTGAAAGAGATTGTGGCCCGTTACGAGCTCAACGG
>DBXI01000042.1:0-14063 GCA_002309255.1 Bacteroidales bacterium UBA1216 | reverse complement strand
CTCAGCCACCTGAATGACGAAGGCATACCCGCTTCGTGCGAGGGCGATATACCTCTGCTGCTGACCATGATACTCGCCAGACAGAAGTACGGACAGATTGGTTTCCAGGTCAACCCGGCACGTATAGGTGACGACGGCAGGATGCTGTTCGCCCATTGCACCATCCCGCTGAAGATGACCGACTCACATGTGCTTGACACGCATTTCGAATCAGGAATAGGCGTTGGCATCCACGGCGAACTGCCCTTAGGCAAGTATCGGCTGATGAAGTTGTCGAATGACCTGACGCAGCTTGTGGATGAGCCTGTTGAGTTGGTGGCCAACCAATACGAAAAGAACCTTTGCCGCACGCAGGTATGGCTGCAGGCCACGCCCGCACTCGCACAGCAGCTGCTCACGCATCCGCTGGCTAACCATCACCTGCTGATACGGGATATATAACGAGTATATAGAAAGGAAAAAGGCGCTTTTTAGCCCCTTTTTTCATAAAAGTCCGATTTTTCATAGGAGAATTGCAAAAATTGTCGTACCTTTGCACCCGCAAACCTATTAAATCAGAAAAGTTATGAAAGTTGACGTTAGAAAATTACTGTTTTGGCTGGCTGTCACGTTCGCTATGGCAGCTATGGCGCAGCAAGAGCCGCAATTGCCGGTTGACGGCCAGGTGCGTATCGGTCACTTGGACAATGGTATGACGTATTATATCCGTCACAATGCCGAGCCGCAGGGGCAGGCTAACTTCTACATCGCGCAGAAGGTCGGCTCCATCCTTGAGGAGGAAGACCAGCGCGGTCTGGCGCATTTCCTTGAGCACATGTGCTTCAACGGCACGCAGCACTTCCCCGGCAACGGAGTGATCACCTATTGCGAGCGCATAGGCGTGAAGTTCGGCTACAACCTCAATGCCTATACCTCGATCGACGAGACGGTGTACAACATCGACAACGTGCCGGTGGCTGCCGTCCCTTCTGCTATCGACTCCTGCCTGTGGATCCTTCACGACTGGGCGGACGGATTGCTGCTGACCGATGAGGATATCGACCACGAGCGCGGCGTTATACATGAGGAATGGCGCACGCGTGCTACGGCACAGATACGTCTCTTGGAGCAGATACTGCCTAACATCTATCCCGTAGGTACGGAGCATGCGCGTCCCGACGGCTCGAACCGTTACGGCCATCGTCTGCCTATCGGACTGATGGAGGTGGTGGACTATTTCCCGTACAAGGCGCTTCGTGACTACTATGAGCAGTGGTACCGTCCCGACCTGCAAGGCATAGTGGTAGTGGGTGACATTGATGTCGATGCCATTGAGGCGAAGATACGCGACATCTTCGGCTCTATCCCCGCGCCTGTCAATCCGCAGGAGCGCTACTACGTGCCCATACCGGACAACGAGGAGCCCATTATCTTCCTTGCCAAGGACAAGGAGCAGACCAACGCCGTCACGTACGTTTGCATGAAGCATGATCCGTATCCCGTGGAGCTGCGCGGTGGTATCAATTACTACGTGTTCCGCTACGCGATGAATGCCGCCACCTATATGCTCAACGCCCGTCTGGAGGAGCAGACGCAGTCTGCCAAACCGCCGTTCATCTGGGCAGGTGTGGAGGACGGGGATTTCTTCGTGGCGAAGACCAAGCACGCCTTCACAGGCACGACCGTTTCTTCGGAAGAGGGGCTGACCAAGGCGGTTACCACACTGTACCGAGAGATGCTACGCGCCGTGCGCAACGGCTTCACCGGCTCCGAGTATGAGCGCGCCAAGGCGCAGATGCTGGCAGAGGTGGAGGCGGCATACAATGCACGCGACAAGAAGAAGAGTGCCGACTATTGCAAGGAGTATGTCAGTCATTTCGTTGATAACGAACCGATTGCCGGTGTTGAGAACGAACTGGCGCTGATGCAGCAGATTTCTTCCGTCGTGACGGCGGAGATGGTCGGTCAGATCCTGGCGCAAACGGTCGGGCAGAACAACCTCGTGCTGTTCGCCATGCTGCCGGACAAGCAGGATGTGGTTTATCCTACGAACGATGAGATGCAAGCCGCGCTGGCCGCTGTGGATGCCGAGCAGATCGACCCGTACGAGGATACCGTATCCGACATACCGCTGTTGCCTGAGTTGCCGAAAGCCGGTAAGGTGACCAGGAAGAAGAGCGACAGGCTCGGATACACCAGGTACCGTCTTTCCAACGGCGTGAATGTCTATTTCCGCCAGACGGATTTCAATGCCAACGAGGTGCTGATGATGGCCGTGAGCAAGGGTGGGGTGATCCTTTATCCTGAGACGATGGCTTCCGACCTGAAGGCGGTCAACGAACTGTTCGCAGCCAGCGGAATAGGTACGTTCAGCAAAACCGACCTGCAGAAGGTGCTTGCCGGACGCAAGGTGAGTGTGCAGCCGCATATAGGCCTGTACGACGAATATCTGAAGTGCTCGTCCACGCCCAAGGATCTTGAGACGATGTTCCAGCTCGCTTATCTGTACTTCACGTCCATGCGTATGGACAACGATGCGTTCCTGTCATGGAAAGAGCGTTCGCGCGCTGCGGTCGCCAACCGCGAGAGCGACCCGTCATCCGCCTTGCAGGACAGTGCGCTGAACACAATCTTCACGCATTGCAAACGCTTCGAGCCGGTACGTAACGAGGATATCGACGCCGTTGATTACCAGCATGTGATGCAGATTGTGCGCGAACGTTTCGCCAATGCCGCCGACTTCGACATCATCATCACCGGTGCGGTGGATGAGGCGGTGCTGTTGCCGCTGCTGGAGCAGTATGTCGCCTCATTGCCGGCGGACAAGAGCCGTGAGAAGATTGACATCAGCCTGGTGGATTACACCGACGGCGGACAGCAGAAAGCGTTCTATCGCGACATGCAGGTGCCTATGGTTACCAACTTCTTCTTCGACCAGGCGGATATGAGATATACGCTCAAGAACAAACTGGCGTTCGAGCTTGCCTTGAATGCGTTGAGCGTCGTACTGCTGGAGGAGATCCGTGAGAAGGAAGGCGGCACGTACGGCATTGGTGCATACGGCGCCTTGAGCGGTACTCCTGCACCGCGCCAGCAGGCGTACATGCAGATTGGTTACCAGACGAACCCTGAACGCTACGAATACCTCAACCAGCGCGTACGGGATATTGTGGCGCAGATGGCCAAGGACGGACCGTCGGAGGAGAAGCTGCAGCAAGGCAAGGAGTTCCTGCTCAAGAACTACAACGAACAGCTTCGTGAGAACAGCTACTGGCAGTTCGCTATGGAAGACCTGCTTGCTACAGGCGTGGATATGACCTGTGACTACGAGAAGGTGCTCGACACCATCACGGTGGAGGACACCCGGAAGACCCTGGAGGCACTGCTGAAAGCTGACAACCACATAGAGGTGATTATGATCGGAAAGTAAAATGCTGCCGGATTCATAGCGCTTATGCTCCTCCGCCCCTGTCATCCAAGACCGAGACGGAGGATTTTTTTGTGAAAGAACGCAATGCCATCATCTCCCCGGAGCTTGCTTCGTTAATTAGCCGTACTATCTGGCTTTCTTCGTTAATTAGCCGTACTATCTGGCTTTCTTCGTTAATTAGCCCGGCATCGGATGCCGGTTGCCCTTCGTCCATTGCGTCGGCATTTAATGCCGACACGGCTCCTCAGAGCCACCTCATTTCCCCATTTCTCTTTAATTTCTCACTTTTTTGCATTTTTTTCTCATATACACTTGCATTATTCATATTTTTTCGTACCTTTGTACCCTGAATTTTAATCGCATTTGCATGTCCACTCCTCAACACATACAGACATTCAATTATCCGCAACTTCTCGCACAGGTCAAGCAACGGGTTCGTTTGGCGCAACAACGTGCGGCTTACTCTGCTTACGGTGAGATGTTACGTATGTATTGGGATATAGGGCATCTGCTTTCTGATGCGCAGGAACAAATCGGTTGGGGCAATGGCGCACTTCAACGTCTGTCGGCAGATATGCGCAATGATTTTCCCGAAGTAAAGGGATTTTCTGTGCGTAACTGCCAGTGTATGATCCAGTTCTACAACGAGTACAACGAAGAACTGACACTCCCGAAAGACACTGATTCAATTACGCAACTGCCGGTTGCGCAATTACAAAATCCAAATACGCAATCGCCGGTTGCGCAATTGCCGAAGTACAATTTCTCATTACCGATTATGCATCTTTCATGGACGCACAATATCATTCTAATTCAGCGTGTAAAGGACATCAAAGCACGCTATTGGTATATGGTGCAGTCTTTGACCAACCATTGGACAAAAGAATTTTTGGCTGATGCTATCAGACACGATTATTACAAACAACATGGAGCACTTGCCAATAATTTTGATTTAGCCTTACCTCAACAGGAAGCAGAGGAAGTCAAAACGATGCTCAAAGATCCATATCTTTTTGATATGCTCACTTTGACAGATAAATTTGATGAACGGGATATCGAAATAGGTTTAGTTAAAGAGGTAGAAAAATTCCTGTTAGAAATGGGTACCGGCTTTGCTTTCATGGGTAGACAGTACCACTTGGAAGTAAGTGGCGATGATTATTATATTGACTTGCTGATGTATAACACGTTCATGCACCGCTATATGGTAATTGAACTGAAGAACACGGAGTTTATCCCGGAGTATATTGGCAAACTCAATTTCTATTGCTCTGCGGTGGACGAAATCTTGTGCCGGGAAGGAGATAATCAAACCATCGGTTTGCTGCTGTGTCGCACTAAAGATAAGATAAAAGCGGAATATGCTTTGCGTGGCATAAACAAACCAATTGGTGTCTCGGACTACGAACTTGGTAATGTTCTACCTCACGACCTTCGTTCATCCTTGCCTAAAATCGAGGATATTGAGAAAGATTTGATCGAATACGATTATAAGGAAAAATAATCTGGCAACAATAGAAGCCATGATGAAGTAATAACAGCCATACCCTCTGTCCGCAGGGTTAAATTGCGGACGCGTCAGCTGCCCAAGACGTAAAATAGGGTGACATAAAAAGGCGTTTATTGACGTTGTTTGCGACTCATCAGAATCTTCGCAAAATTCACACACAGTCCGAACAGCAACGATGAATGTCCTCGTGGATATGTATATTGTCCGTCCTCGCCCGCATTGTGGGTGGGAGGGTTTGCATATCGGGCGTGGACGTCGGTTGTTTTTCTACCTAAAACGGGGATTGCGAAGCCCTTGGAAAGCGTGAAGACCAATTGGACTCCACGCTTTTCTATGTTTATATATGACGAAGAACAATTAACCCAAATATTAACCGCCTGTATCCAGGCATAGTAGTTGCGCACGACACGAAGCAGTGTATTTGATTATGAGACAAAAATTATTTACTCTCTTCCTTGTGCTAGCAACAAGCGTAGGAACAATCTTCGCTGACGGCACAAAAATCGGCGACTTGTATTACAACCTCGATGCCGGCAACCTGACTGCGGAAGTTACTTATCAAGAGCGATGGTCAGATAACAACTACAGCGGTTTGACTTCTGCCAATATCCCTTCATCGGTGACGTACAACAGCCAAACGTACAGCGTCACAAGCATTGGATATGCGGCTTTCAGAGCTTGCAGCAGTCTGACCTCGGTCACCATCCCCAACAGCGTCACAAGCATTGGAGTGGGGGCTTTCTGGGAATGCAGCGGTCTGACATCAATAATTGTTGAGAGCGGTAATAGCATGTACGATAGCCGTGATAACTGCAATGCTATCATTGAAACATCAACGAACACCTTAATAGCCGGCTGCCAAAATACGGTTATCCCCAACAGCGTCACAAGCATTGGAAGTGCTGCTTTCCAATATTGCCGCAGTCTGACCTCTGTCACCATCCCGAGCAGCGTGACAAGTATTGGTGGGGCAGCTTTCTATAGTTGCAGCAGTCTGACCTCGGTCACCATCCCCAACAGCGTGACAAGCATTGGAGAGGTGGCTTTCGCTTTTTGCACCAGTCTGACCTCTATTGATATCCCGAGCAGCGTGACAAGCATTGGATGGGGTGCTTTCTCTAGTTGCAGCAGTCTAACCTCGATCACCATCCCCAACAGCGTCACATTAATTGGACAGTCTGCTTTCTATGATTGCACCAGTCTGGCCTCGGTCACTATCCCCAACAGCGTCACAAGCATTGAAGAGTATGCTTTCGCTGGTTGCAGCAGTCTGACCTCGGTCACCATCCCCAACAGCGTGACAAGCATTGGAGAGTATGCTTTCCAAGATTGCAGCAGTCTGACATCGGTATATAATTATGCCACAACACCTCAAGCAATTAATTGCAATGTGTTCGAAGAGGTTAACAAAAATACCTGCACCTTGTATGTACCCGAAGAGTCAATAGAGCTATACCGCGCTGCGAACGGTTGGAAAGAGTTTGAAAACATTCTTCCAATAGCAGCAGAAGTGGTCGAAACAGAAAGCACTACGGTCGAGACCTCAGAGACAACTGCTGAAATAACTTGGCCGGAGGTAAGTGGTGCATATACGTATGAATTAACCATTCGCGACAAGAACGGTAACATTGTTTGCACGCTCATCTTCAACGCCAACGGCCAGTTGACGCAGATTGCCTTCGGTACTCCGGCACGTGACCATTCGATACAAACCTCGGGCTTCTCATTCACCGTTACCAGTCTGGAAGCCGGCACGAGCTACGACCTGACCATCACAGCCAAGGATGAAAACGGCGAAGTGCTCCAGACAACAACGCAATCGTTCACGACCGCCGATGTGCCAAGTGCGGTTGAGAACGTTACCACAGGCGACACCCGTCCGCGCAAGCAGATGATCAACGGCCAGCTCATCATCATCCGTGACGGCAGGACCTACACAGTCCAAGGCCAGCCACTGCAATAGTTCCCTTAATCCGGTCCGTTGCTCTTGTCGGGCCGGCAGCCATCATGGCTGCATAGTAGCAACGTGCGACACTCCCGTGCCGCACGTTTTGTTTCGTCCATTTCGTCAAAATGCTATTTGGACACCGGCTCGCAAGAGCCGCCTCACTATACATAGTATAATCCTGTGATTTTGTAGTTCTCTTTGTCATGCGTCATTTTTATTGAATATTCGCCCTGACCGTTTTGACCTTGTGACCGTTTCTGCTTCCAAACGGTCAAACGGTCACATTCAATTTTTTGCTTTGCACTATTTGCACTGCCATATGTGGCATTTTTGGCAGAACTTTTGCCACTTCTGCCATTTCTGCCATAGCATTTTTTGCATGTGACTTGAGATTTTTTGCATGAGACACTTGAGATTCTTGAGACACTTCATCTTTTTACTTCTATTATGAGAGTTACTTCTCTTGCAACTGTCTCAACTGTCTCAACTGTCTCATGTCATTTTTTATCATCCGCCATGATGCCATGGGCGCTTTAATGAATCTGTGATTCAGTCGGTGCGCCCGATGTGCCGAACGCGAACGTTAGTGGTTCGTTGTATATTCGTTATAGATTCGTTAAGGATTAAGCGTCCTTTTCCCTAATCAAGCCCTATAGTTCAGCGGCTGTTTGCCCTTTCGTGATGACATCAATCCTTTGTCGGGGCATTGTCGGGCCGTTATCGGGTCGTTATCAAGCATTGATAGGCTGACCTGATGAATAGCGGGGAATCAGCAACCTTTGGAACGGAAATTCCACAATCTTCGGAACTAAAGTGCTACAATCTTCGGAATAAAAATGCTACAATCTTCGGAAAAAATGCATAAAATATTTGCAAATGTCATTTTTTTTGTTGCAAATTTTGTGCAAAAGTCTGTTTTTGACATGTAAAATACCTGCAAAAAGTATGAAAATACACGATATTTCGGTTGCAAAAAAGTTATTCATATACTCAAAAGAAAAGATAGAGTAAAGCAAAATGGTATATAATTACAGGCAGCTACCGGCTGCCTGTAATCATAAATTGGTATTTTGGAAATGCTTTCTGTTATTCGCTTAACTCAGACTCTCGTTGAGTTCCTTGCGGAAGAAGAGGATGATGGCAAAGACGGCCACGGTGATATACGAGTCCGCGAGGTTGAACACCGGGCGGAAGAACAGCGTCTCGCCGGCAGCGTTCTGTATAAGCGGGAAATACAGCATATCGACCACCTTGCCGTAGAACCAGGTCTCGTAGCCGAACAGCTTGCCGTAGAACACACAGTCGATAATGTTGCCGATGGCGCCGGCTGTAATCAGCGTTATCATCGTCAGGTACGAGGTGCGCATGCCGCGTTTGAGCAATGTGTTCATGTACCAGCCCAAGATACCCACCATGATGATCCGGAAAGCCGACAGGCACCACTTGGGCAGCCACTGGATGCCGAACGCCATGCCGTTGTTCTCCACAAAGCACAGCTGGAAGAACGGCAGTATCTCATGCGCCTCGCCCAGCATGTAGTGCGTGCGGATATACAGCTTCAAGGCCTGGTCAAGCACCACCAGCAGGATTACTGCGCCGACGATAAGCCATGATTGCCTTATGATGCGTTTGTCTGTCATGATAGTTTGAATGCTTGTTTGATATCCTCTATTCTGTCCAGTTTCTCCCATGTGAACAGTTCGACCTCACGGGTGAACGGCTTGCCGTCGGAGTCAATGAACTGCTTGGTAACCATCTCGTTGGTGCGTCCCATGTGTCCGTAGCGTGCCGTCTCCTCGTACATCGGCTGGGTGAGCTTGAGGTCACGGATGATAGCAGCCGGACGCAGGTCGAACAGGCGGCCTATACGTTTGGCTATCTCCGCATCGTTCATCTTCACCTTGGCTGTGCCGTAGGTGTTCACATACAGGCTGACAGGCTTCGCTACGCCGATAGCGTAGCTGACCTGCACCAGCACTTCGTCCGCCACGCCTGCGGCAACCATGTTCTTGGCTATATGACGTGCTGCATAAGCAGCCGAGCGATCGACCTTCGAAGGGTCTTTTCCGGAGAATGCTCCACCGCCGTGCGCACCGCGTCCGCCGTAGGTGTCCACGATGATCTTACGTCCGGTCAGTCCTGTGTCGCCGTATGGTCCACCGATGACGAAGTTACCCGTCGGATTGACGAGCAGCTCGGTACGCTCATCGCCCAGGAAGGTCTCCAGCAGAGTGGTGTAGCGCGCGTCACGCTTGGCTACGCGCGGCAGCAGGACAGCAATCACGTCCTGTTTGATCAGTTCGGGTGTGACCTTGCGTCCGTCGGCGGTCTGTTCGTCGTGCTGGGTGGAGAGCACGATGGTCTGAATACGTATAGGGCGGTTCTTCTCATCATATTCCATCGTAACCTGACTCTTGGCATCCGGGCGCAGGTAGGTCATTTCCTTGCCTTCCTTGCGGATGCGCGCCAGGGTATAAACCAGCGTGTGCGCCAGGTCAAGCGTCAGCGGCATATAGTTGTCGGTCTCCGACGAGGCGTAACCGAACATCATTCCCTGGTCACCTGCGCCCTGTGCCATCTTCGACTTACGGCTCACACCCATGTTGATATCCGCACTCTGCTCATGCAGAGCCTGCAGAATACCGCAGCTCTCCGCCTCGAACTTGTAGGCGGCTTTGGTGTAACCGATAGTGTTGATAGTACGGCGGATGATGGCCGGCAGGTCGATATATTTCTTGGCGGTCACCTCACCTGCCACAAACACCTGTCCGGTGGTGACCATCGTCTCGCATGCTACGTGGGCACTCGGATCCAAAGCAAGAAAATTGTCGAGAATAGCGTCGCTGATCTGGTCAGCGACCTTGTCCGGGTGTCCTTCTGACACCGATTCGGAAGTGAATAAGTAATTCATTTTTTTAGCATTTAATTAAGAGGGTTGCAAGCATACAAATCTATCCCTCGTATGGGTTAAACATATGTGATTATCAGTGTAGTATCTTGTAAATTAGTTCTTTCCATAGATCTATTTCCGTGGCGGAGCCCGTGCCTATGCCTTTGCTGCGGGCATCGGTCTCGCGGAAGTACGAAACGATGCGGAACGTTTTGCCGGCGGAAAAGCGTTGTGAGGCACGCGCGTAGTTCTTCACCACGAACGGATTGATCTTCAACGCAGCCGCCACGCTACGCTCGTCCTGTTTATTGGGCAGGTAGTGGTAGATCATCAGGTTGGCGAAGAACGTAAACAGGGTGGGCAGCTCTTTCTGTATAGGGTGGTCTTTCGACGAGGCGAAGTATCGGACTATCCTGTTGGCTTTCACTGCGTCAGCGTTGATGAGCGCGTCCTGCAACTCAAAGCCGTTGAAGTCCTTGCTGATGCCTATGTTCCTTTCCACGAGCGCTGCGTCGATAGTGCTCACGCCTGCCGGACGACCGTTCACCAACTTCTCCAGCGACAACACAATCTGCTGCAGGTTGGTGCCTAAGTTGTCCGCCAGAATCTGTGTCACCTTCGGATCGATGGTTACCTGCTCGTCCTTGTTCTTGGCTCGTTGTTCCTTGTTCCAATTATCGATGTACCGCGTAATCCATCCTGCCACCTGCCAGTCCTTAAGCGGTGTGGATTGCATCACAGCCACGTTCGGTGAGTTGGGCAGTTTAGGTAGTGATTTCTCACCCTTGAAGGCGATCACCAGGATGGATTGCGGTTGCGGTGCTGCGATGTATGCCTCCAGCGCCTGCCACTTCTTGATCATCTGCGCCTCGCGCACTATCACTACCTTGTAGCCGCCCATCATGGCGAACCCTCTCGCCTGCATGACGGCCTCGGCTATTCCGGCTTCCGCCAGGTCGCGTCCGTAGAGCACCACCTGATCGAACGACTTACCCGCCTCGTCCAGCACGTTGTCCTCGATGTAGTCGGTCACCTTGTCGATATAGTAAGACTCCTCCCCATAGAGGAAATACACCGGTTTGTATTGCTGCTGCTTGAGCTGCAACATCACCTGTTCATATGTAAGTGTTCCTGCTGCCAAATATCAATTATCAATTGTCAATTATCAATTAATATATGAACTTCTCTCCGCGGCGGATGTAAATCTGTCCGTGTTGCATGCGGCTGACGCGTCGCCCGAGAATGTCGTAGATGGGTTCGTCCTGATGGTCGGTAGCCGTGTAATCCACCGGTGTTTCTTCCGTTGAAGCAATGCTTAGCGCGCTGCTTGTTCCCTTCACGGACAGACGTCCTAATGCCTCGTCGTAAGTGTAGTTCGTCGTGCCGCTTATGGTTAGTTCGTTTGCTTTTGGATGGCTGCCGTCGCTGAGCGTGAGGTAGGCTATAAACCCTCCTGCCGCCGTGTGGCGGTACGCCGGCCACATACTCAGTCCCTCACTTACTGTCACGTCGTAGGTCGTGATCCTTGCGCTTAACATCTCGATGGCTATCTCCGGGAAGTCGATGAAAGGGTTGCGGTTTCCCTGATAGGCCTGTGCGCCGTCGTTACGCACCATCTCGGTGAGCGAAGGAGGATCCTGCATGTGCCATTTGATGATCACATCCACGCTTTCAAACACACCGCTTTTGCCTAACTTGTTCAGCAGCTGTGCATTGCTGTTGTACAGGCTGTTCTTGTAATTACCTACCTGACCGTACACCAGATAATCATACAGCACCACGCGCGCAGCATCACCGCGGTAGGAGCCGAGGTTGGTGGGTTTGTAGTACGTGTTGTTGATCCTCACCTCCTGCGGATCGTAGAATCCGCGCGACTCACCATAGGCTGTGTTGCCACGCTCGGAGTTGACTGATGTGCTGGCGGGACGAACGCTCTGCATATCATGTCCCATAGCTATATTTTTGTTTGCGCCCTTCGACTGCGGCCAGGTGTGCTCCCTGTTCCAGGTCTTGCCACTGTCCCATGTGCCGTTGAGCGAGCAGCCGTCGTAGTAGCCGATGATATAGCCCGAGCGATTCAGATCTTTGTCAACGCGCACGTAGGCATCTCGTAGTGAGTTATAGGAGAACCCTCCCTTCTCCAATCGACACGTCTTGCCCATCAGATCATTCAGCAGACCGAACAAGGCATCTCCGCTAACGGCAGAGATCTGGTCGTAGGAGTACGATGAGGTGTAGTAGTTGTTTTGTTTGGCTATATATTCGTCATAGGCATCCATGCCCTCGTCGGACATAACATGTGCCTGCATGTCAATGTTCTGCGCGTAGATAACAATCGACAGCGCAACCGCAAGCAGCAGTATATAAAATCGTTTCATGATAATCTTAAATCTTGAAATCTTCAAATCTCTATTGCTTCCCTCTGATCAGATTAATGTCTCCGGACAGTTGGTAGATACCTACTATGTTTTCGCTCTTGTCCTGGCTGTTCTTCCAGCGATTGTAGGTGGGTTTGCTAACATACCCTTGTCCGGCCTTGGCATCTGTGCCGCGTGCGCGGATCACGTAGAAGTACGCCCCTTCGGTAGCCGGACGACCATTGATTGTTCCGTCCCAACCCTTGGCGGGGTCACTCCATTCGTACACGAGCTTGCCCCAGCGGTTATACACCCAGCAGTGGAACTCGGCTATCGATCTGTACTGCACGCGGAACTCATCGTTCATGCCGTCGCCGTTGGGTGTGAACACATTCGGTACGAGCAGTTCGGACTCCGATATGCTTACTATGACCTCCGTTGAGTCGTGCGCGCAGGTCTCGCAGGGGCAATCGGTGCCCGTCACTGTGCACACTACGCGGTACGAGGCGGGTTCACTGAACACCTCCAACAGGTTCTCATCGTTGCGAGTATATAGCAGCTCGGTGCCTTTATATACGCGCCAGCTGAAGAACGAAGCGGCCGGGGTGGGGTTGCTGTAGAACTGTATGCGCAGCTCGCCCGATCCTTTCACTACCGTCTCTTCTGTAGGGCGCTCCAGCTCGTTGCTCGGTTCGCCTTTCTCACCACGGGTCTCGGTGCGGCTCGTGACGTGTGATGTAACAGCTATCGGCTCATCCAACCCGACGCTCAGCGAGTCCTGATCTATGCCCATAGCCTTGGCTATATCATCCACGGTCAGCGTGATGTCGGTGCCCTTGTATATGGCGGGTAGGGTGAACGTGGTTTGCGGGAAGTCGAACGACTCAACTGCCGCCGAGTCCGTCCACTCTGTTCCACTCCAGCCAAGGGCGGTGTAACTGACAGTACATCTGCGCTGTACGGTACGAACCCTGCCGTCGGCTATCGTGTACGAGAGCTCACCGGGCAGCGTGCCGCTCAGCGTCAGGATGGTCGCATCACACTGCGGCTCGACGCTCAGCTCCCAATCTGCCGTGTTCGACTTGTAGTTTGCGTAGGAGAATAGGTAGAAGTACTCCTTCTGCCCGTCTATCTCCACATAGTAACTGCCGTCGTCGGGGTACAGATCCTCTGCGCCGGTGGCTATAGCTTGGTCGTTGGTGGCATCGTACCAAGTCAAGGCGCTGTCGATATGCATGTGTATCTCGCCGGCAAAGATGAAGATCGTGTCGCCGTAGTTGTCGATGAACGTATAATCCTTATCCGGCTCGCCTACAGGCACCACGTGCAACGCCCACAACTGCCCTACACAGAGCAGTAGCGCCATCAATAGGTATATTCGGCTTATCCTCATTTGTTTACCTGGAAGCGTGTGTTGCCGTTCTGGAAGAAATCCACAATCTGCCTGGCAGCCGCTATACCGGCATTGATGTTTGCCTCGGCAGTCTGTGCCCCCATCTTCTTCGGTGTGGCGAAATAGCGTCCGGCAAACAGTTCGCAGAACTTGCTGTCCGCTGCGGGCATGATATCCGTCATGTACTTGAGGTCGGTGCGCTCCAGCATGAGTGCTATCAGCCCTTCTTCGTCAATCACCTCCTTGCGTGCGGTGTTCACGAGCACGCCGCCCTTAGGCATGCGGGCCACCAGATCATGGTTGATGCTCTGTTTGGTCTCGGGCGTGGCGGGTATATGCAGGCTGACTACATCGCAGGTAGCGTAGAGCTCCTCGGCTGAGTGCACGGGTTTGACATTGGCGGCTGTCATCGCCTCATCCGGACAGTACGCATCGTAAGCATAGACCTCCATTCCGAAGCCCTGGGCGATGCGTGCTACGTTCCTGCCCACGTTACCGAAGGCATGAATGCCGAGTTTCCTGCCCTTGAGCTCCGTGCCGCTCGTGCCGTTGTACA
>DBXI01000054.1:25221-25378 GCA_002309255.1 Bacteroidales bacterium UBA1216 | reverse complement strand
TGCGTTCATCGATAGGCAGCGCACCTATCGGGTCGTTCATGTCGTTGTATAAACCCGCAAGCATGATCATCATACTGGATGTCAAGTGGTCAGTGTCCGGACGATCGGTCTGCGCCATGCGGTCCACTGCCTCGGTCATGTACTGAATGCCCTGCTC
>DBXI01000054.1:264-25175 GCA_002309255.1 Bacteroidales bacterium UBA1216 | reverse complement strand
GGCCTCATAGTAGGCGTTTCCGGTCTCGCGAGCCAAGTCCAATAATTGCTCCAGCCATTGCGTCTGTTCGGCCTTGTGACCTGCCAATTCGCTTGCCATACAGAGACTATTGAGCACATTCAGCATTCGCTCATCATCAACCTTCGCCCCTTTGCTGTCCAATAGTTGCAGATATAGGTCGTACGCCAAACGAAAATCCATGTTGTTGTACAGCGAATCTGCTTCCTGCATCGTCAGGTCGAACGCAGCAAAATCTGCATCATTAGCCGACACAGTACCTTTCGCATCATTTCCTCTTGTGCAACCTGCCATCATAACGGCTGCCAGTCCTAATACAAATACAATTTTTCTCATCGTTTTTCTTTCATGCACTCAAAACGAGTGCAAAGGTACAAAAAAAATACCAATCTTGCAAGCAAATCGACAAGATTGGTATTTTTTTAAGACGAGATTGGTACATCAAAAACCTCACGAAAAATCTCTTGCATAGATTTTGGAAGATTTGAATGGAGATGTTACAGCCGGAAAATCCAGCAAACAATATGTCGGCAGCAACTTGCTTTGGAAGTCTGCGTACGCTTGGTCTTGTAAAGCAAAGAGTTTTGATATTATTCTATCTGTTTCCATTAACAAAAAAACCAAGCATCTAAACCTGCTCCGATAAGGCATGGGATAAGACCGATTCTATGCCCAACACTTTCTTTGCGTCCGCTAAGATCACGTCATGGTCAAAAGCCAGTTCGGGCAGCGCATTCAGCGGCCACCATCGGGCTGCAGCGGCATCGTCACCGGCATTGGCTTCGGGCATAGCGGTCATGGCGGTATAGGCCGCCGTGATCACACGTCCTCGCGGATCGCGCTCCACGTCGGAATAGACACCTACGAGGCGCATCCCGCTGAGTACGATTCCGGTCTCTTCCTCCAGTTCGCGCTCTGCACAGCGTGCCACCGTCTCATCCATATTCAGGAAGCCGCCGGGAAAAGCCCAACAGCCCTTGTAAGGCTCATTGCCACGCTGGATGAGCAGCACAAACACTTGCCCGTTCTTCTCGGCGAAAAGCACTGCATCCGCCGTCACCGAGGCACGCGGATACTCATAGGCATAAAGCCCGTCTTTTGTTCGTTTGTAGTCTTTCATCATATTTATTCACAACTTACGTGCAAAGTTACGAAAAATAGTCTTTGGCGGTCATGCCGGTTGGCGGGTGTTCATTACACCATCTTTATAATTCAATACGGCAAGTTCTACCATGCTGTTGGTACACAAGTTCAGTAAATTTGAGCAGTAGTTTATTCTTCTACTTTGAACAACGCTTTGGCCAGCAGACCGAGGAAGAGCCGTTCGTGCCAATTGAGCGTCTGTATATGCCCGAGCAGCACCACATCCAGTGCCGCAAATCGCTTGCATTCCGCAGTAAAGGCATCCAGTCCTTCCGAGCCGTTATAGGCGAGTGCAAAAGCGTCCCAGAAATCCACCATCTGCTTTTCCGTCATGTGGGCGATCTGCTGTACACGGTCTTTCTTGGAGAAGATGTTACAGAACAGATACAGATGTCCGAGGTCGAACATCGGAATGCCGTATGTAGCACGCCCCATGTCAATCCAATACGGTTTGCCATCCTCTGCGCCCGGTAGGTCTTGTATTTCAAAGATCAGGTTGCCGAGGCTGAAATCGCCATGGAGCAGGGTGGGAGCGTCCTCCAGACCTTCAACAAAAGCCGTTACCTCTTTCAGCTTCTTGCCGGAAAGCATCTTGGTGTCAGCCAGGGCTGCTAACATCAGCGTTTTCATCGACGGGATATATTCGTTCTCCGGTACATTCGTCCGGTGTATCTGTTTGCCGAGTTCAGCCATGCGTGTTGCGATGTGCGCTATCTGATCCGGGTGCGCTCCGCAGAAGCGTCCGACAGATTGTTTCTTGCCAATCAGTTCGGATTTGATTCCGTACTCATCGCCCACACGTACCATCTCGAATACTTTCGGTGTCGGGATACCTAATTCATAAACAGCCTGCGAGGTATAGAACTCTTTTGACACTGCTTCCAGCGTGCCGTCTTCCAGATGGCTCACTTTCAGGATGATGCCGGGTTCTTTTTCGCTGGTGTAGGTTGTACCGTTTCCGCCTTCGCCCACTTGCGTCCAGGCGCTCAAATCAATTTCTTTGTAGTTGTTGTGCATAAGTTAAAGTGTTTGATTATTAATAGTTTGTTGCCTCGTTAGTATGTATGTGCGTTGCCGACGGAAAAGCCTTGTATTTGTGCGCCAAGCACCTGCTGCAAAGTTTGCAGGGCGGCATCGCCGGTACAATGACTGGTGTAAAAATGCACATCCGGATAGGCGGCTTTCAGATGATTGGCTATACGTAGCAGTTCTTCCTCGTTCTCATAGCCATCCAGCAGGTGGAAACCGCCAAGAACGGTGTGCAAAGGCAAATCCGGTATAGACGCGAGGATATTCTCCAGTCCACTATGAGCACAGCCGGTAAACAACAAGCCATCGGCATAGAGTATCAATTCATGGCAGAAATCGTCCGGCACAAGTTCGTCGGCTGATGTCCCGGCCAACAGATGCTGATTGGCTGCGGGCAACGGGTAGCTGTCACGCTCCGGCACGATAGCCCAAAGGTCATCATCGATCTGCGTGTTTTGCTCTATCAGCCGCAGCCGCGAGCGGTCAACTGTAATCCAGTCGGCAGTAATGGAATGCAAACCATTGCGCGAGGAATAAAAGCTGCGATCAAGGCAATGCGGCGACAATATCACCTGCGCCTTGCTGTTTATGCGAAGGAAAGTGGCAAGCCCTCCTGCATGGTCACTATGGCCGTGTGAGATAAATACGTAATCGACCTCTGTAAGGTCTATCCCCAAGCGTTCGGCATTACGGAGGAACACATCGCTTGCGCCTGTGTCCAGCAGCAACTTATGCTGCGATGTCTCGACATAGACCGCCAGCCCGTGCTCCGTGAGTAATCGACTGTCTTCGCTTCTATTATCTGTCAGAATGGTCCAGTTCATATTTTTGCCCAACAAAGAGTTGCTTGTGTGCTTTTGTTATCTTGTCATCAGTTCCAGTTGCGTTACGGACAAGGATGTCATGTGCTCGATAGCATCGGCTACGTTCAGCAGCAGACGTTGATCGGTCACGTCCCAGTGGTAGGTATTCTCATCGCTGTACTCTTTTGTCTCGGACTGCAACACATAGACGTAGCCGAAGGTCTTGCCGTTCTGCACCATCCGGTCGATGCACAGCACGCGCTTCGCCTTGCGGTTGATAACGATGTTCCGCCAGATGACATTCGCCGGTTGCCTGTCATGCGTCGGCGCAAACGTGGTGCGGTAAATCATCATCGCTCCTTCGGCATCTATCTCGTAGTCCGGCAGCAGATCCACTTGGTTCTCGCATCGGAACGAATACACGCCATCATGGTTCGTCACACTGTTCATAGCACTCACCTTGAACGGCATATCGCGCTGTACATCAGTGACAAACTGCGTGCCGGTTGTTGGCTGCTGTGTCTTACATCCGTATAAGCAGCAGAGTATAAATAGAATGTAACGAAATCGTTTCATACGCATGACCAAATATATGTATCCCATTATATGCGAGTCATATGATACCCCATCCGTTTGAGTTGCACAGCTACTCCGAGTCCGACAGGCTTACCGCTGAAGTTGAGACAGTAGTCACCGAACATCTTCTTGGCGCACACTTCATCGGCAAGAGAGGCCTGTTCTACGATATATTGTACTAAATCCGGATGCTCATATCCCGTTTTATCGTTTATTTAAAAGCAGTCCTTTCTGCCAAGAGAGTGATGGATAGGTCTTACGAAGGTATTCCTCGGCTTCTTCGATACCGCTGCTTCCGCTAGTGGCAAACGGAATCAGGATTTTGCCTTGCAGTTGCGGCTCGTTGTTGTCCAGCCACGAATTGATGATACGCGGACAGATACCCCACCAGATAGGAAAACCTACATAAACGGTGTCGTACGGCATCACATTCGTGCATTGCTTGATCGTCGGACGCTCTTCGGGATCGTTCATTTCGAGGGATGAACGAGAATGCGGATTGCGCCAGTCCAGGTCGGCTGACGTGTACCTCTCAGCCGGCTCAATCTCCCAGAGCACAGCTTTGTGCTGCTTTGCGAGTTTCTCCGCAGCCACTTTGGTAGTACCGGTGGCGGAGAAATACGCCACTAATGTCTTTGCGTTCATGGGCATCATCATGGTGGCACATACAAGTGCCAAAATCATTCGTCTCATAACATTATATTCAATTCATCTTCTTTATCATAAATCAGCAAATATAATCCAGTCCGGAGCATGATATGTCAGTACGCCGATAGTTATGATGCCCAACACGGCCACTACTATCCACAGCGGCCATAGACGACGCACTACCTCTGACTGACGCCAACGGTTAGCCAGCAGTACCGCTCCTACGACCGAAGCTATATAAATGATGATATCCAGTGCCATCAGTTCATGCCGTACAAACACCCAATAACTGAAGAACACCGCCACGATAAGCGGCATGACCGCCAGTCCGCCCAAGATAGGTGCACCGAACTCACGGATATCACGACGACTGATAGTCAGGTACAGGCTCAGCAGCAGCATCGGATAGAACACCATCTTCATGTGTGCTGCCACGCTCTCCGTCACAGGGAAGATATAGCCCAGAAAATGGTTGAAGAACGGCACATGATGCACAAAGTGCATACTCGTTCCGAATATAATCAGCAAACAGGTTGCAATAATAATTTCTTTGCGTGTCATTACATTTTACTCTTCTTTTTTGAATATTCTTGCAGGGTTGTCGGCAACAACTAAAGTTTATAAATTCTCTTTTAGCAATTGGCAATAGTGGCACGACCGGCATCGGTCATGAGTCCTCGTTGTTCCAAGTCAGCACAGCGTTGTTTATTCAAATTAGTCCAGTGGCTACCTTTCCGGCGAGGCGAGAGACGTTGTGCGCAGCGTCCGTCGGGCAGTCGTTTGACCGTGCTGTCTATCCAACCGAAACAGAGCGCTTCTTCCACCACGTCCAAATATGGGATGCAGTCGGTGCGAGGTGTCTTCGTGCGATACATCGTCACCCAGCATTCCTTCGCCGTAGCATGGTTCGCCATGAACCACTCCCGTAGCTGCGAACGGTCGGTATATTCCAACAGAAGCGTTATTTCCATCGTTAATTCTGAGCCATCGTTTAAATCGTTCGTTGAATTAGATAAGCATTCGTGTCTGTTTGCGGTAGTCGGCTTAGCCGGGTTTGTATTTGAAATAAAGCAACACCAGTCACGCCGACAAGCACATATATAGCAGTAATAAGCGTTATGCTGCGCCATTTAGAGTAGTTACGTTTCATCTTTTGTCCGTCTTTATAATTGTATCTGTTCCAAGTATCGTTGGTCGATGGTGTCAAATGTGTTGTATTCGACACTATCAATATCGAGGACGGCAATGATACGTCCGTCTTTGCGGATGGGGACAACAATCTCACTATTCGATGCACTTGAGCAGGCTATATGTCCGGCAAACTCATGCACGTTGGGAACAATGATCGTCTGCCCTTGTGCCCATGCTGTGCCGCACACTCCGCGTCCGTAAGGGATTCGTGTGCAGGCTATCGGTCCCTGAAACGGCCCGAGAACGAGCATGTCGCCTTCCACGCGGTAGAACCCAGTCCACCAGAATCCAAACGCCTCGTGCAACGCTGCAGCTATGTTCGCCATGTTCGCAATCATGTCCTGCTCATCGGCGACCAACGCCTCAATCTGAGGCAGAAGCTGTTGATATGCCTGTTCTTTGGTCATAATTTGCCCGTCAGTTGATCGTGTATTGTCTTTCATCATCAGTTTATATACTATTGCACTTCCTCCAGTTCGCCGGTAGCGTTATACACCTTGTCGCCACGACGGATGTACACACGGCCGTCTTGGACGAACTTGGTTGCAGAAGGCGCCGGGTGTTGGACGCGGGGCTGATGTTCGAGTTACGCGAACCGATTGTGTCATACTGGTTTTCCAAAGCCGCTGATCAGAAGATCGCCCACGTCAGCAGGTACGCCACCAGGGTGGAGACCGTCACGCAGATCAGACCGGGCATCATGAACGAGTGGTTGAGCAGATACTTGCCGATGACGGTCGTGCCCGAGCGGTCNNGACGGATAGTTCGGGATGAAGAAGTATCCATAAACCGACGGCAGCACGCCTAATAGCACTACCCCCGGTATGCCTAGGCTGTAGGCCAACGGCAACATAGCTACAACCACCGCACCTTGCGAGTTGATCAGTACCGATACGGCAAAGAACACAAGCGCGATTGACCACGGGTAATCCTTCACTATCCCTTCGAGCATGCTCTGTATTTCCGGCATATAATAACCAAAATAGGTGTCAGCCATCCAGGCTATACCGTAGATAGCCACCACTGCCACCATACCGCTCTGCCACACAGGTCCGGCTACGGCTTTCTTCGGACTGGCCTTGCAGAAGATGATCATCAGTGCGGCAGCTACAATCATGATGATTTGGATAACTTGGTTCATCTTGACATGCAAGTATGTCATCTTCGGCAGAAAGATTGCGAACATAACTACACATAGCAATGCACCAAGGAAGATGAACACGCTGTTCTTCGCACTCTGCGGAATCTCTTTATCAAGGATAGTAGCGTTATTGCCGTAAATATACGCGCGCTGCTCGGGGTCGGCTATCTTGGCCTGAAACACGGGATCCTTATCAAGATCCAGTCCGCGCTTGTACGATGCAGCCGCAGCCGACATCAGTCCGCACAAGCAGGCAGGAATCGTGATCATCAGCACCTGCGGGATCGTCACGTTAAATCCGTTGGCATTGGATATACTTACAAACGCCACCACTGCCGCCGCGATAGGCGAACAGGTGATACCCACCTGCGAAGCGATGGATGCTACGCCGCACGGACGCTCCGGACGGATGCCTTTCTTCAGGGCTATGTCGCAGACGATAGGCATCAGCGTATATACCACGTGACCCGTTCCCACCAGCACTGTGAGGAAGAACGTGGCCAACGGAGCAAGGAACGTGATGTGCTCGGGGTGCTTGCGTAGCATCTTCTCCGCAAGTTGAATAAGCCAATCCATGCCGCCCGATGCCTGCATGATACCCGCACAGGTCACCGCAGCGATGATGATGTAGATAACGTCGGTCGGAGGACTACCGGGCTTCATACCGAAGCCGAAAACGAGGATAGCCAGACCGATGCCGGAGATGGCACCCAGTGCCAGACTGCCGTAACGCGAGCCTACCCACAACGCTCCTAACACGATCAGGAGCTGAAGAATCATAATCCAAGTCATAGTTATATTAGATTGTAAAGTTACTTTGTTTCTGTTAGTGCATTTCTCTTGCCGTGCAAAGGTACAAAAAAATTCCGACATTTGCAAATACTTTGGGCAGAAAGTTACAAATATCTTCATTTTTTCATTTCGCTTCGGATTAATGATAGTTTTCTTTCTTGGATTCTTTTATTCGAACGATGTACCCTTTGTACAGCTCGTTGCCTCGTTGGATGAGCAGTACATGTATCTTTCTTAATGGTACTTCTAAAAATTGCTTTATGATGATTTCGAGGTTTTTCTTTAGCAGATTGTGGGTTTGAATAAGGGAGTTATGCGGGCTTTGTAACCGAATGAAAGTCTTCAAGATGCCTGCAAAAGACCGAAGGCAGCATAAAAGTCTGGTTTCTGTAACTTTTGTGGACTTGCAAATGACGTGCAATTTTTAGAAGTACCCTTTACAATATTAGTCGTTTAGATTGTCATTTTTTACTATATTTATCTTTCACTATCTCATATGAGTTACGGATGAGATCGCATGCGAGGTCATCTGGCGCAACATGTGGGTCAAGCCCTATCCAATGTCTCGGCGACTCGTTATACGGATTGCCGATGCAGTCGTATTGTGCTTTCAACTCATCAATCCGCTCTGGTTGGCACTTGAGCGATACTACATGAAAATCATTGAAGTCAAAGAAGCAGAACATGTGTCCGCATACATAGAACACGAGCACACCATCGCCGTTCTTGAACTTCTGAAACGGCAGTTTCTCCTCCACATCTGCGCCTAACGACAGGCAATAATCTCTATAATCTTCGACATTCATTTTCTCTCTTTTGCTTTTCTTGCGAATTCAAATAGCGCTTTTGGTAGGTGGCAGTAGCCGTCGGGATGTTTATCCAAATAGTCCTGATGGTACTCGTCTGCGGGATAAAAGTTAGCTAATGGTTCACATTCAACCACCAACGGCTGTGGATACTTGGCTTGCTCCTCGGCAAAGACCCTATCTATGTCCATCCTGTCGGCTGCATCGGTATAATAGATACCTGTACGATAGCGCGTTCCTTCGTCATGCCCTTGCTTATTCAGGCTCGTTGGGTCAATCGCAACAAAGAACATCTGCAGCAAAAACTCCAGACTTACTTTTGTCGGGTCATAGGCCACTCTAACGGTCTCTGCATAGCCGGTCGCGTCCGTATAGACTTGCTCATAAGTCGGGCTATCGGTGTGCCCATTGGCAAAGCCCACTTCGGTCTCCGCCACGCCGGCTATCTGCTTGAAGAAATGCTCTGTTCCCCAAAAGCATCCTCCTGCCAAATATATCTCTTTCATTGTCATTGCAATACCTCAATTTTGCGATAGTCGAAAAGTCTTCAGCAATTCTTTTTGTTCAAGAGTAATACGAAAACTCTCAACAGCTTTTTGAATAGTCATGCGAAGCGTTACGGAATTTAGACGGCGCTGTTGGATGTATGGTAATGTGGCCTCCCATTGTTTGGCGAGAGCCGTGGCAATGAACCATGCCTGCATCATGCGGATGTAATACTCATCGCTCTTAACGGATGCTACCCATTCCAAGTATTCCGGTCGGAAAGCATCATCCAGATAGTAGCGCATCAACATACCTATGCCAAACCGAATGGTGTACGTGTGCTCGGATGCCATCCATCGGCGGATGGATGGTAATAGCTCCTGCGTGTGTTTCTTGAAGCATCGCGGCAAGAGTTGGTCGCATGTTGCCCAATTATCCACATACGGAAGGAATCGCTCCAATTCGGCGATAGCGGCATCGAAGTCCTTTTCCTCCGATAGGATAAAGGCATGCAGTTGGTTCTCGTCAAAATAGCGATGTGGCAAACTGTGCAAGAACTCTTGCGCAGCAGGAGTCTTACATATTTGCTTCGCCATTTCGCGTAAGTCCGGCGTACGCACGCCGATGACCGTCTCACGCGCAACAGTCGGCAGCAACTTGCTCTGAAAGTCTGCATAACGCTTATCTTGCAGCGCAAAGAGTTGAGCAGTAATATCTATGCTATTTGTTTTCATCATTCATCTTCTCCATCACTCGCTTTGCATACGAACAGACAGGCACGATACGCATGCCACGTGCTTGGGCTTCAGCAATGACGCGCTCGACCAGTTGTTTGGCTATCCCGCGACCACCATATTCCGGTCGCACACCGGTATGCGTAATCGTCCATTGATGAGTACTATCCACTATAAATTGACATTCACCAATCTGCTTTTCTCCGTCATAAGCAGCTGCCTGCTGCTTTGCTTCTTCAAATACTATGCGAATCATAAATCTTTTGCCATGATTTAGAAATAATATTTCGAAATGGTGCTTTCTCGCAACGAGGAATATAGTCTCTGGCGTTATGCTCATAATGTTTGTAGTTTCCGCATAACGGACAGAATTTAGAAAAATGTTCACAAAGTTTTTCCTCTGTCAGTTGAGTAAATGATGTCGCTCCATCGCATCCATCCATCACTCTGTCAATGGCGCCACAAACAGCGCAGGCATAATAGCCGCGTGCGTTCAGCCCAATGCGTATCAACACGGAGCGTTTGGGTGCGCTTAAAAGCCCATGTCACTACGCTATCCTATATCCCATGTACATCCGGCAAACTGGCCAAGCGATGGATCACATAGTACGATTCGTCATCTAGCCATGCGCCTTCGCATATCTGAGCGTAGGTCGGTTCAGGCGAAGGCAAGAAGGCAAAATATCCCACCAGCTGCCCATCGTCCTCAATAACAAATCCACCATGTCGCGCAAGGTCATTGCGTACCACATCTTCCGATGGATAGCCATTTACCCATTGGCTGGTGTTGCCTGATTGCCGCATGATCTGCCGTGCTGCATCAAAAACAGGCATTAATTGTGGTATGTCTTCGGCTCTCGCCTCGCGGATGGATCGTGGCATGATATATTATTGTATCTCCTCTAATTCACCGGTGACGGAATCAATGATAAAGCCGCGAACGATGATGTCCTTCGGAATCAGCGGATGGACCTTAATAGTCTCTACAGTCTTGCGCACAGACGTCGGAGTATCGCGAAAACCTTCCAACCAATGGTTAAGGTCAATACCGCACTCACGGATAGTATCCAACGTCTCATCTTTGATGCCACGTGCTTTCATCACATGGTGGAAATGACTGTAACTCATGTGGCACGCGCCGCATTGGGAGTGCGCTACTACCATGATTTCCTCCACACCTAATTCGTATATAGCGACAATAAGGCTGCGCATCGCAGAGTCAAACGGAGTGATGATCAGTCCGCCGGCATTCTTGATAATCTTCGCGTCGCCGTTCTTCAATCCGAGCGCCGCAGGCAGCAACTCAGTCAAACGGGTGTCCATGCACGTCAGTACCGCCAGTTTCTTGTCGGGGTACTTGTCGGTTACATACTTTTCGTAGCCTTTCTGCGCCACGAAAGTCTTGTTGAAATCAATAATCTGGTCTATCATAATTTATCCGATTGATTATAAAGTTTTGTTCAATTCATCCTCTCGTACTATCTTCGGAGCAGACTTACCTGCTAACACCAAGATTTTCTTCCCATTCCGATAGACGTGCAACTGTCGCGAACGCACAACAGTTGTCAAATTCGAGTCACGCTCAATCTGCTCGCGTATTGCGCTATACTCACCATCTGCATCAAACAACTTCCGCTGCAAATGGCTACACATATTAGTTGTATCTATGGTCATGCCATTAAAATCTTCTTGTCCACTTGCAATACGCCTCGTATTCCTCGCCAAAATCTTTGCGTAGGCGCTTCTCTTCGGTCAGCACTTGCACGAACATGATGACGAAGAACACTCCCCACACCAATAGTGCCTGCCACGTCCATAGCCAAATGATAAATCCTGCCAGATAGCATAGCGTACCGGTAAGCATCGGATTGCGATTGAGGCGGTATGGTCCATCGGTCATCAGGTGTTGCGTGCGTGGAGCTATCTCTTTGCCGAACGCATCCATCGGGTTACCTTTGCCGCGCGTCTTCATATACACGATCGTCCACACGCTGAGCGACAGACCGCCTATTACCAACATACCTGTTCCGGCCGCACGCCATGCACCTATATGCACCGACATGTTCGGCATGCCTGACGCCAACCACATAATAATAGGCAGCAGCACAACGAATAGCATTCCGCCAAGCACGTAGCCGGCTATATTACGAAGTTTTTTCATGTAGTATAGGGTTGATATAGTTTATTATTCTTTTTGCAACTTCATCAGGATGATCCACAAGCAGTTGACCATGATTCATGCCGTCAAAGACTTCTATATGCGCAGACGGACAGAGTTTTAATAAGTGCTCCACTTGCGGCTTAGCGACAAACGCTTCTTTCATGCCATACCAAAAGTGAATGTCTGCGCCGTGAATGGATTCCAACTTGTTCGTATAAACGGATTTATAGCCATCTCTTACCGCCTGTGTACCACCGAAAGGAAAGACTTTCTTGCACTCGTCTAACAATACATCGAAATAGTGCGAACGGAACACCCATTTCCAAAATCCTGTCCAGTGATAACATGTCCACACGTTCCATGCCTGATAGTACCGCAGCGGATCAACCAACCAGTTCGGTAGCGGTAATAAGGGCGCAGCATCCATGACAGCATGGTCAATCACTATCTCATTGCGCTCCATCATCCGTGAGAGAATTTTGCCGCCTAACGACAAACCGTAAGCTACATCCAAGTGTCCGCCCAACTCGCTCTGCACATACCGGATAGCCTGCGCCGCCTGGTCATCCACGGAGGTGAAACGTGACGGCTTGCCCATGAGGAAACCGTCCACACCAGCCGCGATGATATGGAACCGCTCCTGTAACCGCTGAATCAGTGGCAGGAAGATTTCATGCGACACGCCCAGTCCGGGCAGAAGCAGCAATGAAGGTTGACCTTTTGTTCCGTAAACATGAAAATCCATAATAAATCTATAGCGCGTGGAGTCCCCACAATCGCCAGGTTTGTTATTTGCCGAACAGATAGCCGTCGATCCGTATGTAGATACTGTCATACGGCTCGGGGTCTATGCTTATCCTTGCCGGCACATAGACATACCTGCCGCTCCGGGAAGAAATAAACAATTGTGCCGTATCTCTCTTTGCCTGCCTGACCTCGGCGGTATCCAAAAGGAAGATTTCCTGTTCCGACCACCTGTCAATAACCATCGGGATGTTCAGCATGCCGTCGGTAACGGTTGCTCCTTGAGTCTTGTAGTAATCTTTTGACCGGAACGTAGCGAACTGTCCCTGCGGACATCTCAATGTGCGGTAATAGCGGTAGTCAATACACCATGTTGAATCCAAATCCGGTTTCCGTTTGTAATAATCATATTTGTAGTAATTGCACATGAGGATACTATCCGCGCCATATGCCTCCACCGACTCAGTGCCGTATGTCCGGCGCATGTAGCGCAAGTGTTCGATGAGGTCTGCCTGCTGCTCGACGGTACGTTGCGTCTGTTCGATGGCAAGCAGGGCTTCCACTTTGCCCTGTATCACTTTTTCGCAGATGCGGTAGTAGTTGAGCGGATGACCGGATGACAGCACGAACAATGCCGCCACCGACAGGAATATCCAATGCAGGCGCTTGCGTGGCAAGGCGATAATTAGGAGACAAACAGCATAGTACCATACGAGTAGCGTCACGAGATAGAGCCTCGGTGCTGTAACGCCGTAGTCGGAGAAACGCCGCACTACGCCCACCGTCATCAGCACCAGCAGCGGCATGATGAGTGCAGGGAGCCAACGTGTGAAGAGTTTGGTCAGCCATGCCTTGGCATCCAGCAGCTGCGGATAGAGAATGACGTACCCCAGCAGATAGCCGCCCATCACAGCCGATACCAGCCAGGATATAAGACCTTTGGGCAGTTCCCACTTGGCGATGATGGTGCAGCTATAGACATACAGCACCAGCATGTAACATGCCAGCAGCGGCAAAAGCAGCCACTTGACCACGTTCGTCAGGAAGCGCGGCATGTCGGTGGATGCGTTATGCTTGCGCTCGCCGGCTGGCACGAGGTTGAAGAACAACAAGCCCGAGAGCATCATCGCGCAAACAATATTGGTAACAGCATATGTCTCTTTGCTCGGGTCAAGATCGAACAACGCCGATGTGCCGGCTATAAGCGCATTCAGCCCGATTGCAAAGATCCCCGTTATCAGAGCGCTGATTAGAATAGCCTTGCACAGCGATACCGAGAGATGCCACGCCTGCACATCGTTTTCCTCGCGCCGGAAGGATACAAACGGGATGCCCAACACCAGAGCTGTTATCCACGCGGTGTTAGCGAGGAGGAAAGGCATGTTATCTTTACCCAAGAGCTCTTTCTGATGGCAATAAAGCCAAACGCAATATATTGTCCAAATGCCCAACGACACGCCTTTAACGATGTAGTAGCGCTTGCGGTTGGTCTGCTCATCGCCCCAGAGCGAGACAGCAAAATCCAGAACTATCCCCACTGACAGGTAGAAGATGGTAACAAACCCGTATTCGGGCATATCATTCACGAGCACCGTGTACGACAAGAATCCCGTCAGCAGCGTGAGCATGACGAGTGCAACGGGAAAACGGCGCAACGAGCGTTGCAGATTTGCAGAGATATTCTCCGGCGAGAAGATTTGTTTCAGTTTATTCATATGCCATGTTTGTCTGTCCTTTTAATGCTTTTCGACCGGCATCGGTCATCAATCCGCGCTGCTCCAGGTCGGCGCAGCGTTGTTGGTTAAGTTCCGTCCAATGGCTGTTCTTGCGCCGCGGTGACAGACGTTGTGCGTTGCGTCCGTCCGGTAGGCGTTTGACCGTGCTGTCTATCCATCCGAAACAGAGCGCTTCTTCTACCACGTCCAGATACGGGATGCAGTCAGTGCGAGGAATCTTCGTACGATACATCGTCACCCAACACTCCTTCGCCGATGCATGGTTCGCCATGAGCCATTGGCGCAACTGTGAGCGATCGTTATATTCCAGCAGAAGCATTATTTCCATTATTCCCTCGTTACTCGAAGATAAAATCGGTTTTCTCTACCCCATCGCCGTAGATGGTCTTGAAGTCATTCTTCATCGAGATGATATGATAACCTGCTTCGCGCCATTTGGCCTCCCGACGAGCGCCTTCAGCAAGATCGGCGTGGTCGCGCGCATCATCGTCAGCAACGAGCATGAACGCCGCAGTCTTGTACTGCTCGTTGCCCAAACAGAAGTTGTGCATCGCGCAGTCGCCTGAACTGTTACCAAACGACAGCACGGGCACCTTGCCTATCTCCTGCGTGATCTGCAGCACTTTGTTCGTCTTCAGGTTCTTGATGATCAGTTCGTCTGTTCGGATGAGATCTTCCTCCTTGCCCATAGTATATTCCACTCCGGGCACGTCCCCCTGATTGCTGGCCTCCAAACGGACGTCCATACCGATGACGCGGTTGGGCTCTATGCCAATCGAACGCACCAGTGCGCGGCAGATGAAGCGGTCGGAACCGGAAACGACATAGTAGGTAAAGTCGTGATCTTTCAGGTAGTCGAACACCTCTAACATGGGCTTGTAGAAACTCTCGCCATAGGTCATACCGGTAAATCCGTTGGCTGGCGTCTTGGCATAGGCGGTGACGTAGTTGTCAAACTGTGCCAGCGTCATACCTGCGTAAGCCTTGGCGGCAGCATGCGCATGGATCATGTCGAACGGTTCAGGCAGCTTGGTTCCGTTACGCACAAAGTCGCGGATGTTCTGTCCCGCTTCGCGCACCTCAGCCGGAGCTGTATAAGAGGCATCGTCGAGTGCACGGTATTCGAGCAGGTTGTACTCAAAATACGTCGGGTACAACTCTCCGACGAATGTGCCGTCCATGTCGAAGGTCGCTATGCGGTCGGCTACTGGAATAAAATGTTCGGATTGCGGATTGGTCACATCCTCCATGTATGCTTTCAGAGCTGTCAAGGCCTCGCAGTCATTCCACAACGTGAAATACGTTTTTTTCGGTTGGTCAGGATTGTTGACGTTACATCCGCCTAACAACACCACCGCCGCAATGATAATCGGATATAAAAATCGTTTCATTCTATAGCAATTAGTTGTTCATTCTGCATATATACTCCATGATGACGTCAACAGCGGCATCTTCCGTCAGTTCGTCCATCGAGAGCACGAGCTGGTAGTTACGTGTGTCGTAACGGGAAAGACCTGTCTGCTCTTGGATGTAGTTCTCACGCATCCGGTCGATCTTCTCGATGGTCATGCGCGCTTCTTCTTTCGACATGTTTTGCTCACGTGCCACACGTGCCACACGGCTGAGCATGGATGCCTGAATGAAAATACTCAGGTGGTTCGGATGCTCGCGGAAGATATAGAAACCGCTACGACCTGTGATGACACACGATTCCTCTTTGGCAATGGCTCTCAGTATCTCAACCTCGGCACGGAAGATGTCTTCCGTTTCTATACCTGTCAGATTGAGCTTGTACTCGGCATCCGAGAGGGTCATCTTGCGCTTGAACTCTGCCCACCAACTTTGTTCCTGGCCTTTGAGCTTCTCAATCTGCTCAACGGACAGGTTGTACCTCTCCTGCAAGGCTTTGATGACGGCTTTGTCATAGAACGCAACGCCTAATTTCTCTGCCAGTTTGCGACCTACGGTGCGACCACCGCTACCTAACTCACGATTGATCGTGATGACAAATTTGTTGTTCGGATTCATATGAATAGTTGTTTTGTTGATTCAATTTAACTCTTTTTCGGCATTCGGTTGGCTACTCCGATAGTACCTTTCGGGCAGACGAGAGCGGATGAGATGCGTGCTACAATCGCGCCGCTGATATTATGCCAGACGCTGAACACTGCTCCCGGTATCGTAGCTAAGGGGAACGCGGCAAAATGCAGCACTGCCAGCGAGGTGGCCAAACCGGAGTTCTGCATACCGACCTCGATGCTGAGTGCCACACACTTCGGCCGCTGCAAGCGCAACAGACGTCCGACCAGATAACCTACTCCGAGTCCAAGCAAGTTATGCAAGATAACAACAAGCACGACGATCAGACCTGCAGTCAGCAGCCGGTCGGCATTGTGCGCCACAACGATGCCCACGGTGAGTGCGATAGCGACAGATGAGAACGCCGGCAGATAAGGCGTCACACGCTGTGTCATCTTGGGAATGAAGCGCTGACAGAGCAGTCCGCCTGCGATGGGCAGAATAACCACACACAGGATGCTGAGCAACATGCCTACTATGTCCACATCCACCATCGTACCGGCTAACCACCAGACGAGAATCGGCGTCAGCAGCGGTGCCAGCAAGGTGGATGCGGCAGTCATTCCTACCGATAGCGCCAAGTCACCTTTCGCCAGATAGGTGATAACGTTCGATGCTGTTCCTCCCGGACAACAACCTACCAGAATGACACCAATCGCCAGCTCTTGCGGAAGCGAGAACGCCCACGTCAGCCCCCATGCCAATAGTGGCATAACGGTGAACTGCGTGAGGCAGCCGATGAGTATATCTGTCGGACGGCGGAGAATAATCCGGAAATCGTTCGCCGTGAGCGTCAGTCCCATGCCGAACATGATGATGCCTAACATCGGATTGATCACCCATGTGCCCACCCACGTCAGCGACTTCGGCACAATGATACTGACTGCCGCGACCAGCAGCACCATCACGCCCATCCACTTGGCTATGAAATCACATATTCGTTGCATAGGGTTATTATTTAACGAGCCTTCTTCGGCATTCGGTTGGCTACTCCGATGGCACCGGTAGGGCAGACGAGACGGCAGAGATGGCAACCGACACATTTCTGTCCGAGGATGCGCGGCTGGCGGTCTTCGCCGAAGGAGATAGCCTGGTGTCCGCCATCCTGGCAGGAGATAAAGCAACGTCCGCAACCGATACATTTCTCGCGGTCAATCTTCGGGAAGACCATCGTCTCACGGTCGAGATCATGCGGAAGCACGATATTAGGCAGTTCGGAGCCGACGAGTTTCTTCAGTTCCGTAATACCGCGTTCGGCCATATAGTGCTGCAAGCCGAGGATCAGATCGTCTATGATGCGGTAACCGTACTGCATGACAGCGGTGCAGACCTGCACGTTACGGCAACCGAATTGTATGAACTCCAGTGCATCGCGCCAGGTCTCAATGCCGCCTATACCACTGATATCCATGTGTTTCTCGATACCGGCTTTGTGCAGGATTGGGTTGCCGGTCATCTCATAGATCATGCGCAGAGCGATAGGCTTGACCGCCTTGCCGGAGTAGCCACTGACGGTTTTCTTTCCTCTCACCTGAGCGCCATCGCTCATTGTGATCGACTTGATGGTGTTGATGGCGCTGATGCCGTGTGCGCCGCCGAAATAACTTGCCAGGGCAGGTGTGCTCATCTCCTGCACATTCGGTGTCATCTTCGGGATAATCGGTATCTTCACTGCATCGCAAACGATGGATGTATAGAGCATAATAAGTTCGCAGTTCTGACCGATATCCGAACCAAGACCGGAGAGGCGCATCTGCGGGCAGGAGAAGTTCAGCTCAACGGCATCACAACCGGCCTCCTCCGCCATCTTGGCGAGTTCGATCCATTCCTCTTCGCTCTGTCCCATGATGGAGGCGATGACGCGTTTGGTGGGATAATTGACCTTGAGGCGATGGAGGATGTCAAAATCCATCGTGTAGGGGTTTTCACTGAGTTGCTCCATGTTCCTGAATCCGACGAACGGCGTCCCCTCCTTGCGAACGGCATCAAAGCGCGGTGAGACCTCACGGATATCCTGCTTGCAGATGGTCTTGTAGAATACACCGGCCCAACCAGCCTCAAACGCACGCGCTACCATCTCGTAGTTGGTGCAGATAGCCGAACTTGCCAGGAAGAACGGGTTCTCGCATACCATATCGCAGAAGTTGAGTTCCAGGGAGGGAAGACCGGCTGCGCCTGTTGGAGGTCGGACCGCTTCGCTGTCAGACGTTAGACTTTGCTTCAACTCGCTGATGCGGATGGGTCTATCATAGTGGATACATGCCTTTTCGGCGGCTTCTATCTCTGCTTCGTTGAGATCTGCGAGCAGTTCGCGGGCTGTCCAGAGGTTATCAAAACGGAGTGCGCGGATGGCGCGGGCTGCTATTCCACTGCAGGGTGCATTCTCGCATAACAGGCAGCGAGCCACCTCTTCGTTGATGTGAATCATAGCATTATTTGTTTATATTCGGTCGGATATATTGGATAGCCATCATGGTGAGGTCGTCACTCTGCTCGGCATCGCCGACGAAGCGGTGTACTGCCTCCGTCATGATGGAAATGAGTTGCTTGGGTTCCTGCTGCTGATTGGCGAGTGCATCTGCCGCCGTCTGTTTAGCGCGCTGCAGGGAGAAGAGCTCGTGCGCGGTGTTCTCCGCCTCGGTCAGTCCGTCAGTGTAGAGGAAGATTGTCGTGCCGGTATAGACCAAGGCTTCCTGCTGCGTGTAGTGGAAATCCGGATCCACGCCAACAGGTATATTCGCATCGCATGGGAGTGTGCCCACACCGGCACCCACCAGCATAGGCGCATCATGTCCGGCGTTGCAGTAACGCAGCATGCCGGTCTTTAGGTCCAGCACACCCACGAACAATGTGACGAACATGAGCGACTCGTTCATGTCTGCAATGGTGTTGTTGAGGCTGGTCACGATCATGTCCGGCCGGCATTCCTTGGCGGATACCGTGCGGAAGACCGATCGTGTCACTGCCATGAACAGGGACGCCGGAATGCCTTTGCCTGACACATCGCCGATGCAGAAGAACAGCTTGTTGTCACGGAAATAGAAGTCGAACAGGTCGCCGCCTACCTCTTTGGCGGAGGTCAGCGTGGCATAGATCTGCACATCGTCCCGCTCGTGGTTGGCAGGGAAGTCCTTGGGCAGCATCCCCATCTGTATGCCGCTTGCCACTTGCAGGTCGCGCTCCATGGAGGCTTTCTGTGCGTTGATCTCCTGCAGCCGGTGTGCCCCGCGAGCGGTACGCCAGATGATGAACCCCAACAGACACATACCTACAAGCATCAGGATGAACACACTCAGTCTTGTTCCCCGCAAGCCACGGTAGATCTCTTTGTCGGCGCAAACGACCGCCATCGACCAGCCCGTGACATCATCCACTGGTCCGAAGAAGACGTAGTTCGTCTCGCCGTTGTTATCGGTGACGGTGGCCTGTCCGCTGTTGCCGGCTTTCATCTGGCGGTTGATGTAGTCGGCTGTGGTGTCAGTCATACCGGCGGTGGCCTCTTCGATATTTGTGCGCATGGCAAGGCTGTCCTGCGGACAAACCATGATCTGTCCCGCGCGCGAAAGTAGCAGGTTGTAGGATGAGGGGTATATATGCCGGGCATTGACCACTTCCGACAGCCAGTCGAGCGACACATCAGCTGTGAAGATAGCTATGATCTTCCCTGCTTTATCACGAATTGGCAGGCTGTAGGTGGACATCATCATCTCGCCACCGCCTTCGTCGAAATACGGTTCGCTCCAATGCCCGCATCCGGATGCCATAGGTGCTGTGTACCACTCCATCGAATGGTAGTCGTATTGGTCAGTACCTAACTGGATGCTGGTGATGGTACTGTCATGCTTGTAGGAGTATGGCGAGAACTGCCGGCCTTTGCCCGGGTAGTAATAGGGCTCAAAAGCCACGGCACTTCCTACGATATATTCATTGTCCGCCAGCAGCTTCTGCGTCACCACCCACATCGAGTCAGGCTGCGACAGACGCTGCTCCACCGCCCATGCCATGTTCTCCACTGCCACCTCCACCACATTCATCACATTGCGGATCTCCAGGCTCTTGGCACGCAGTTCGCTCTCGGCACGATGCTCCACCTCCTCGCGGATACCTTCTTTGGCGAAGTAGTATTGTATGCCGCTCGTTATCTCGACCAGCACGGCAGCGGTCACGATGATTGCCAAGCTACTCTTGGTGCGTAATGATTTGAAATTGATCATAATGGCTTTTAACTGATAGTCTTTGTTTCCGTTATTTGCACGTTTAGCGTGCAAAGATACGAAAATTTTTTGAATTATGCAAATAATTCACGAAAATAATCGTTCAAGCAAAGTGTAATAAGCAGAATTTTGGATATATTGGTAATATTTGACAACCTATTTGGATCACTACAATATTTTTGGTATTTTTGGATATTTTTGTAAGGCGGGCGGGCGACTCATTGGAGTCGGCCGAGAGGCTGATCGGGCGTTGGGGCTATGGAAGCTTGCTCACAATAGTACCGACGAACGATTAGACTCAGGCTGCATCAGCAGCCGCACCGCCGCATTTTTCTTTTCAAATAAATCGTTATACCTGTATTTCCCATGTGGGAAACTTTAGTAATTGAGTGACAAGACAAAGGGAGCCTCAAACATTTCCTTATATTTGTCTTGCATTTCTCACGTTCCCGCCTCTGGTTACGAATTTATTTTCATTTTTTCTTGCAAATATAAGATTTTTTTTGTAACTTCTCGGTCGATAACAACAACAAAAGTATGAAGCAGGTTCACATGGGCGGGTACTCAATCGTTATCCCCGAAAATTACGTCCACCGCGTCAAGGTGAGCCGCATTAAAGGTTTACACGATGTTAGGCTTGGACTTGCCGAAACAGAGCACTCTCTTGTAACTGCCGGTGCTTTCGCGCAATACTCCTGTTGGGAAAGTTAGTCTGCATTTTCACTGCCAACTGCTACGTACTCAGCGGCGACTCATCCGATGCGTCTGTTTCTGGTGTCGGGTTCTATCAGTTCTCTGGCACGCTTGGAGCACATAAAGCATATATCACCTATGCCGCTGCCGGAGCTCCGCGCCGTATGCGCTTCGTCTTCAACGAGGAGAACACCGCTACTGCTGTGGAGAGCGTTCAGCAGTCAGCCATCAGCTGTCAGAAGGTGATCGAGAACGGCCAGCTATACATCCTCCGCAACGGTGTACGTTACAATGCACAAGGTCAGATTGTTAAATGATTTTGGGAATATTTTGGCAATTTTTGACAATCAGAATGGGTCAGCCATGTTTGGCTGACAAAGAAAAATTCGATTAATTCGCTTAATTCGTGAACAAATGGAAAAGACATATATTCAACCCCAAGTGCAGGTAACGGAGATCCAAAGTATGATTATTATGCAGGCTGCCAGTGCACCTGCCGTCGTTAACATGGGTATCAACACCAACATCGAAACCAGCACGCAATGGTAATCGCTCCATAGCGCATCTTGCGCACTATACGAGGGAGGTGTGTCACAATTGGCACACCTCCTTATTCATCTACAAAAATTGTTGTTAATTGTCTTTAATTGTTGACGAAAAGAAAGATTTTTAGGTCATTTGGGTAATTTTTGACTGAAAGAAACATCCATTGTTGACTTTTGACACAGCCCCTTAAATAATCAGTTTGACGCGGAAACCACGGGTGGTGGGTTCTTCGATGAGGTCTTTCACCTGCGGGCGGAGCGATGCGCGGGCGGCGTCACTCAGCGGCGAGTGATCCATGTTCTCTACCATGAAATCGACGGCCGTGACACCACTCAACTCTGCGTGCGTCATACGGAGCGTGAGCGGGCGGATGGTAAGCATGTGGGTGAAGAGCACCTCCTTTATCAGCGCGTACGCGTGCTCGCCTTGCGTGAGGTTATACTTCAGGCAGAACTGGTTGATGCCGGTGTGGATCTGCAAGTAATCGAAATCGTCAGAGTCTATCTCGAAGACCAGTTTCTGAATGCGGTTGACAAAGGCCTTGGTAGCCGAATGAACGGGATGATCGAAGATCTGCTCGGGCGTGCCGTCCTCGTAGATGATGCCTTCGTTCATGAAGAAGATACGTGTGCTGACGTCGCGTGCAAAACGCATCTCATGGGTGACAATAAGCATCGTCAGTCCGCTCTTGGCCAGTTGGCGAATGACCGAGAGCACTTCGCCTACCATCGTCGGGTCGAGTGCCGAAGTCGGTTCGTCAAAAAGGATGGCTTCGGGGTGCATAGCCAGCGCACGGGCAATCGCCACACGCTGTTTCTGACCACCGGAGAGCGAGGAGGGATAAACATCCGCCTTCTCCACCAGACCTACTTTCTTGAGTAGCGCAAGGGCTTCTTCACGCGCCTGCTCCTTGCTTTCCTTGCGTATCTTGACGGGGGCGTACATCACGTTCTCCAGCACGGTCATGTGCTCGAAGAGGTTGAAACTCTGGAACACCATGCCCATTTTCTGACGCAACTTGGCGATGGCGTTGGCATTGGCGTTGACAAGAATGTCTTCGCCATCGACGATGATGCTGCCACCGGTAGGCGGGTCAAGGAGGTTGAGCGCACGCAGGAATGTGCTCTTGCCGGTGCCCGAAGGACCGATGATCGAGATGACCTCACCGCGCTGAATTTCGCAGTTGATATCTTTGAGAACCGTGAGCGAACTGCCGTCCGCGTTATGGTATGTCTTACTGAGATGAGAAACCGTTATCATAATACTTTCTTTTTCTTTGTTGCGAGGTTAAACAATGCGGTGAGAAGCCATACAAGCAGGAAATAGAGAACCGTGACCACTAACAGCGGAACGAGCGCATCGAACGTACGGCTTCGTATGAGGTCACCGGCACGGGTCAGATCCTGTATGGCGATATAACCCACGATGGATGTGGCTTTGAGGATGTTGATGCACAAACCCTTATAGAGCGGCAGTCCGCGCTTCACAGCCTGCGGGAAGATGATATTAAAGAAGGTCTGTACGGGCGTGAAACCTAATGCCAGGCCGGCTTCTGTCTGTCCGTGCGGCACCGCATCCAGCGCAGTCTTGTAGATATCTGCAGCACTCGAGGCAAAGCACATGGCAAAGGCGATGATCGCTACCACTTCCGCCGACAGGCCGCTCTTGGCAAACACCACGTAGAAGAGCACGAGCAGCAACACCAGTTCGGGGATACCGGCGATGAAGCCGTTATAGACTTTCGCAATCGAGCGTGCCCAACGCAGACGGCTCTCGCCCATCCGATAGACTACGATGCCGAATAGCGAACCGAAGAGGATGGCAAAGAAACTGATGATGAGCGTCAGTAGCAGACCGTCGGTGACGAAACGCCAGCGGTCCTCGGCTATCAGGTTCTTCTGTATGGCATGCTTGCAGCGCGCAACGAAACCGCCCTTGTTGTTCTCGGAATCTCTGTCCAGCGCGAAATAAGTGCTGTGGAAATCGTAGTATGGTTCGCCGAACGAGAACTCCTGCTGCCGCTCGGGTGTGATGAACACGCCGCCTGACAAGATGTCCGCTTTGTTCGTCTTGATAGACATGATAGCCGCCGTCACATCGTAGAACTTGATATCCAGCGGTCGGTTGAGGTCGTTCGCAAATTCGCGCAAAAGATCCATTTCCAGTCCGTACCACTCGCCCCCTGACATAAACGACAGCGGAGCCGTCGCGCAGACATTCGCCACGCGAATCGGCTCTCCTTCCGTAGGAACGGGGATGGAGGGGAACGTATCGGCATCTATATAGCGGTCGTTGAGCCAGTAGTCGATGATACGGTCGTAGGTGCCTTCCGCTTTCAGTCGCTTGAGTGTGGCAGAAAACGCCTCGGGAAACACCTTGTCATCCTTCTGGAACATGAACGACGTAGGATACGCCTTTTCGCCTCTGAGGATTGGCTTGATACCTTGCTCGCGGCATATATAGGCGTTTAGGGCCATCTCGTCGTTGAGCAGCACATCCGCATTGCCGTGCCGCAACGCCTGTATCGCATCGGAGAGCGTGTTGAAACGCTGCAACTCGATGTCCGTGCGAGGCGACAGTTCGATGTCGTAACAACTGCCTGACTGCGTGGCGATACGCAAACCTGACAGATCCGCCTCGCTATTCAGCACCAAGGTCTGCTCTTCATTGCCGGAGCACGACCATAGCAAGCACGCGGTTAGCAGAAGATAAATCCATTTCTTTTTCATATATCGTATTTAATCATTTTAGCAAGTTCGGATCGCCTTTGCGTCAATTTTGACGCAAAGGTACAAAAAAAAAATGAGATATGCAAGGTTTTCGGCAAATTTTATGCTTTGGGGAAATGGTGAATATGTATTCTTGTGGCTATAACTATCATTTCGGGTCATAACCGTTTCTTATTCGAAGCGGATGTTGGCGCGGCGGTTCTGTGCACGGCCTTCAGCGGTGTCGTTGCTGTCAAACGTGCCGTGGTAGTCAATCACTGCGGAATTGGCAGGGTTGATCATGATCATCTCGTCGGTCTTGGCAGCACCCAACAGGTTGGTGAAGCCATAACCGAAGTTTACACCTACGTACAAGCCCCAGTTGTCGTCAAGCGCAAAGCGTGCTCCGAGGTCAGCTATGAGTGAACCGCCGACCTTCGCACGGTTGTTGAACTTGGCGTTCTGCGTGGTTGTATAGGTGCTGAAGCCATGCTCGGGCATATCGCTGATCACATAGCTGCCGATAGCCGGGAAGACACCGGTTGTGCTGTACGAACCGCCCTTGGCGATGTATGCGCCGTGAATAGGCATATCCAGCGACAGGCGCAACGCCGCAGGAATACAAAGAAAAAAGTGCCCAATAAATTGTGGTTTCCCGAATAT
>DBXI01000054.1:0-214 GCA_002309255.1 Bacteroidales bacterium UBA1216 | reverse complement strand
ATTTCTGATATCTGACTTCTGATATCTGACTTCTGATATCTTTCTTATCGTACGACAGTACCAACGACGTTATAGGTCTTGCCGTCACGGATGATGAGCAGCTGACCGTCACGGATAACCTTATTTGTCATTTGTGATTTGCCATTTGTGATTTCATCAATAGCGGTGGCTGTGCCCGGATTACCCAACTCAAACTCTATCAGCGATATGCCAC
>DBXI01000045.1:4961-5125 GCA_002309255.1 Bacteroidales bacterium UBA1216 | reverse complement strand
GCGTACTGCCACTTCCTGCAACTCGGTCTGCCGGTGAACACTGCCAAGGGGGCGAAGAACTGGACAACATTCGCCAAGCAGCACGGATTGGCAGATGGGGCTGCGACAACGCCGAACCAGAAGCTACTCGCGGCGCTGAAAGGGAAGAAATAGTTAAAATGGTT
>DBXI01000045.1:0-4855 GCA_002309255.1 Bacteroidales bacterium UBA1216 | reverse complement strand
TGCGGTACATGTAAAGACGAATGCCCGATGGGTGCTATCTCCGAGGGCGAGCACTACTCGATTGATCCGGACGTATGTGTTGATTGCGGCACATGCGCAGACGTATGCCCGAGCGGCGCTATTGCTCCGGAGGCATAAAACAGGATGCAGCCAAGCTTGGCCGCATGCATAGAAAAGACCGCCTATGGCGGTCTTTTCGTTTATAGCTCCACTTCTTCGCGTTTTTTGGGGATCATTAGGTGGCGGAAACCGGCGTCGTGCAGGTGATCCTTGAAGGCGGCTTGCGCGAGGGGTTCGCCGTGGACGATAAAGGTCTGCTTGACCAGCTTAGGATCGACGCTCTTGGACAGGTAGTCGGTCATCTCCTGATAATCGCCGTGACCAGAGAATGCCTCGATCTTGATGATCTCCGCGTTGATCTTGCGGTCCATGCCGAAGATACTGATCCAGCGTTTGGACGGGTCTTGAATACGTGCGCCGAGTGAGGTAGGCGTGCAGTAGCCGACGATGAGGATGGTGGTGCTGGGGTCGGCGATGTGGTTGGCCACATGGTGCTTGATGCGTCCCGCCTCCAACATGCCCGAGGCGGCGATGATGATCGAGGGCTCGTCGGTGTGGTTGAGCTGCTTGGACTCGTTGATGTCCTTGATGTACTTGAGCGTGTTGAATCCGAAGGGATCGGGATCGAAGCGCAGGGTGTCCTGCACATCCTCGTTCAGGTCGGACATATACATACGGAAGATCTCAGTGGCGTTGACGGCGAGCGGCGAATCGACATAGACGGGTATATGAGGCAGTCGGCCGTCGTTGTAGAGGTTATTAAGCACATACACTATCTCCTGCGTTCTGCCAACGGAAAACGACGGGATGAGGAGTTTGCCTTTCTTGCGCACGCAGGTGTTCTCCACTACCGCGAGCAGCTCCTCCTCGGTGGTCTGTTCGCCCTCATGCAGGCGGTCGCCGTAGGTCGATTCGGTGATCAGGTAGTCGCATTGCGGGAAAGCGACGGGAGAGCTGAGTATATGGCTGTGCGGACGACCGATGTCGCCGGTGAACGCGATGCGTTTCTTCACGAGGTTCTTCGGCGCAGGCGCAAAGGCTGACATGTTCTCCATGTACCATCTGTCCTTCTTCGTGGGTTTCTCCACGTAGCCTTCCTGCTCCGTTATCTCCAGATTGCAGATAGCCGAGCCGAGCATGTGTCCGGAGTTGGTGAAGGTGAGCATGGTGTCGTCGAACAGGCGTATGGGACGGTCGTAGCTGACGGTGACGAAGTGCTTCATCACGCCATCGACCTGCTTGAGGTCATAGAGCGGCTCGATCTTAGGCAGATGCTGCTTGTCCATCTTCTTGTTGTACCAGCGCACATCCTGCGCCTGAATGTAGGCGGTGTCGGCGAGCACGATGGAGCACAGATCGCGCGTGGCGGGCGTGCAGTAGATATCACCGCGGAAGCCGAGCTTATATATATAAGGTAATAGCCCCGAATGGTCAATGTGCGCATGGCTGAGCACCACGCAGTCGAGCGTTTTGGGATCAAAGCCCAGATCGCGGTTGGCCGCATCGGTCTCCATACCTTTACCTTGGTACATGCCGCAATCCAAAAGGATCGTATGGCCGTTGTTGGTGGTGATCAGGTGCTTGCTGCCGGTGACCTCTTCGGCAGCACCGAGGAATTGAAGTTTCATGGTTGTTCAGATTTTAGATTACAAAGATACGAAAAAAAAATGATATATGCAAACAATTTTGCGTTTTTTGTGTAGGAGTGGGCAAAAATCTTCTTTTTTACGTCAAAATGTGCATTTTTGCCACCCGAAGATGATAAAAAAGACGAAAAAAAGGGAAAAGAGCGCCCGTTTGGCACAAATATTTGCTTTTATCAAATAATTGTTGTACTTTTGCATCCGCTTTCGAGAAAAGCATGGTCCATTAGCTCAACTGAATAGAGTACCACACTACGGATGTGGGGGTTGCAGGTTTGAATCCTGCATGGATCACACAACGAAGGACGGCGTCAAGGGAACCTTAACGACGTTCTTTTTTTTAAAGTTATGACGACACAGGAGTTACAGACCATCAAACAGCGTTTCGGCATCATTGGCAGCTCGCCGATGCTGGATAGAGACATTGAGATCGCAGCCCAAGTGGCTGTGACCGACCTAAGTGTGCTAATAACCGGTGAGTCGGGTGTAGGTAAGGAGCATTTTCCACAGATCATCCACGCCTGTTCGCCCCGCAAGCATGCGAAGTACTTCGCCGTGAACTGCGGCGCGATACCTGAAGGGACAATCGACAGCGAGCTGTTCGGTCATGTGAAGGGCGCGTACACCGATGCGCGTGCCGAGCGGAAAGGATACTTTGAGGAGGCTGACGGCGGCACATTGTTTCTGGACGAAGTAGGCGAGTTGCCGTTGTCAACGCAGGCTCGTCTGCTGCGTGTGCTGGAGACAGGCGAGTTCATCCGTATGGGTTCGTCGGAAGTACAAAAAACCTCGGTGCGCGTCGTTGCCGCCACCAACCTGGACATGAAACGTGCCATCAGTGAGGGGCGGTTTCGCGAAGATCTGTACTTCCGCTTGAACGCCGTAGAGATACGCGTGCCTGCGCTGCGCGAGCGCAAGGATGATATCCCCCTACTCTTCCGCAAGTTCACTTCGGACTTCACGAACAAGTACAATATGCCTCGCATCCAGTTGTCGGACGAGGCGACTGATCTGCTGAAGAGCTACTACTGGTACGGAAATATCCGTCAGCTGAAGAATGTAGCGGAGCAGATTTGCGTGCTGGAGCAGACGCGCGAGATCAGTGCGGATACGTTGCACAAGTACCTGCCCGCCAACGAGCAGGAGCAACAGATAGCCCTATTCGGGCAGCATACGACGATGGGCGGGGACCCGTACATGAACGAGCGCGAGCTGCTGTACAAGGTGCTATTCGACATGAAGCGCGACATTGCGGAGCTCAAACAACGGGTGAGCGGATTAGGGGGTGAACGGATAAGCGGATTAGGGGATGAACGGATGAGCGGACTGACGGGCAGCATCGTTCCCTACTCTGCCCACCACGACCTGCAGTCCGAACCTGAAGAGCAGGTGGCGGAGGTGGTGCGCGAGCAACCCGCCGTTGAGCCGCTGACCATGGGGGATGCAGAGGAAGCAATGATCCGCCGCGCACTGGAGCGTCACGGAGGCAACAGAAAAGAAGCCGCAGCGGAACTTGGCATAAGTGAGCGGACGCTGTATAGAAAGCTCAAAAGCCTCGAATAAATTGAAAGGTGAAAATTGAAAGTTGAAAGAGTTATAGGAGTTTTGGTGTTAGCAGCTGTGATGGTTGCATTTTCATCTTGTCTGATTAGTTACCGGTTCAACGGTGCAAGCATCGACTACTCAAAGACGCAATCAATCTCGATAGCCGACTTCCCGAACAACGCCGCGCTGGTTAACCCTAATCTGTCGAACGTGCTATCGGATGCCATACGTGAGTTGTACTCACGTCAGACGCGTTTGCAGATCCTGCGTCGCGGTGGCGACATGGAGGTGGAAGGCGAGATAACCGACTACTCGCTGACGCCCATGGCTATCTCCGCAGACAACCTATCCGCCGAGACAAAGCTGACGATCACGATTAAGGTGCGTTTCACCAACAACAAAGCTCCCGAGGAGAGCTTTGAAAAGACCTATAGCGCCTATCAAACCTTCGACTCATCGCGTCTGCTGAACGATGTGCAGGACGAATTGTGCGCCACGATGGTGACCGAGCTGGCGGAGAACATTTACAATGACACGGTAGCACGCTGGTAGCATTTCAAGATTTAAAGATTTCAAGATTTAAAGATTTTTTTGTATTTTTAGGCGAAAATATTTGCATATTTAAAATATTTTTTGTACCTTTGTAGGCTTTTTGGGCAAACTGACGAAATAAAACAAATAAAACATATGTACACACTATTTATTACTTTGATTATTATCGCTTCTATTCTGCTTGTACTGTTGGTATTGATTCAGAATAGTAAGGGTGGTGGATTGGCAGCAGACTTTGCAGGTGGCAACCAGGTGATGGGTGCACCTAAGACGGCTGACTTCTTAGAGAGAGCAACATGGACATTGGTAGGTGTGATCGCTCTGCTGAGCATCTTGGCAGTAGGCGTACACAAAGGCGATGTTCGTGCCGCCCAGCAAGAGGGAGATAGCGCTATCTCATCGCAGGTACAAGACGCCGCTGCCGAGCAGCAGACATCAACCGCCACACCGGACTTTGGCGAGTAAGAAACGCATAACACACACAGGTGTTATAGCGTCAGATAGCGGGAACAGGTCATTGAACCATGTTTCCGCTATAACCTATAAAATAATTTGCGCGCCGGCGCATGTAACGCGCACGCGCATAGAAACGAACAAATATATCTATCTACAATGAAAAAATACAATTTCAACGCGGGGCCGAGTATCCTCCCGCAAGAAGTGATCAAGCAGACAGCGGAGGCTGTACTGGATTTTCAAGGTGAAGGTTTGTCGGTGCTGGAGATCAGTCACCGCGCCAAGTATTTCCAACCCGTAGTTGACGAGGCTGAAGCGTTGTTCAAGGAGCTGTTAGAAGTGCCGGATGGCTACCGCGTACTGTTCTTAGGCGGCGGTGCGAGCCTGCAGTTCTGCATGGTTCCGTTCAACATGCTGGAGAAGAAAGCGGCTTACCTGAACACCGGTGTATGGAGCAAGAAAGCCCTGAAGGAAGCCAAAGGTTTCGGCGAGGCTGTCGAGGTAGCCGCCAGCACGAACTCCATCCCTACGGACTACGAGATACCGCAGGACGCCGACTACTTCCACATCACTACCAACAACACGATTTTCGGTACGGA
>DBXI01000052.1:6722-14422 GCA_002309255.1 Bacteroidales bacterium UBA1216 | reverse complement strand
CCGTCTGCCGAGCGCACTGTTCGTTGTTGACGTTATGAAGGAGCACATCGCCGTAGCTGAGGCTAACCGTCTGGGTATCCCCGTATTCGGCATTGTTGATACGAACTCCGATCCTAACCCCATCGACTACGTTATCCCTGCTAACGACGACGCACAGAAGTCGATCGAGGTGATTGTAAGCGCTGTATGCGAGGCTATCAAGGAAGGTCTTGAGGAGCGCAAGGTTGAGAAGGCTGACGAAGACGCTGCTGCAGCTCAGGCTAACGCCGAGGCTCCCGCACCACGTGAGCGCCGTACACGCGTCCGCAAGGCTGCTCCGAAAGAGGAGGCTGAGAAGGTTGCTGACGTAAAGGTTGAGGAACCCGCTGAAGAAGCTGCCGCTGAGTAATATCAATTATCAATTATCAATTATCAATTGAATTATGGCTGTAACATTAGCTGATATCAAAAAACTGCGCGACATCACAGGCGCAGGTATGATGGACGTAAAGAAAGCCCTGGAAGAGGCTAACGGCGACTTCGAGATTGCAAAAGACCTGCTCCGCAAGCGCGGTCAGGCTATCGCTGCCAAGCGTTCGGAGCGCGAGGCTTCCGAGGGTTGCGTATTCGCTAAGGCTGAGAACGGCTTCGGCGTGATCGTAGGCGTGAAGTGCGAGACTGACTTCGTGGCTAAGAACGCTGACTTCGTTGGTATGGTTAAGCTCATCCTTGACGCTGCCTTCACCCACCGTCCTGCTGACCTCGAGGCTCTCAAGGCTCTCAAGATCGGTGACTTTACCGCTCAGGATCTTGTTACCGAGCGCTCAGGCGTTACCGGTGAGAAGATGGAGCTCAGCGACTACACCTTCCTTGAGGGTGATGTAGTTGACGCATACAACCACCTGGGCAACAAGCTCTCGTCACTCGTAGCTGCCAACGCAGGCGCTGACCACGAGACCGTTCACGGTATCTCGATGCAGGTAGCCGCTATGGCTCCTATCGCACTCGACGCTGACCATGTAGCCGAGGAGGTAAAGGCCAAGGAGCTCGCTGTAGCTATTGAGAAGACCAAACAGGACGAGATCAACAAGGCTATTGAGAACGCTCTGCGCAAGGCCGGCTTGAACCCTGCTCACTGCGACAGCGACGATCATATCGCTTCGAACACCGCTAAGGGCTGGCTCACCGAGGAGCAGGCACAGGTAGCTCGCGACATCCGCGCTAACGTACCCGCTGAGGCTGAGACTAACCTGAACATGAAGAAGATCGAGATGATCGCTCAAGGTCGTCTGGGTAAGTTCCTCAAGGAGAGCACACTCGTTGAGCAGGCTTACATCATGAGCGAGAGCAAAGAACTCGTGAAGGACATCCTCAAAAAGCAGAACGTGACCATCACCGACTTCCGCCGCATCACTCTGAACCAGGAGTAATATTATTCCGGAACAAGGAACACAGAACAAAGACCGCTACGCTGAATGACTTGCGTAGCGGTCTTGTTATGTGTCTTTGCTCTTTCAGCGCAGCTGTCTTTGTTCTTTCTGCGCAGCGGTCTAACTACTCCTTGCATCCCTTGAAGGCGTTCTTTCCCACGATGCAGTCATAAGGCAGGGCGAGTTGTAGCGACGGGAGCATCTCGCAGTCGCGGAAAGCCTCTTCGCCCACCTCCTGCAGCTTATTCGGTAACTCTACCTTTCGCAGCTGCTTGCACTGCGCAAACGCGCGTGCGCCGATCTTCTCTACGCCCTTGGGCAGCTTGATCTCGCGCAGCGCGCGGCACTCGCGGAACGCTTCGCGGTCGATCAGGCGTAGCTTTTTCGGCAACTCGATCTTCTTCAGTCCGTAACATCCTGCAAAGGCCCCTGCACCGATAGCGGTGATCTCAGCGGGTAGGGTGAGTTGCTCTATACGGCGGCAGTCGGCAAATGCGCCGTCGTCGATGCTATGCAGATCATCGCCCAGGGACACCTGCTCCAGCGTGGTGCAGCCGGAGAAAGCGTTTTTGCCTATAGCAAATGTGCGGTCGGGAATTGTGATGCGCTCCAGCATCCCGCAGCCGCGGAACGCCGCGTTGTGGATAGCATAAAGGTTATCGGGCAGGGTGACACGGAACAGATGATTGCAGCCCACGAACGCCTCTTCCGGGATAGCTACCACCTTTTCCGGTATAGCAACTTTCTCAATAGCCGTGCATCCGGCAAAGCACTGCTTGCCCAATCCCTCCAAGGTAGCGGGCAGGTTGATGCTCTCCAGGCGTACGCAGCCGGCAAAGGCTCCCTCGCCGATGTACTTCAGCTCCACGGGGAAGGCGAATGATGTGAACATCTTGCAGCCGAAGAAGCAGGCTGTGCTGATGGTATCCACGCCTTGCGGCACCACGATGGCAGGCAGTGCGCTACACTCGTAGAACGCGCCGGCACCGATCTTCTTCACACCCTCCGGCAGCTGTATATCTTTCAGCAGCGGACAGCGGTAGAACGCAAACGCGCCTACCTCTTTCAGTCCCGCCGGCAGCTTGACCGTGCGCAAGTTAGGGCACTCGTAGAAGCATGCACCCGGCACTACTTCCAATTGTGGCGAAAGCTCCACCGACTGCACTGTCCCGTTCTGCGCAAATGCCCCTTCGGCGATTAGCCTATACGGTGTCTTATAGGTCACCTTGGCAGGCAACTCCTTGTTCACGGCCACCAGGCAGGAGTCGATATACAGGATGCCTTTCTTCCACTTCTTCTCGTTGGTATAGATACCCGAACCGGTGAACGCATCGCGCCCGATGGAGGTGATGTGACGGCCGAAAGAGACTTTCTGAAGGTTCTTGCAGTCACGGAACGTGAACACATCAATACGGCTCACGCTGGTGGGTAGCACCACGCCCGTCACCACCTTGTTGCCCTGGAACGCTCCGCCGGCTATCACGCGCGTGCTGTCAGCCACAACGAACTTGGGCTTCGGTATAGTCTTGTCCACAGCTATCAGGCAACCGTCTATATACAGTGCGCCATCGTGCCACAGCTCGCGGTTGGCGTACACGCCTGTGCCCTCCAATGACGAGCGGTAGAGCTGCCGTATGCTGCGCGGCAGCACGATTGATGTCAAGCCCTTGCAGCCTTTGAACGCGCTCTCGCTCAGCGAGATCACGGTGTATAGGTTACCCTCGCCGTCACTGATCTGCTCGGGGATCGTCAGCTCGCCCGTGGTCTTCGGATTAGCAGCCACCTCGGCGGTGCGATGCTCCGTATCAAGCGTATAAACGATGTTGTCAACAAACGCCGTGGGCTGAGCGGCACGCAGCTCGCAGCAGAACACTGTGGCAAACAATGCAACAATAGCGCATCCATGGAAGAAGAAATGTCGGGTAGCGGATCTATTCATATGGGTTGATATTAAGTGAATCATTGTAAAAACAACCACAAAGATACAAAAAAAAACTGAAAAAAGCAAATGGAAGGCGACGATTTGTACAGAAAAATGACGATTTATGCGTAAATAGGCGGCATAGATTTGCATATATCATATTTTTTTTGTAACTTTGCGTCGATTTAGGAAAGTGAACTATGGATTATACCTCAAGACTTAGGAATATCATCGCCTACGCCGGTCAGGAAACAGTTCGTCTGGGTAACCCTACTGTTGGCCCTGAACATCTCATGCTCGGCATACTACGTATGGCTGAGGGTACGGCTTACGATGTACTCTCCAAACTTGGCGTCAACCTTCGCCAATTCAAACACGAGCTGGATGCACACATGCGTCAGGATCCTCCCGAACAGATGGATGCCAACACGCTGCATCTGTCGCCGGCGGGTGAGCGTATCATTCGCTTGGTGGGTATAGAGCGTGATGCCTACGGCGCAGAGGTCGCCGGATCGCTGCACTTGCTGATGGCTATCTTGCGTGAGCGCATCAACTACCCCGCTATCGTGCTGAGCGAGGAATACGGTGTGACGTACGAGACGGCTGAACAGTTATGCCCCAAGCCGGAGAAAGTGATGGCGGACGGGATAGATGAGTCGAAAGCCGAAAGCCAAAAGACCAAAACGAAAAGCAAGTCGGATACGCCTGCGCTGGATGCGTACGGCAGGGATTTGACGCGTCAGGCTATAGAGGGCAAACTCGATCCCGTGGTAGGACGCGAGCAGGAGATAACGCGCGTGCTGCGCATCCTGTCACGCCGCAGGAAGAACAACCCCATACTGCTCGGTGATCCTGGTGTAGGCAAGTCCGCCATCGTGGAGGGCTTGGCGGAGCGACTGATCCGCACCGATGTGCCCGAGTTACAGAACAAACGCATCATCAGCCTTGACCTGGCTGTGCTGGTGGCAGGAACGATGTACCGCGGACAGTTCGAGGAACGCATGAAGAACGTGCTGCAAGAGCTGCGTCAGCATCCGGAGATCATACTGTTCATCGACGAGATACACACCCTGATGGGCGCGGGCAACGGTTCAGGATCGCTGGATGCCGCCGGCATACTCAAGCCCGCGCTGGCGCGCGGCGAGGTGCAGTGCATAGGGGCTACCACCCTAGCGGAATACAAGAAGACGATCGAGAAGGACGGAGCGCTGGAGCGCCGGTTCCAGAAGATCGTTATCCCACCCACCACTGCAGACGAGACGGTGGACATCCTCAAGCAGCTGGCGCCGTACTACAGCGATTACCATCATGTAGAATACTCACCCGAGGCCATCGAGGCGTGTGTGCGTCTGGCGGAGCGCTACATCACTGACCGCGCTTTCCCCGACAAGGCCATTGACGTGCTCGACGAAGCCGGGGCACTCAAAGCCGGTAACAGCGAGCAACCGACAGCCGTGAGCGACGAGGATATAGCGGAGGTAGTGAGCATCATGTCGGGCGTGCCGGTGCAGCGCGTGGCTACGGCGGAGAGCGTGCGCCTGCGCGAATTGGATAGTGAACTGCGCGCGCGCGTTATAGGACAGGACGAGGCGGTGGCACAGGTCGTAAAAGCTATCCGACGCTCACGCCTCGGCTTGTCTGATCCGGGCAGACCGATCGGGTCGTTCTTCTTCCTGGGCCCAACGGGAGTAGGTAAGACCTATCTCGCTCAGTGCCTGGCGGAGGAGATGTTCGGACAGAAGGATGCGCTGATCCGCTTTGATATGAGCGAGTACGGAGAGAAGTATACCGCCTCGCTGATGGTGGGAGCACCTCCGGGATACGTGGCGCATGAGGAAGGCGGACGACTGACTGAAGCCGTGCGACGCAAGCCGTACTCCATCATCCTGTTCGATGAGATCGAGAAAGCCCACGCAGATATCTTCAACGTACTGCTGCAGGTGCTGGACGAAGGTCGTCTGACCGACCGCCAGGGGCACACGGTGGATTTCCGGAACACGATCATCATCTTCACTTCGAACGTCGGCACGCGCCAACTGGCAGAGCAGGGAGCAGGTATAGGCTTTGAGGCCGCAACGCCCGATGCACGTACCTCGCAATCCATACTGACCAAGGCGCTCAACCGCACCTTCCCGCCGGAGTTCGTGAACAGGCTCGATGCCGTTGTCTTCTTCCATCCATTGCAGCGCGAGGCGCTGGAGAAGATCGTGGATATAGAGCTGAGCGGCCTGCTTGCCCGCACGGCTGTGATGGGCTACAACGTGCGCATCAGCTCCGATGTGCGCGAGCAGATCATCCGTGAGGGATCTGACCCGCGTTATGGCGCACGACCGCTACGCAGAGCGATACAAACGCATGTGGAGGATGTGATAACGGATATATTACTGAATCAACCTGCTAATGTACCGATAGAGGTCTAACTAAGCAAATTGCATCCCTTGCCGATGGGCAAAGGATGCAATTTCTTTTTATGCCTGTCCGCTCCGTGAGCAAGCAGGCGTTTTTCTTGTTTAGCGAATCATGTCATCGCCGAAGAACGGTTGCAGAGCTGCAGGGATGCGGATGCCTTCCTCGGTCTGGTTGTTCTCCAGCAGGGCGGCTACGATACGCGGCAGAGCCAGCGCCGAACCGTTCAGCGTGTGGCAGAGCGTGACTTTCTTGTCCTCATTGCGGCGGTAGCGGCACTTCAGGCGGTTAGCCTGATAGGTGTCGAAGTTACTTGTGGACGAAACCTCCAGCCAGCGGTGCTGTGCTTCGCTATATACTTCAAAATCATAGCAGAGTGCTGCGGTGAAGCTCATGTCACCACCCGACAGACGCAGAATGCGATAGGGGAGTTCAAGCTTCTTGAGCAGACCCTCGACATGCGCGAGCATTTCTTTATGCGAAGCGTCGGAGTGCTCCGGCGTGTCAATGCGGACGATCTCGATCTTCGAGAACTCGTGCAGACGGTTCAAGCCGCGCACATCCTTGCCGTANNGCCGGCCTCGCGGCGGAAGCACTCGGTGTAGGCGCAGTTCTTGATCGGCAGTTTGTCCTCGTCGATGATCACATCACGGTACAGGTTCGTCACAGGCACCTCTGCGGTCGGGATAAGATAGAGATCGTCCACCTCGCAGTGGTACATCTGTCCCTCCTTGTCGGGCAGCTGACCTGTGCCGTAACCCGATGCAGCATTGACTACTGTCGGCGGCATAATCTCCGTGTAGCCGGCTTTGTTCGCCTCGGCGAGGAAGAAGTTGATCAGCGCGCGTTGCAGACGTGCACCCTGACCGATATATACAGGGAAACCTGCGCCCGAGATCTTCACGCCCAGATCGAAGTCAATGAGGTTGTACTTCTTCGCCAGCTCCCAGTGCGGCAACTTCTCGCTTTGTGCGATGCGCTCGGCGGCAATCGCCTCGTCAGTAGCAGCGTCCCAGTCACGCAAGGCTACTGCGCCGTCCTTGGCGATGGCGTCAATCATCGGCTGGTTAGGCCAGTTGCCGATGGTCACGGCGAGGTTGTCCTCAGCTGATGCGCCTTCGGGCACGATAGCGTAGGGTACATTCGGTATGGTCAGCAGCAGGTTCGTCAGCTCCTGCTCTTTGGCTTCCATCTCCTGCTCGTAGGTGGCTACGGCTTGCTTCAGCTCGCCGGTCTGCGCCTTGGCGGCGTTGGCTTCATCCTTCTTGCCCTGTGCCATCAGCGCACCGATGGATTTGCTTATCTTGTTCATCTCAGCGGAGGCGTTGTCCTTCTTCTGCTGGGCAGCCTTGCGCTCGGCATCAATAGCCATGACGCGCTGGATGGTAGCTTCTGCATCCGCGAAATGCTTCTTCTGTAGTCCGGCAATGATTGCTTCCGGGCTGTCGTAGATTTGCTTTAATGTTAACATTGTTTTCTTTATCTAGTTGTCTAGTTGACTAGACGTCTAGTCGACTAGTGCTGTTGTTCCGAATAACAAAAATCTCCTACCCAAAGCCGAAGCCTCGGTAGGAGATTCTGTGTGTTGTCTCCGCCGATTTATGCTTCAGCAGCTATCGGCTGGATAGAGACGTACGACTTGTTGTCGCGTTTGCGAGTGAAGGTTACGATACCATCGGTCAGAGCGTACAGCGTGTGGTCGGAACCCATACCCATGTTTGCACCGGGTTTGTGTACCGTTCCGCGCTGACGGACGATGATGTTACCTGCCTTTGCGATNNATTTGTCCACCCCAGATTTTTACACCAAGGCGCTTGCTTTCTGATTCACGGCCGTTCTTCGAACTACCGACACCTTTCTTATGTGCCATAATTGATTAGGATTTAAAATGATGGGGTTTAACAAACGATTTCCTTAACTACGAGGTTGGTCAGATCCTGACGGTGACCGTTCAACTTGCGATA
>DBXI01000052.1:0-6679 GCA_002309255.1 Bacteroidales bacterium UBA1216 | reverse complement strand
CGGCTCTCGTTGTCGATGATCTCGCATACTACTTTGGCTCCCTTGACGTACGGCGCACCCACTTTAACAGCGCCGTCCTTGTCCACTAACAGAACCTTGTCGAACTCAACCGTGGCACCTGCTTCGGTCTCCATGCGGTTGATGAATAATTTCTTGCCGGCCTCTACACGAAACTGCTGGCCTTGCATTTCTACAATTGCGTACATTGTACTTGTTTAATATTAAATTACACGAGCCGGGCGGCTAATCAAGGTCCTAAACGCTGCTAATATCTGAAAAAATGTCAATTATCAATTATCAATTGTCAATTATCAAACATCTCATACGCTGCCTTGGGCAACTTCTCGGAGCCCGAACCCGAAAAAAGCATGCAAAGGTAATACAAATATTTTATATTTGCAAATCCCGCCCTTTTCTTCCACACTATTTATCCCGATAAAATCATCATTGCTATCTCTGGACTGCAAAACTCGTATGAAAGCTTCCCCACCTTGTTTTAATGCCTCTGAATTACTCAAACAACTCATCCAGAGTCATTGCTTGATTGACAAGTCCTGAATAGGTTCCTTCCTCCAATCCGTATGTTGTGATTAACGTCAGTTGTAGTGACATCCGTTTAGGCATGTATGTGCGTAGTTCCTGCATGCGGTTGCGCAGACGAAGATTCTCCTGTTTGCTGATGCTGTAACTGCCTTCCGTGAACTTCATCTCACACAGATTGATTGTATTGTCAGCTCGTTGCAACACCAGATCTATTTGTGCTCCGTCATCGGTTTGCAGGCTTCTCCACGAATATGCCTCTGTCTGCACGCCTTCAATCTTTAGAAATCGTTTGAGCTGGTCTATATGGTGCAACACCAATAGCTCAAATCGTGTGCCTGCCCATTGATAGAATACATTGGTCCGTTGGATGGCAGTCCAGAATGTAGCACTCATCTTCTGCCTGTCAGCAAGGAAACGATGATAGAACAGTGTATAGAAGTCAACGAGCTGGTAATATTTTCTCTTAGTGCCGTATGGCGAGTACAAACGCACAAAACCACATTTCACAAGATTAGTCAGCACCGTGGTCAATCCCTCACCCGAGTGAAAATCCGAACAGTCAATAATCTCCTTTCGTGTCATACCGGAAAGTTTCGTTGCAAGGATTTTTATCACCTTTACATAGTTTTCCGGATTATGGAACATTGCTGGAAACAGATGGGAATACTCGTCATACAAAGGTCCGTTTGGATTAAACAGAGCAAAATCCACACTTCCTGCCAAACTGCGTTGCGGGTCAATAACATTAAGGTAATAAGGTATGCCGCCAAAGATCATATATGCCTCGCAAATCTCATATCGCGACAAGTGCAGCCCACGGGCTGTAAAATAATCCTCGCATTCGACTAATGTGAACGGCTGCAATGGAATAAGCCCCGTCAGACGCCCGTATAATCCTCCATGATTGTTTATTAGGTTATCCATCATCCATGATGTAACCGAACCGCAGACCACCAGCATAATGTCATGTCGCGCCGAGGCCCAATTGTTCCAGAAATTTTCGATGGCAGGAAGGAAATTTGAACGAGGGGTATCCAGCCAAGGTAGTTCGTCGATGAACACCACTTTTTTCCCTTCACGTCGGATGGAGGATAGATAGGTTATCAGTTGGTCGAATGCTTTCAACCAGTTGGTAGGCTCCGGCAGTTCCTTGCCTGCATAGCGTGATAGTGTTTGGGCGAAGTTCTGTAGTTGCAGTTTGTTCGGTGTCTTTGCCATGCCGGAGAATTGAAAGACTATCTCGTCTTCCAGATACTCACGAATGAGGAAAGTCTTTCCAACGCGCCGACGCCCGTACACAGCGATGAACTCTGATTGCGCTGAATGAAGATATTTGTCTAAAGCTTCTTTGGCATGTTGCCGTCCTCTCACATTGTCCTTCATGTTGTCTTGATTTTGAATGTTAGCCATCGTGCTGTTAAGAGCACTTCTGTAAAACCGGCACAAAGATACTAAATATTTTCCAATTTGGCAAGTTTTTGCGATGTTTTCTGCCAAAACGGGTGTAATTTTTCTGTTTTGGCAGATTATGGTGTCAAAGTCCGCCAAAACCGACTTAATTTTTCTATTTTGGCAGGTTATAACACTTAAATCCGCCCAATGCTGGCATTTGATGCAGCTTACTAAGCTTCTCCATTCTTTTGTTCATTGCCCCGCATGGCTGCGGGTATCCCTCCCCTTTCTTCGTTCATTACGTCGGCATCCGATGCCGACATCGGCTTTACCGAAATATATCCCCTATTGTTTCCTATTTGGGCTATTCAGTCCTATATCTTCTTTCTTCGTTCATTTCGTCGGAATTATTCCGACACGGCTACCCCGAGCCGCCGTCCCAGATTTTCCGGAATCTCCAGCATAGCGCAGCGGTCTAATCCTATTTCCCCCGTTTCCATTAAATTTCTCACTTTCTTTTCACCTTTTTGCAAAAATTTTTGTCCTACATTTGCAAATGTCATTTTTTTTTGTATCTTTGTAGCGTCATTCAAGACAGAAAGGAGTTAATATGTTAGGAGTTAAATCTAGACGGAAACCGATCACTGGTGAATTCGCTAAAGCCTTACGTGATCAGATTCGTCGCTATGAGACTGGACAATTGAATGAGGAAGACCGTAAACGGATTGAGTTCCTGAATCGGCCATCTGAATATGAAGTTGTTTGGAAATAATGAGCTTACTTAGTTTTGAACGCTCTACGTCCGCAAGGATTTTAAGAGATTTCCGATGTGGTGTGAAGGAAATGGATGATTTTATTCATTTCCGTCTTGACAATTATTTATCCCAGCATGAAAATCAGTTATTCATCGTTTATGACGAGGATAATACGATTGTTGGGATGTTTGTGTTAAGTGAAGGTTATTTCTTTGACGAGAATGAATCTTTTACAGATGCTCCTGCTTATGGAAAACCGTTCTCTATACTGGATAAACTATCTGGTGGGTTAAAGTCAATTAAGCGGTATTCGACAGTAGAAATTGAGTACCTTGCTATTAGTGAGTCATTTAGGAACAAACATATCGGGTCCGTTATTATACGGCAGATTAGCAAGCTTGCACAATCGCAGCACACGCCATTCATAACGGTTGATGCTTATGTTACACTTCAATACTTTGCAGTTCCTTTCTATGAGAAATGTGGTTTTACGCATCTTGAAACTCAAGACAGAAGTTACGACACAATGCGTATGATACTCAATATACGTAATTAATAAACACCTCTGCCGCAGGGTCTATTGCGACCGTCAGCTCTGAGACGTTAAACTGGAGCATCGTCCAATGGAAGTAATCATTGGAACTCAAAAATTAATCGGCACGATTGATTTTTGAAGAGCCAAGATAATTGTGCGCTTTATGTCGCAGAGCGACATTCGATAGCACAATTTGTCGCAGGCGACAGCTGGCACCGACAGCGAAACAAAGCGGTGACATAATAAAAGGCGTTTATTGACGTTGTTTGCGACTGGTCAGAATCTTCGCAAAATTCTACAGAATAAAGTCCGAACAACAACGATGAATGTCCTCGTGGGTATGTAAATATCTACTCCACGCCCGTCATAGGGCGAGGTAGGTGGTTGTACATATCAGGCGTGGACGTCAGTTGTTTTCTACTTTATTCGGGGATTGCGAAGCCCTTGACCAGCGTGAAGACCAATTGGAGTTCACGCTTTTCTATGTTTATATATGACGAAGAACAATTAACCCAAATATTCACCGCCTGCTTGCAGGCACAGAAGTTGCGCACGACACGAAGCAGTGTACAGATTTATGAAACCAAAATTATTTACTCTCTTCCTTGTGCTAGTAGCAAGCGTAGGAACAATCTTCGCTGAAAGAGTTCAAATCGGCGACTTGTATTACAACCTTGATGCGACAAACCGGACTGCGGAAGTTACTTATCAAGGGTACTATTCAAGAAACAACTACAGCGGTTTGACTTCTGCCAATATCCCTTCGTCGGTGACGTACAACAACCAAACGTACAGCGTCACAAGCATTGGTGAAGGTGCTTTCTATGCTTGCAGCAGCCTGACCTCTGTCACCATCCCCAACAGCGTGACAAGCATTGGAGGTGGGGCTTTCTATGGATGCAGCAGGCTGACCTCGCCGGTATATAATGAACTTGTATTTGCACGTATGCCGGAATCCTATTCCGGAGACTATTCTATACAGGAAGGCATTGAGAGTATCGCTGGTGGTGCTTTCTCTTATTGCCACAGTCTGACCTCTGTCACCATCCCCAACAGCGTCACAAGCATTGGAGGTAGTGCTTTCTCTTATTGCAGCAGTCTGACCTCTGTCACCATCCCCAACAGCGTGACAAGCATTGGAACGTGGGCTTTCTCTTATTGCAGCAGTCTGACCTCGGTTATCTGTGAGGGTTCAACACCAGCGACATTGGTTTCAGATGCATTTGATGACACCACATCTGCATTTGATAACACTTCATCATCATTGAAGATAATCGTTCCTTGTGGTACGATAGACGCATATAAGAACGAATGGAGTAATTATTCGTCTCGTATTTATTATGTCGCAGCTATCGCAAAAGCGGTGTCTGCTGATAGCAATGCAGGAAGCGTTTCTGTTCCGAAAACAGCCTGTGACAGCGCCATGACCGCCACCGCGAACTATGGTTACCACTTTACGCAATGGTCGGACGGAAACACCGACAATCCGCGTACAATAGATCCAATGGAGGATGTGACTTATACTGCTGAATTTGCATTTGTTAAATCCGGCACATGCGGCGACAATAATCAACTTACGTGGGTGTTCGATGCCGAAAGCAAGACACTGGCAATCTCCGGAAACGGCACATTGAACAGCAATTACACCTACGGTGCGGAAGCTCCCTCACAGGCCGAACAGCTAATCATTGGAGAAGGTGTCACAAGCATTGGAGATTATGCTTTCGAAAATTGCAGCAGTCTTACCTCTGTCACCATCCCCAATAGTGTCACAAGCATTGGTGACGATGCTTTCTGTGGTTGCAGCAGTCTGACCTCTGTCACCATCGGCAATAGCGTCACAAGCATTGGAGAAGGTGCTTTCCGTAGCTGCAGCAGTCTTACCTCTGTCACCATTCCCAACAGCGTGACAAGCATTGGAGAGGCTGCTTTCAGGAGTTGCAGCAGTCTGGCAAGTGTGACGATGCAAAGCGAAACGCCTCCGGCATTAGGTAATAGTGTGTTTGGCTACGGTGTTTCTATATATGTGCCTTGCGGCTCATTGGATGTATATCGGTCTGCTGACGGATGGAGCAATTATGCTTCTAATATCGGACACGCTCCGTCGCCCTATACGATAACAACGAAAGCAGAGAACGGATACATTTGGTATAGCAAAGCAGACGAGTGGTCGGAAGGCTTATCTATATGTGACGAGACATTAACCCTTACCGCAGGACCTGACCGTGGATGCTATTTCGTCAAATGGGCAGATGGTAATACCGATAATCCGCGAACAATTGAACTGACGCAAGATATTACAGTTGAGGCTATCTTTGACTATCTGCCGACAGGCAAATGCGGCAAGGACGAGGCGCTGACTTGGACATTTGACGCCCAAACAAAAGCCCTTGAGATAACAGGAGCAGGTGAGTTGACGGAGAATTACACCTATACCTACAATGCAGAAGCCGTAACCATCGGCAATGAGATTACCATTATCGGCGAAGATGCTTTCTATAATTGCTATCAAATTAAAAACATTATTATCGGTTCGTCCGTAAAAGTGATAGAGCATAATGCGTATAGCAGCTGTTACGAATTTGCATCCATCACCTGCTACAGCCAGCGTCCGCCTACGGTGAAGGAAGGTGCGTTCTATTACAATTTGCCGTATAGCACGATTATCTATGTTCCAGCCGATTATCTGGCTACGTACAAAGCACATGACTTCTGGGGCATGTATGACGTGCGTCCCTTAGGTGCTGTCACCGTCGAGACGAGCGATGTAAAAGTAACACCTACAGAGACAACCGCCGATGTCGTTTGGCCTGCAGTAGATAATGCAGCAACCTACGAGCTGGTTATCAAGGACAAGAACGGCAATGTGATTTGCACGTTGATCTTTAACGCCAACGGCCAACTGACACAGATTGCCTTTGCTGCTCCGGCACGTGACCATTCAACACAAGCCTCAGGCTTCTCGTTCACCGTCACCGGTCTGGAAGCTGGTACTGACTACGACCTGACAATTAAAGCCAAAGACGCGAACGGTGCTGTCATCGAGACAACAACGCAATCGTTCACGACCGCCGATGTGCCGAATGCGGTTGAAAACGTTGACACCGGCGACACCCGTCTGCGCAAGATGCTGATTGACGGCCAACTCTTCATCCTCCGCGACGGCAAGACTTACACCGTCCAAGGGCAGGAAGTGAGATAAAATGTCGTTAAAGTATTCACGAGCAGGCAGCCGAAAGGTACTGCCTGCTTTTTTCTTTGTTCATTGCGTCGGAATCGGATTCCGACAACGGCTTTGCAGATAATTCTTTCCTTCCGCCCGATCGGATCGGGCATAGGCGTTTAGTAAACGCCGGCTCAAAAAGCAGCGTCTATTATCGTCAGATACTATCTGACTTTTCTTTCATTGGGGTCCCCAAAACATTTTAAATTTTTGCGGGTGAAGAAGTGCCTC